>NZ_JCAXDO010000001.1:0-490921 GCF_059740205.1 Serratia sp. LTN-2 | reverse complement strand
GATGTGTAAAGCATTGAAATGCAGAAAATGAATCGTTTGCCGTTTTTTTATTCTTGGCGGTGCATCCCTGAACGAAATGCACCGATTTATTGAGCGATTACAGAATAACGGTGCGATTGCCGTAGACGAAGACACGCTGCGCCAGTACCTGGTACAGCGCGCGGCTGAGCACATTTTTCTCGACGTCGCGGCCGGCGCGCATCATATCCTCGGCGGAGTAGGTGTGATCGACGTGGATCACGTCCTGCATGATGATTGGGCCTTCGTCGAGATTGTCGTTAACGTAGTGGGCGGTGGCGCCGATGATTTTCACGCCGCGCTCGTAGGCCTGGTGATAAGGACGCGCGCCGATAAACGCCGGCAGGAACGAATGGTGAATGTTGATCACCTGATTCGGATAATGTTGTACGAAGGCCGGCGTCAGTACGCGCATATATTTGGCCAGCACTACATAATCCGGCTGATATTGATCGATCCTGGCCGTCATTTCGCGGTCGTGCTGTTCGCGCGTCAGGCCTTCGTGGCTCACCAGGTGGAAAGGAATGTCGAAACGCTCCACCAGCGATTGCAAGGTGTCGTGGTTGCCGATCACGGCGGCGATTTCAACGTCGAGACCGCCATAGGCGCTTTTCATCAACAGATCGCCCAGGCAGTGAGCCTCTTTGGTGACCAGCACCACGATGCGCCGGCGTCCGGTGCTGTGCAGCTCGCGCAGTGAACCTTCCGGCAGCGCGCTGTCCAGATCGGCCAGCAGCGTGTTGTCGTTGAAAATGCCTTCCAGCTCGGTGCGCATGAAGAAACGCCCGGTGCGGTGATCGACGAACTCATTGTTCTGGACGATATTGAGTTCGTGCTTGTAACAAATGTTGGTGATCTTGGCGATCAGCCCTTTGGCGTCCGGGCAGATGGTGCGTAACACTTTCCGTTGTACATTTTGGTGTGGCATGAGCTTGGGGATCCTGTCTGAACTGAATGGCCTGTCTGCGTAGGCATAAACGTGAAGCGCCGGCCGGCTAGCGCCCGCAGCACTTCTTATATTTTTTCCCAGAGCCGCAGGGGCAAATTGCATTTCTGCCGGGCTGGGGTTGGGTACCGTCGATATAATACCAACGTTGATCGCGGCGAAGGAAGCGTGAGCGCTCATGCATCGCCTTAGGGGTACCGCTGTCACCGTCGGTAAAACGGGCGATGAATTCGACGAAGCCCTCATCCGCTTCATGGCCGGCTTTCTCTTCCACGATCGTCAGGCCCAGCCATTCGGTGTTTTTAAAACTGTCGACGATGGCATTGCGCCACGCTTCGGCGCCGCAATCGGGGTGCCAGGTGGCGATCAGATAGTCGACGTTATGATTAACGTAGGCGGTGAAGCGTGAACGCATCAGCTGACCCGGGGTCGGCGCCGGCTGGCTGCCATTGATAAAAGGGGCGCAGCACGCGTTGTAGGTCAGTCCGCTGCCGCATGGGCATGATTCGGGCAAAATAACTCCTGAAAGACGAGGCAGAAAATGAATTTAGCGCATATGTTACCTAACAATATTCGTTGGTGACAATCTACCCTGAAAGCAGAGGCAACCCTTTACCGAGAGGATGGCGCTATGCGGCAAATCAAGATCGGACTGGCGCTGGGGGCAGGCTCGGCCAAAGGCTGGGCCCACATCGGCGTGATTAATGCGTTAAAGAAACTGGGGATTGAGGTCGATATCGTTGCGGGTTGCTCTGTCGGTGCGCTGGTGGGCGCGGCATTCGCCAGCCATCGTTTGCCGGCGATGGAGCAGTGGGTGCGGTCGTTCAGCTATTGGGACGTGATCCGGTTGATGGATTTTTCCTGGCAGCGCGGCGGTTTGCTGCGCGGCGAACGCGTATTTAATGCCGTCGGGCAGCTGTTGAAGATCAATGACATCGCCGAGTGTGCGCTGAAGTTCGGCGCCGTGACGACCAACCTCAGCACCGGCCGCGAACTGTGGCTGACCGAGGGCGATATTCATCAGGCGGTGCGCGCTTCTTGCAGCATGCCCGGCCTGTTGGCGCCGGTGTGGGCCGACGGCTATTGGCTGGTGGATGGCGCGGTGGTGAATCCGGTACCGGTGTCGCTCTGCCGGGCGCTCGGCGCCGACATCGTCATCGCTGTCGATCTGCAGCATGACGCGCATCTGATGCAGCAGGATCTGTTCTCGGTACGCGGTGAGGACCAAAGTGCGGATGATGCCCCCGTAGGCAATTGGCGCGGGCGTCTGCGAGAGCGGGTTGGCAGAATGCGGCAGCGCAAACCGACGACGGCGCCGACGGCGATGGAGATTATGGGCACGTCGATTCAAATGTTGGAAAATCGTTTGAAACGCACGCGGATGGCGAGCGATCCGCCGGACGTCTTGATCCAACCTTTCTGTCCGCAGATTTCGACGTTGGATTTCCATCGCGCCGAAGAGGCGATCGAGGCGGGACTGCTGGCGGTGGAAAAACAACTGGATCGGTTGTTGCCGTTGATAAAAAATAGATAATTATCGGTTCTCGGTTGGCAATGCACGGTCGGTCTGTTTCAGACGAGCATAAGTGACCTTTTTGAGCCACTATTACACTATGGAAAGGGACGAGGCTCGGCTGATGGCATTACCACTCACTCACAAGCGCATCTTGATCGTGGAGGACGAACAGGTTTTTCGTTCCGTGCTGGTCGGGTACTTGACCTCGCTGGGCGCAGAAACCGGCGAAGCGACCAACGGTTTGCAGGCGCTGAGTGCCGTGGATGATTTCAAGCCGGATCTGATTCTGTGCGATCTCGCGATGCCGGAAATGGGCGGCATTGAATTTGTCGAGCACCTGCGTCTGCAGGGGGGGCAGATCCCGGTGCTGGTGATCTCGGCCACCGACAAGATGGCTGACATCGCCAAGGTATTGCGGCTGGGCGTGCAGGATGTGTTGCTGAAGCCGCTGACCGATCTGAATCGCCTGCGTGAAGCGGTGTTGGCGTGTTTATATCCCAATATGTTCACCTCCCAAGCCATTGAAGAGGTCGAGCTGTTTCAAGATTGGGATGCGTTGAGCAAAAATCCTTCCGAAGCGATTAAATTGCTTAAACAGCTGCAGCCGCCGGTACAACAGACCATTGCGCATTGCCGGATCAATTATCGGCAGTTGACCACGGGAGAGAATCCTGGCCTGGTATTGGATATCGCAGCGCTGTCAGAAAAGGATCTGGCGTTCTATTGTCTGGACGTCACCCGCGCCGGCGATAATGGCGTATTGGCGGCGTTGCTGTTGCGCGCATTATTTAATGGATTGCTGCAAGACCATCTGGCTAATCAACAACATCGCTTGCCGCAAATGTCGGCATTGTTAAAGCAGGTTAATCAATTATTGCGACAGGGGAAATTGGAGGGGCAATTCCCCCTGTTGCTGGGATATTATCACGCCGAAAATAAAAACCTGATTCTGGTTTCCGCCGGGCTGCACGCCAACGTCAATACCGGCGACAATCAAATTCAGCTGAGCAACGGCGTGCCGCTGGGTACGCTGGGCGCCACCTACATGAATCAGATCAGCCAACGCTGTACTGCCTGGCAATGTCAGGTATGGGGGAGCGGGGGCCGATTGCGGCTGATGCTCAGCGCTGAATAATCGGTGCCGAGTGGCGAGATCTTAAGCTATTCACTTATCGGTAATTAAACCGTTTATTTATTCCCCCGATTATCAGAGCGGGTAATAGTCCTAAATGTTTTCTATTTGTGTTCTGGCTAATGCTCGGCGCGCATAAGCTGGTATACTCCGAAGGTTTTTTTATATCGAGCCCAAGCTCATAAAATGAGCGCTTTAGCTTTAAGAGAGGAAATAATGCCTGCTGTAAATCGCAAAGTCAGAAAAGCCGTGATCCCGGTTGCAGGCTTGGGTACGCGGATGTTGCCAGCCACCAAAGCCATTCCAAAAGAAATGTTGCCGCTGGTTGATAAACCGCTGATCCAATACGTCGTCAATGAGTGCATTGCGGCAGGGATTAACGAGATTGTGCTGGTCACTCACTCCTCCAAGAACTCGATCGAAAACCATTTTGATACCAGTTTCGAGCTGGAAGCGATGCTGGAAAAACGCGTCAAGCGCCAATTGCTGGATGAAGTGCAGTCGATCTGCCCGAAAGGCGTTACCGTGATGCAAGTCCGCCAGGGGAACGCGAAAGGTTTGGGGCACGCAATCATGTGCGCTTACCCGATGGTGGGCGATGAGCCGGTCGCCGTGGTGTTGCCGGACGTGATCCTTGACGAATACAGCGCCGATCCGAAAAAAGACAATCTGCGCGAGATGTTGCAGCGCTTCGAAACCACCGGCGTCAGCCAGATCATGGTTGAACCCGTGCCGCATAAGGATGTCGGAAACTACGGCGTAGCCGACTGCAAGGGCGTCGATCTGCAGCCTGGTGAAAGCGCGCCGATGGTCAGCGTGGTCGAGAAGCCGTCGCCGGATAAAGCGCCTTCCAACCTGGCGATCGTCGGTCGTTACGTGCTGTCCGCCGATATTTGGCCGCTGCTGGCGAAAACGCCTCCGGGCGCCGGCGATGAAATTCAGCTGACTGACAGCATCGAAATGTTGATGCAGCAGGAAACGGTGGAAGCGTATCACCTGAAAGGCGTGAGCCATGACTGCGGCAACAAGCTGGGTTATATGCAGGCGTTTGTAGAATACGGCATGCGTCATGCCAGCCTGGGCAAAGAATTTTCTCAGTGGCTGCAACAGGTTGTTGCCGCTGACAAGAAGTAATTGAATGATCTTTCGTCTTAATTTGAAAAACTAGGATTTTCACATGAAAGTAACAGTTTTTGGTATTGGCTATGTGGGTCTGGTGCAGGCCGCCGTGCTGGCTGAAGTCGGCCATGACGTGATGTGCATCGACGTCGACGAACGAAAAGTCGAAAACCTGAAAAAAGGTAATATCCCGATTTTTGAACCGGGCCTGACCCCGCTGGTGCAGCAAAACTATGAGGCCGGCCGCCTGCATTTCACCACCGATGCCAAAGCGGGCGTGGCGCACGGGAATATCCAGTTCATCGCCGTCGGTACGCCGCCGGATGAAGACGGTTCCGCCGACCTGAAATATGTCACTGCGGTGGCTCGCACCATTGCCGAGCACATGACCGATCGCAAAGTGGTGATCGACAAATCCACCGTACCGGTCGGTACGGCGGACAAGGTGCGCCAGGTGATGGCGGAAACGCTGGCGAAGCGCGGCAGCAATGTGCCGTTCGACGTGGTGTCTAACCCGGAATTCCTGAAGGAAGGCGCGGCGGTGGCAGACTGCATGCGTCCTGAGCGCATCGTCATCGGCACCGATAATAAAGATGTGATCGAACCTATTCGCGAGCTGTACGAACCGTTTAACCGCAATCACGATCGCATGATCATGATGGATATCCGCAGCGCGGAGCTGACCAAATACGCCGCTAACTGCATGCTGGCGACTAAAATCAGCTTTATGAACGAAATGTCCAATCTGGCGGAAATGCTGGGCGCAGATATCGAAAAAGTGCGTCAGGGCATCGGTTCCGACTCTCGCATCGGTTATCACTTCATCTACCCTGGCTGCGGTTACGGCGGCTCGTGCTTCCCGAAAGACGTGCAGGCGCTGATCCGCACGGCGGAGCAGATCGGTTACCAACCGAAGCTGCTGCAGGCGGTTGAGCAGGTCAACTACCAACAGAAAGACAAGCTGAACAGCTTTATCAAAGACTACTTCGGCAGCGATCTGAAGGGCAAAACCTTCGCGCTGTGGGGCCTGGCGTTCAAGCCGAATACCGATGACATGCGTGAAGCCTCCAGCCGCGTGCTGATGGAGCAACTGTGGGCCGCCGGCGCCACCGTTCAGGCTTACGATCCGGAAGCGATGAACGAAGTCCAACGCATCTATGGCCAGCGTGATGACTTGAAGCTGATGGGTACCAAAGAGGCTGCGCTGCACGGCGCCGATGCTCTGGTGATCTGTACCGAATGGCAGAACTTCCGCGCACCGGACTTCGACGTGATCAAAAGTGAACTGAAGCAGCCGGTGATCTTCGATGGACGTAACCTGTACGATCCGGAACGTTTGGAAAATCGCGGCTTTACCTACTACGCGATTGGCCGCGGCGCCTCGATTAAACCGGTTATTTAAGGAGTGGGCATGAAATTCCTGGTTACAGGCGCCGCAGGGTTTATTGGCTATCACGTTGCAGAGCGTTTGTTGACCGCCGGTCATCAGGTTGTCGGCATTGATAACCTGAACGACTATTATGACGTGGGCCTGAAAATGGCCCGTCTGGACAGACTGGCGGATAAGCCGGGATTCCGCTTTATTAAGCTGGATTTGGCCGATCGTGAAGGTATGGCGGCATTGTTTGCCGAGCATCAGTTCCAACGAGTCATTCATTTGGGAGCTCAGGCCGGCGTGCGTTATTCGTTGGTCAATCCGTTGGCTTATGCGGATGCTAACCTGATCGGCCATTTAAACGTTCTGGAAGGTTGCCGTCATAATAAAGTTGAGCATTTGCTCTATGCCTCTTCCAGTTCGGTATATGGCCTGAATCGCAAGCTGCCGTTTGCAACCGAAGATTCGGTTGATCATCCGGTGTCACTGTATGCGGCAACTAAAAAGGCCAATGAGCTGATGTCGCACAGTTACTCCCATTTATACGGTCTCCCGACGACCGGACTGCGCTTCTTTACCGTATATGGTCCTTGGGGGCGTCCGGATATGGCGCTGTTCAAGTTTACCAAGGCCATATTGGCGGGGGAGAGCATCGATGTATATAACCACGGTGAAATGCACCGTGACTTTACTTACATCGATGATATCGCCGAGGCGATTGTACGGCTGCAGGCGGTTATTCCGCAGGCAGATCCGTCATGGACCGTTGAACAGGGATCGCCGGCGACCAGTTCCGCACCGTATCATGTTTATAATATCGGCAATAACACGCCTGTTAAACTGATGGAATATATCCGTGCATTGGAGCTGGCATTGGGGATGACTGCCCGTAAGAATATGCTGCCGATGCAACCTGGCGACGTGATGGATACCAGCGCGGATACGGAAGAGCTTTATCGTGACATCGGTTTTAAACCGGAAACCAGTGTTGAAGAGGGCGTAAAGCGCTTCGTTGACTGGTATAAGGCATTCTATCAGGTTCAATAATTGAACGTGGGTGTAAATGCGATAAAGGGGCCTTAGGGTCCCTTTTTTTTCACCGAAATTTCATGCTCGAAGGAAAAGCGAATTAGGATATTTACTAAAAGGCGAGAGAGAGCGGGAGTCGAGCGATAAGCTTTAAAATGAAAAGGCCCCCCGAAGGGAGCCTTTCAGATACGGACTGCGTCGCTATTACAGCAGGAAATCGTCCAGAGATTTACCTTGCTCTTCGATAGCTTTCTTGATCACCGCAGGAGTACGGCCTTGACCGGTCCAGGTTTTCAGTTCGCCGTTTTCGTCTTTATATTGGTATTTAGCCGGGCGTGCTGCGCGTTTTGCTTTACCAGCAGCCTTGTTGGCAGCCATAGTTTGCAGCAGTTCATTCGGGTCGATACCGTCAGCAATCAGCATTTCGCGGTATTGCTGCAGTTTACGAGTGCGTTCTTCGATTTCTGCTTGAGCCTGGCTGTCTTCTTCGCGACGTTCGTTCACAACAACTTCCAGTTTCTCGAGCATTTCTTCCAGCGTTTCCAGCGTGCATTCTCTTGCCTGGGCGCGCAGAGTGCGGATGTTGTTCAAAATCTTTAATGCTTCGCTCATTGTCCTAGTCTCAAATTATATTGGTGGGGGGCGTCTCGATAATAATAGAGTGCTCTTTTCTTTTCTGCAATAGCCAAATTGACATGAATACTCAAATTTACCTTTAAAGAAACCGTTAATCGGATCCGGACGACTAATAATAGGAAGGGCTGTTAACTATTACCCTCATCTTGCTTAAGCCAAAATTTCAGCAGACATGCTTTAAAAGATACGTGCCGCAAGGCTTTCCTCGATAAGTTATCGCCGCAATTTATATCAATATTACAATGAGTTCTGTGGGCTTAATCACGTCGTGGCACTGCAGACATTGTAAACAATAGGGGTATATTGGTAAAGATCACGTCAGGAAACGTCGGGGTGCTTGTGAAGGTGATTAAATGCCCGATATTGGCCGCAGTATAATAGCCAGAGCCGCCGTCACGGCTGCCGCGCCTGCGGTGGGTAAAGGGCGGCTGTGCATTAATGTGCGATAACCATTAGCAAGAATTAATAGTGATGACAGGCATACATTATCCTGTAAATAGCTGTAAAAAGAACGTACCGACAGAACGATATGTTTCGCTTGAAAGCGCATTATTACGGCGAACGCAATATTCACTCGCTTTGGGCTGAGCCCGGGGCCGGGTTATGGTACACTTGCCGTCCTAATCAACATTTGAATATTTCTTATACCATCGGAGTTGCGGGGCCATGGCTCAACTTTATTTTTATTACTCTGCGATGAATGCCGGCAAGTCCACCGCGCTGCTACAGTCTTCATATAACTATCAAGAGCGTGGTATGCGCACGCTGGTGTTCACTGCGGAGATCGATCATCGCTTTGGCGTGGGCAAAGTCAGTTCGCGCATCGGCTTATCCTCGCAGGCCCAGCTTTATAACAATGACTCGATGTTGTACGCCATGATTCAGCAAGAGCATCAGCAGCAGCCGGTGCACTGCGTGCTGCTGGACGAAAGCCAGTTCCTGACTAAAGCACAGGTTGAACAATTGTGCGACGTGGTGGATCAACTGGACATTCCCGTATTGTGTTACGGCTTGCGAACCGATTTTCTCGGCGAACTGTTTATCGGCAGCCAATATTTACTGGCCTGGGCCGATAAGCTGGTGGAATTGAAAACCATCTGCCACTGCGGGCGCAAAGCCAATATGGTGTTGCGGTTGGATGAGAATGGCAAGGCGATGCACGCCGGCGAGCAAGTGGTGATTGGCGGTAACGAGAGCTATGTCTCTGTCTGCCGCAAGCATTATAAAGAGGCGATTCACTCCCTGGAGTAGGGCCGAAAACGTCGCCAGGGCCGGCTGAGGCGCTTTGGCGGCGGGGTCAGAAAACAGCGCGTCAGGCGCAATAAAAAACCCGCCGTTCGGCGGGTTTTTTCATCGGTTCACGGAACCGTTATTTCTTGGACTTTTTTACCGCAGCTTTGGCAGCTGCCGGTGCTGCCGCTTCCTCTTCTACCGTTTCACTGAATTCGCGGCCGTAGAAGGTATCCAGCATGATTTGCTTCAGTTCGGCAATCAGCGGATAGCGTGGGTTGGCGCCGGTGCACTGGTCGTCGAAAGCGTCTTCCGACAGCTTGTCGACCTTCGCCAGGAAGTCCGCTTCCTGCACGCCCGCCTCACGGATGGAGGTTGGGATGCCCAACTCTGTTTTCAGCTCATCCAGCCAGGCCAGCAGTTTCTCAATCTTCTGCGCGGTGCGGTCGCCCGGTGCGCTCAGACCGAGGTGGTCAGCGATTTCAGCGTAGCGACGGCGCGCCTGAGGGCGGTCGTACTGGCTGAAGGCCGTCTGCTTGGTCGGGTTGTCGTTCGCGTTGTAGCGAATGACGTTGGAAATCAGCATCGCGTTGGCCAGGCCGTGCGGAATGTGGAACTCCGAACCCAGTTTGTGCGCCATGGAGTGACAAACCCCGAGGAAGGCGTTGGCGAAAGCGATACCGGCGATGGTGGCGGCGTTGTGCACGCGTTCACGGGCAACCGGGTTTTTCGCGCCTTCTTTGTAGCTGGCCGGCAGATACTCTTTCAACAGTTTCAGCGCCTGCAGCGCCTGGCCGTCGGAGTATTCGTTCGCCAGCACCGACACGTAAGCTTCCAGCGCGTGGGTCACCGCATCCAGGCCACCGAAGGCGCACAGGGATTTCGGCATGTTCATCACCAGGTTGGCGTCGACAATCGCCATGTCCGGGGTCAGCGCATAGTCGGCCAGCGGGTATTTCTGTCCGGTGGCGTCGTCGGTCACGACCGCGAACGGTGTGACTTCTGAACCGGTACCTGACGTGGTGGTGATGGCGATCATTTTCGCTTTCACGCCCATTTTCGGGAATTTGTAGATACGCTTGCGGATGTCCATGAAGCGCAGCGCCAGATCCTCGAAGTGGGTTTCAGGATGTTCGTACAGCACCCACATGATTTTCGCGGCGTCCATCGGCGAACCGCCGCCCAGCGCGATGATGACGTCCGGTTTGAAGGAGTTCATCTGCTCGGCGCCTTTACGCACGATGCTCAGCGTCGGATCGGCCTCTACTTCGAAGAACACTTCGGTTTCGATGCCGTGTGACTTCAGAACCTTGGTGATCTGGTCGGCATAGCCGTTGTTGAACAGGAAACGGTCGGTCACGATGAAGGCGCGTTTCGCCCCGTCGGTCGCCACTTCTTCCAGCGCGATAGGCAGCGAGCCACGGCGGAAGTAGATCGATTTCGGAAGTTTATGCCACAACATGTTTTCTGCTCGCTTCGCTACAGTTTTCTTGTTGATCAGGTGTTTAGGTCCGACGTTTTCAGAGATGGAGTTACCACCCCAGGAACCGCAACCCAGCGTCAGCGAAGGCGCGAGTTTAAAGTTGTACAGGTCGCCGATGCCGCCCTGAGAAGCCGGGGTGTTGATCAGGATGCGAGCCGTTTTCATTTTATCGCCGAAGTAGGCGACGCGAGCCGTTTGGTTATCCTGGTCGGTGTACAGGCAGGAGGTGTGGCCGATACCGCCCATGGCGACCAGTTTTTCGGCTTTGGAGACCGCGTCTTCGAAGTCTTTGGCGCGGTACATCGCCAGGGTAGGCGACAGTTTTTCATGCGCGAAAGGTTCGGTTTCGTCGACCAGCTTCACTTCACCGATCAGCACCTTGGTGTTGGCCGGCACTTTAATGCCTGCCATCTCGGCGATTTTCGGTGCGGATTGACCCACGATGGCCGCGTTCAGGCCGCCGTTTTTCAAAATGATGTCCTGCACCGCTTTCAGCTCTTTACCCTGCAGCAGGTAGCCGCCGTGAGAGGCGAAGCGTTCGCGCACCGCATCATAGACGGAGTCAACGACGATGACCGACTGCTCGGAGGCGCAGATGACGCCGCTGTCGAAGGTTTTGGACATCAGGATAGAGGCGACCACGCGTTTGATGTCTGCGGTTTCGTCTACTACCACCGGCGTATTACCGGCACCTACGCCGATCGCCGGTTTGCCTGAGCTGTAGGCGGCTTTCACCATGCCCGGGCCACCGGTGGCCAGGATCAGGTTGATGTCAGGGTGGTGCATCAGCTGGTTGGACAGCTCGACGGTAGGCTGATCGATCCAACCGATGATGTCTTTTGGCGCACCGGCGGCGATAGCGGCCTGCAGCACGATATCGGCGGCTTTGTTGGTGGCATTCTTCGCGCGCGGATGTGGCGAGAAGATGATGCCGTTGCGGGTTTTGAGGCTGATCAGCGCTTTGAAGATCGCGGTAGAAGTTGGGTTGGTGGTAGGGACGATACCGCAAATCAGACCGATAGGCTCGGCGATGGTGATGGTACCGAAAGTGTCATCTTCAGACAGGATGCCACAGGTTTTTTCGTCTTTATAGGCGTTGTAGATGTACTCGGAAGCGAAGTGGTTTTTGATCACTTTGTCTTCGACGATACCCATTCCGGATTCTTCCACGGCCATTTTGGCCAACGGGATACGGGCATCAGCAGCGGCGAGGGCGGCAGCGCGGAAGATTTTGTCCACTTGCTCTTGAGTGAAGTTGGCATATTCGCGCTGGGCTTTTTTGACACGTGCGACAAGCTCGTTCAGTTCAGCGACATTCGTTACAGCCATAATGCTCTCCTGATAATGTTAAACTCTTTCAGTAAATAAGCCGTGCGAGCCACTAGTATAGTCATAACGCGGATAAACGGTGATTCGAATACCGGGGAATTCCCGCGTTATTTCTTCGCATGCTGCTGATTTGCTTAAAGAGCTTTACCCTACGCCAACCGGAGGGGCAGGCAGTGAGGAGAACGGAACCGGCGATGTGGCCACCTACTTTGTTCTACTCCCTGACTACGACTAAGAGCTTACCCACTGTTGGGTAGTTTATTTGTGATCTAAATCATGAAAAGTGCAAGCTGACACCTTTCAGCTTGCTGGTGTTGGGAATCATTCTTGATAACTGTGAGCGGTGACTCTTTTTTCAACATAAAAAATCAAAAGGCCATACATCACTTTAACAAAGGGCATTTGTTTCGTCTCATAACTTGCTGACAGTCAAAAATGCTGCTCGGGCCGGATGGATTACCCGCGCCAATTCCATTACATTAGCGCGCATAGGCAGCACACCTTTTCATAGCGATTAATGCGGAGCCATCTGTGGGCCAATCTCTGTTGGATCTTTCCGGCTTTATCAAGTTCTTTGTCGGTCTGTTTGCGCTGGTCAACCCGGTCGGCATTTTGCCGGTGTTTATCAGCATGACCAGCTACCAGGCGGAAGCCGGGCGCAACAAAACCAACCTGACCGCCAACCTGTCGGTCGCCATCATTCTGTGGACGTCGTTGTTCCTGGGTGAAGGGATCTTGCGCATGTTCGGCATCTCTATCGATTCGTTTCGCATCGCCGGCGGTATTCTGGTGGTGACCATAGCCATGTCGATGATCAGCGGCAAGCTGGGGGAAGACAAACAGAACAAGCAGGAAAAATCGGAGAGCGCGATCCGCGAGAGCATCGGCGTGGTGCCGTTAGCGCTGCCGCTGATGGCGGGGCCGGGGGCCATCAGTTCCACCATCGTCTGGAGTTCCCGCTATCACAACTGGCAAAGCCTGCTCGGCTTCACGGTGGCGATCGCTTTGTTCGCATTTTGTTGCTGGCTGTTGTTCCGTGCCGCGCCGCTGTTGGTACGCTTGCTGGGGCAGACCGGCATTAACGTAATCACCCGTATCATGGGCCTGTTGCTGATGGCGCTTGGAATCGAATTTATCGTGACCGGCATTAAGGCGATATTCCCCGGTCTGTTGTGATAGCCGCGTTTAGCCGCGTCTCGCCTATTGGCGCGGCTAAAGTTAATTTTAAAATTTAAATTATTTATTAGTTCGCATTATTATAGTGCATGGAGTGAATAAAATTTAAGCCGTTGCACTCTTATGTTGCATAAATCTCATGTTGCTGCTCAAAAAAAACGCTAAGCATTATTTCAAACACTTTTCCTTCCCCATTTCTGCCATTTTTGCCCCCGTTCAACGGTCAAGCTGTTGTTAAATTAATCACATCATTCTGTGGGGCTTGTCTCACTTTCATCCAGGTGTTATTAGTGATTAACCGCCCCATTGGCAGGTGTTTGTTCTTTGAATGGCCAGATTGTTAACTGAATGTTTCTTTGTGTGGCGGTGAGATTGCACTAACGGTTTCAAATGAAATGATTTTTGTTTTTTTATCTTTAAAATCAAAGTTATGAGATTGCCTTCACGCGGCCTCGATCTCAGGGGGCGGACGAGGCTTGGTGCGATAAAAGAGAATTGCTTAACATTTTCGTAAAATTTATTGGCTATGGAATTTGGCTTCTGCTAATTTCCGAGCAACTTTCCCGTGGTCAATTAACTGAAATGCGCCACAAAAACGGGAATGATTTTTGCTGGTATCCGTTTATTTAGAATTCTTATAAACACTTCACAAACTTCGATAAGCGATGCTTGTCGGTGAAAAGGAGCCTCGATTATGCAGCAAACCCTGAAGCGCACTTCTTTGACCTTGTTGATTAGCGGCGCGTTGAGCGTCGGCGCCGTAAATAGCAGTTTGGCGGCTGAGGTTCCAGCCGGCGTCCAATTGGCGCAGCAGCAGAATATTGTGATTAACAACGGCAGCGAAGTGGCTTCATTGGATCCGCATAAGGTCGAGGGGGTGCCGGAAAGCAATATCATTCTTAATCTGCTGGAAGGGCTGGTGAGCACCGACGCCAACGGGCATGTGGTGCCGGCGGCGGCGACCCGCTGGGAAAATCAGGATTATCGGCAGTGGACCTTCCACCTGCGCCCTGGCGCGGTGTGGAGTGACGGCAGCCCGGTGACCGCGCAAGACTTCGTCTACAGCTGGCAGCGTTTGGCCGATCCGAAAATCGCCTCGCCGTACGCCAGCTATCTGCAATACACCAAGGTCGAGAATATCGACGACATCCTGACCGGCAAAAAGAGCCCGCAGACGCTCGGCGTCAAGGCGTTGGACGACCAGACGCTGCAGGTGACCCTGAGCGAGCCGGTGCCGTATTTCATCAGCATGCTGAGTCACACGTCGCTCAAGCCGGTCAAGCGCGCGGTGGTGGAGAAATTTGGCGACAAATGGACGCTGCCCGCCAACTATGTCGGCAACGGCGCTTACCGCCTGAAAGAGTGGGTGGTGAACGAACGCATCGTACTGGTGCGCAGCCCGAGCTACTGGAATGACAAGCAGACGGTGATCAATCAGGCGACCTTCCTGCCGATCGCTTCGGAAGTCAGCGACGTCAACCGCTTCCGCAGCGGCGAGATCGACATCACCAACAGCGCCATCCCGCCGTATCTGTACGTCAAAATGAAACGCGAAGTGCCCGAGCAGCTGCACGTTAACCCTTATCTGTGCACCTTCTATTACGAGCTCAATAACCAGCGGGCGCCGTTCACCGATCCGCGCGTGCGCGCGGCGGTGAAAATGACGCTGGATCGCGACATCATCGCCAACAAGATCATGGGCCAGGGGCAGATCCCGGCCTACAGCTTCACGCCGACCTTCACGGAAGGCGCCAACTTCACTCAGCCGGCCTGGGCCGGATGGAGCCAGGAACAGCGCAATGCCGAAGCCAAAAAACTGCTGGCGGAAGCGGGCTACAGCGACGCCAAACCGCTGAAATTCTCGCTGTTGTACAACACCTCCGATCAAAACAAACAGCAGGCGATCGCCGCCGCGTCGATGTGGAAGAAGAATCTCGGCGCCGACGTCACGCTGCGCAATCAGGAGTGGAAAACCTCGCTGGAAAGCCGCCATCAGGGGCAATACGACGTGGCGCGCGCCACCTGGTGCGGGGATTACAACGAACCGAGCGCCTTCCTGAATCTGGTGTTGTCCAACAGCAGCATCAATACCGTGTTTTATAAGAGCCCGGCGTTCGACGCCATCATGGCCGCGACGTTGAAGGCGCCGGATGAAGCTGCGCGCGCCGCGCTCTACCAGCAGGCGGAAGCGCAGCTGGATAAAGACTCCGCGTTGATCCCGGTTTATTACCGCGTCAGTGCGCGATTGATCAAACCGACGGTGGGCGGGTTCACCGGCAAAGATCCGCTGGACTATACCGACGTTAAGAATCTGTACATTATCAAGCAGTAAAAGGGGTATTCCTCGCGTCGAACCGCAGAGGAATATGGGGGAAGGCCGGCCGCCGCATTCGTTCCGCGGCGGCGGGAAAACAGAGTCCGCTAACGGGCAACGCAGGCTCCACGGAGAGCCTGTGATAATAAAAACTGGAGTCGATAAGCATGACCAACATCACGAAGAAAACTCTCATTGCCGCCGGCGTTATCGCCGCGCTGGGCATCACAGCAACCGCGGGCGCTTTCGCCGCTGACGTTCCTGCGGGCGTGCAGCTGGCCGACAAGCAAGAAATCGTCAAAAACAACGGTTCCGAAGTGCAGTCGCTGGATCCGCATAAAATCGAGGGCGTGCCGGAAAATAACGTCACCCGCGATCTGATGGAAGGCCTGGCGAACAACAGCCCGGACGGTTCTATCGTGCCAGGGGTTGCGGAAAGCTGGGATAACAAGGATTTCAAAGTCTGGACCTTCCACCTGCGTAAAGACGCCAAATGGTCCAACGGCAAGCCGGTGACGGCGCAAGATTTCGTCTACAGCTGGCAGCGCGTGGTCGATCCGAAAACCGCTTCGCCTTACGCCAGCTATCTGCAATACGCTCACGTAGAAAACGTCGATGACATCATCGCCGGCAAAAAAGACAAATCGACGCTGGGCGTGAAGGCCATCGACGACCACACCTTCCAGGTAACCTTGAGCGAGCCGGTGCCTTATCTGGTTGAAATGACCCCGCACTACGCCATGAAGCCGGTTTATAAAGACGCGGTGGAGAAGTTCGGCGAGAAGTGGACGCTGCCGGCCAACTACGTCAGCAACGGCGCCTATAAACTGAAAGACTGGATCGTCAACGAACGCATCGTGCTGGAGCGCAACCCGGAATATTGGGACAATGCCAAAACCATCATCAATAAAGTGACGTTCCTGCCTATTTCGTCGGAAGTGACCGACGTTAACCGCTACCGCACCGGTGAAATCGACATGACCTACAACAACATGCCGATCGAACTGTTCCAGAAGCTGAAGAAAGAGATCCCGAAAGAGGTGCACGTCGATCCTTATCTGTGCACCTATTACTACGAAATCAACAACCAGAAGGCGCCGTTCACCGATGCGCGCGTGCGTGAAGCGCTGAAGCTGGGCATGGACCGCGACATTATCGTCAACAAGGTGAAAAACCAGGGCGATCTGCCGGCCTACAGCTTTACGCCGCCATACACCGACGGCGCCAAGCTGACCCCGCCAGAGTGGTTCGGTTGGACGCAGGAAAAACGCAACGAAGTGGCGAAGAAACTGCTGGCGGACGCCGGCTACGGCCCGGGTAAACCGCTGACTTTCTCCCTGCTGTACAACACCTCCGACTTGCACAAGAAGCTGGCGATCGCCGCCGCCTCCATCTGGAAGAAAAACCTGGGCGTGGACGTGAAGCTGGTGAACCAGGAGTGGAAAACCTTCCTGGATACCCGCCATCAGGGTACCTATGACGTGGCGCGCGCCGGCTGGTGTGCCGATTACAACGAGCCGAGCTCGTTCCTGAACATGATGCTGTCCGACAGCAGCAGTAACACCCCGCACTACAAGAGCGCCGAGTTCGACAAGCTGATGGCGAACGTGTTGACCGCGAAGACCAAAGACGAGCGCGCCGATCTGTATCAGAAAGCGGAAGTTCAGCTGGATAAAGATTCCGCCATCGTTCCGCTGTATTACTACGTGAACGCCCGTTTGGTGAAACCTTACGTCGGTGGCTACACCGGCAAAGACCCGCTTGATAACGTGTACGACAAAAACCTGTACATCATCAAGCATTGATACGGTAAGAGCCGGCGGCGCAGCCGCCGGCCCATGTTGAGAATAATAAGCCGTCATCAGGCTGTCGCACAGGGTTAGGGCAATGCTTAAATTTATACTTCGTCGCTTGTTGGAAGCGATCCCGACACTATTTATCCTTATCACCATCTCATTCTTCATGATGCGTCTGGCGCCCGGCAGCCCCTTTACCGGGGAGCGCGCTTTGCCGCCGGAAGTCATGGCCAATATCGAAGCCAAATATCATTTGAACGATCCTATCTGGAAACAGTACGGTCATTATCTGGCGCAGCTTGCGCAGGGAGACTTCGGCCCATCCTTTAAATACAAGGACTATTCGGTCAACGATCTGGTCGCCAGCTCGTTCCCGGTTTCCGCCAAACTCGGCCTGGCCGCATTTTTGCTGGCGGTGGTGCTGGGCGTTAGCGCTGGCGTTATCGCCGCACTGAATCAGAACACCAAATGGGACTATACGGTGATGGGGTTCGCCATGACCGGGGTGGTGATACCCAGTTTCGTGGTGGCGCCGCTGCTGGTGCTGATCTTCGCCATCACGCTGAAATGGCTGCCGGGCGGTGGCTGGAACGGCGGCGCGCCCAAGTTCATCATCTTGCCGATGGTGGCGCTGTCGCTGGCCTATATCGCCAGTATCGCCCGTATCACGCGCGGCTCGATGATCGAAGTGCTGCACTCCAACTTCATTCGCACCGCGCGCGCCAAAGGCTTGCCGATGCGCCGCATCATTTTCCGCCATGCGCTGAAGCCGGCGCTGTTGCCGGTGCTGTCCTACATGGGCCCGGCCTTCGTCGGCATCATTACCGGTTCGATGGTGATCGAAACCATTTATGGTTTGCCGGGGATCGGCCAGCTGTTCGTTAACGGCGCGCTGAACCGCGATTACTCCCTGGTGCTGAGCCTGACCATTTTGGTGGGCGCCCTGACCATTCTGTTCAACGCGATCGTCGATGTGCTGTATGCGGTCATCGATCCGAAAATCCGTTATTAATCTGGAGCACGCGAATGATGTTGACTAAAAAGAACAGCGAAGCTCTGGAAAACTTCAGCGAGAAGCTGGAAGTGGAAGGGCGCAGCCTGTGGCAAGACGCGCGTCGGCGCTTTATGCACAACCGCGCGGCGGTCAGCAGCCTGTTCGTACTGGCGCTGATCACGCTGTTTGTGGTGTTGGCGCCGATGCTGTCGCAATTTGCCTATGACGATACCGACTGGGCGATGATGTCCGCGGTGCCGAGCATCGAGTCGGGGCACTATTTCGGCACCGACTCCTCCGGGCGCGATCTGCTGGTGCGCGTGGCGATCGGCGGGCGCATCTCGCTGATGGTCGGCGTGGCAGCGGCGCTGGTGGCGGTGATCGTCGGCACCCTGTACGGCGCGATGTCCGGCTATCTGGGCGGCAAGATCGATTCGGTGATGATGCGCTTGCTGGAGATCCTCAACTCCTTCCCGTTCATGTTCTTCGTGATCCTGCTGGTGACCTTCTTTGGCCAAAATATCCTGTTGATCTTCGTGGCGATCGGCATGGTGTCGTGGCTGGATATGGCGCGTATCGTGCGCGGCCAAACCCTCGGTTTGAAGCGTAAGGAGTTTATCGAAGCGGCGCTGGTGTGCGGCGTCTCCACGCGCAATATCGTGCTGCGGCATATCGTGCCGAACGTGCTCGGCGTGGTGGTGGTGTATGCGTCGCTGCTGGTGCCGAGCATGATCCTGTTCGAATCCTTCCTCAGCTTCCTGGGGCTGGGCACGCAAGAGCCGCTCAGCAGCTGGGGCGCCTTGCTCAGCGACGGCGCCAACTCAATGGAAGTTTCACCGTGGTTGCTGCTGTTCCCGGCGGGTTTCCTGGTTGTCACTCTGTTCTGTTTCAACTTTATCGGCGATGGCCTGCGTGACGCCCTCGACCCGAAAGATCGTTAAGGAGTGCAATCATGAGCACCATTGAACATCCTGAGCTGCAAACCGGCGCCGGCGCCAAAACCTCGCCGCTGCTGGACGTGAAAGATCTGCGCGTCACGTTCACGACCCCGGACGGCGACGTGACGGCGGTGAACGATCTGAACTTCGATCTGCGCGCCGGCGAAACGCTGGGCATCGTCGGTGAATCCGGTTCCGGCAAATCGCAGACCGCGTTCGCCCTGATGGGGCTGCTGGCCAGCAATGGCCGCATCGGCGGATTGGCCAAATTCAACGGCCGCGAAATCCTCAACCTGCCGGAAAATCAGCTCAACAAGCTGCGGGCAGAAGAGATTTCGATGATCTTCCAGGACCCTATGACCTCGCTTAACCCGTATATGCGCGTTGGCGAGCAGCTGATGGAAGTGCTGATGCTGCATAAGAAAATGAGCAAAAGCGAAGCCTTCGAAGAGTCGGTGCGCATGCTCGACGCGGTGAAAATGCCGGAGGCGCGCAAGCGCATGCGCATGTACCCGCACGAGTTTTCCGGCGGCATGCGCCAGCGCGTGATGATCGCCATGGCGCTGCTGTGCCGGCCGAAGCTGCTGATCGCCGACGAGCCGACCACCGCATTGGACGTGACCGTTCAGGCGCAGATTATGACATTGCTGAACGAGCTGAAGCGTGAGTTCAACACCGCCATCATCATGATTACCCACGATCTGGGCGTGGTGGCCGGCATCTGCAACAAGGTGCTGGTGATGTACGCCGGCCGCACCATGGAATACGGCAGCGCGCGTGAAGTGTTCTACCAGCCGAGCCACCCGTACTCTATCGGCCTGTTGAACGCGGTGCCGCGTCTCGACGCTGAAGGCGAGGCGTTGCTGACCATTCCCGGCAACCCGCCGAACCTGCTGCGGTTGCCGAAAGGCTGCCCGTTCCAGCCGCGCTGCCCGCATGCCATGGAACAGTGCGCGAGCGCTCCGCCGTTGGAGCAATTTGGGGAAGGGCGCCTGCGCGCCTGCTTTAAACCGGTGGAGGCGTTGGTATGACAGCGGTAACCGACAAGAAAGTGCTGCTCGAAGTGGCCGATCTGAAAGTGCACTTCGACATTCATGACGACAAGCAGTGGTTCTGGCAACCGCCGAAAACCCTGAAGGCGGTCGATGGCGTTACGCTGCGGCTGTTCGAGGGCGAGACCCTCGGCGTGGTCGGCGAATCCGGCTGCGGCAAATCCACCTTCGCGCGCGCCATCATCGGCCTGGTGAAGGCCACCAGCGGGCGCGTCGCCTGGTTGGGTAAAGATCTGCTGGGCATGAGCGACGCCGACTGGCGCAAAACCCGCAGCGATATTCAGATGATCTTCCAGGATCCGCTGGCTTCGCTCAACCCGCGCATGACCATCGGCGAGATCATCGCCGAGCCGCTGCGCACCTACTACCCGAAAATGCCGCGTCAGGAAGTGAAGGACAAGGTCAAGGCGATGATGCTGAAGGTCGGCCTGCTGCCTAACCTGATCAACCGTTATCCGCACGAGTTCTCCGGCGGCCAGTGCCAGCGCATCGGCATCGCGCGTGCGCTGATCCTCGAGCCGAAGCTGGTGATCTGCGACGAGCCGGTCTCCGCGCTGGACGTGTCGATTCAGGCGCAGGTGGTGAACCTGTTGCAGCAGCTGCAGCGCGAGATGGGCCTGTCGTTGATCTTTATCGCCCACGATTTGGCGGTGGTGAAGCACATTTCCGATCGCGTGCTGGTGATGTACCTGGGCCATGCGGTGGAGCTGGGCACCTATGACGAGGTGTACCACAATCCGCAGCACCCTTACACCAAGGCGTTGATGTCGGCGGTGCCGATCCCGGATCCGGACAAGGAGAAGGAAAAGCAGATCCAGCTGCTGGAAGGGGAACTGCCTTCGCCGATCAACCCGCCGTCAGGCTGCGTGTTCCGTACCCGCTGCCCGATCGCCGGGCCGGAGTGCGCCAAAACGCGTCCGCTGCTGGAGGGCAGTTTCCGCCACGCGGTTTCCTGCCTGAAGGTCGACCCGCTGTAATGTGCCGTTAGCCGGCAACAAAAAGCCCCGCTGACTGAGCGGGGCTTTTTTTATCCGAGACGCCAGCGGCGAATCACTCTTTCCACAGAATGTGGCACAGCTTGTGGTCTTTCTCGCGGCAGATCAGCACGCGAGCGAACACGTCATTGATCGGCTCGCCGTCGCTGTCCGCCAGACCGATCACCACTTCGGCGAAGAAGTCCGGGTTCAGGTCGTAATCCACGTGCTCGCTCCAGTCTTCGGAGGGATCGTACAGTTCGGCGCCGCCGCGCTCTTCAAACTGCAGATTGAACAGCAGAATATCCGCCGGATCCAGATTGTCGCCGGCCAATTCGAGGAAGATATCGTAGGCCTGTTCCAGCGTTTCGTCTTCGGTAAGGCGGTTATTCAAATCCATAAAAAAATCCTGATAACAAATGATTTGGCGCTATTAAAGCACGCTCGCCGCGGCTTTTACAGCAGCGGGCTGAAAAAGTAGAACAGGCGCTCGACCAGGCGATGCCAGAACGGCCGCTTCAACCACTCTTTAGCGTTCAGCAGCTTGGAGCGGGCAATGTAATCTTCCTGCACGCAGGCCAGATCGCTGCCGAAGCCGTCGTCGTCGATCACCAGCGTGATTTCGAAGTTCAGCCACAGGCTGCGCATATCCAGATTGACGGTGCCGACCAGGCTGAGCTGGCCGTCCACCAGGACGCTTTTGGTATGCAGCAGGCCGCCTTCGAACTGATAGATTTTCACGCCGGCTTCCAGCAGCTCGGAGAAGAACGCCCGGCTGGCCCAGCGCACCATCATCGAATCGTTGTCGCGTGGCACGATGATGCTGACCTCGACGCCGCGTAGGGCGGCGGTGCAGATGGCGTGCAGCAGATCGTCGCTCGGTACGAAATACGGCGTGGTCATGATCAGCTGCTCGCGCGCGGAATAGACCGCGGTCAACAGCGCCTGGTGGATCATCTCCTCGGGGAAGCCGGGGCCGGAGGCGATCACCTGAATGGTGTGGCCGCTCTCCTGCTCGAACGGCATGATGTTGACGTCCGGCGGCGGCGGCAGAATGCGCTTGCCGGTTTCAATTTCCCAGTCGCAGGCATAGACGATGCCCATGGTGGTGGCCACCGGGCCTTCCATGCGCGCCATCAGATCGATCCATTGGCCGACGCCCGCATCCTGCTTGAAGTAACGCGGGTCGACCATGTTCATGCTGCCGGTATAGGCGATGTAGTTGTCGATCAGCACCACCTTGCGGTGCTGGCGCAGATCCATGCGGCGCAGGAATACGCGCAGCAGATTGACCTTCAGCGCTTCGACCACTTCGATGCCGGCGTTGCGCATCATCGCCGGGTAGGGGCTGCGGAAGAATTGCAGGCTGCCGGCGGAGTCCAGCATCAGGCGGCAGTGTACGCCGCGTCGGGCGGCGGCCATCAGCGATTCGGCCACCTGATCGACCAGGCCGCCGGGCTGCCAGATATAGAACACCATCTCGATGTTGTGGCGCGCCAGTTCGATGTCGCGGATCAACGCTTTGAGCGTGTCGTCGGTGGTGGTGAGCAGCTGCAGCTGGTTGCCCTTGACGCCGTCGATGCCCTGGCGGCGGTTGCACAGCTGGAACAGCGGCTCGGCGACCTCGCTATACTCGGTGGCGAAGATGCGGCGGCTCTCTTTCAATTCCTTCAGCCAGCGTGCGGTCGACGGCCACATGGCTTTGGCGCGCTCGGCCCGGCGTTTGCCCAGGTGCAGCTCGCCGAAGGATAAATAGGCTACGATGCCGAACAGCGGCAGAATATAGATAACCAGCAGCCAGGCCATGGCGGAGGGAACCGCACGGCGTTTCATCAAAATGCGCATCGTCACGCCGGCGATCAGCAGCCAGTAGCCGAACACCATGAGCCAACTGATTACGGTATAAAATGTTGTCATAAAGGCGAAAAATCCCGTTCGCAAACCACCAATGATGAGTGTACGCACAGATCGGTCAAGGCGAAACCTTTTATCGGCGCTTATGTTACATAAATATGATGAAGTTAAGGCACTTGCTGAAAATGAAAGGGCGGCTTTTGCCCGTGTGGCGTCCGCTGTGCCGCCGATAACGGCGACTTGGATCATGAGCCGAAAGGGCTATAATGCCCGCGGTTGGCATTAGACGAACGAGTGACGGAATTATGAGACGCAGTAGAAATGAAGTGGGCCGCTGGCGCATGTTGCGGCAGAGCCAACGCCGCCGGCATCGCTGGCTGGAGCGCCAGTCGTGCAGCAATCGCCATATCATCCGGGTGCGCCGCCGCCTGGACGATCAGCACCGGCGCGCGCTGCTGTTTGCGGTATCCTGCGAGTGGTAAAACGAAAACAGTCCCGTGAGGGACTGTTTTGTCATGGCGCCTGGGTTATTTGCCCAGATAGGCGTTGAGCATCCAGACCTGTTTTTCCTGTTCTTTGATGTAATCGCTCATCAGCGACGCGGTGCCTTCGTCGCCGGCATCGGCCGCCACCGTCAGCAGTTCGCGCTGCTGTTGCAGCAAGATTGAATACCCTTCCAACAGGCCGCGCAGCGTGCCTTTATCATCGGTCACGTTGGTGTGTTCCTTGATATCGGCGGTTTTCAGATAGTCGCTGTAAGCGTGACGCGGCTGCGAGCCCAGCGTCAGAATGCGTTCCGCCAGCTCATCCACCTTGGTCAGCAGATCGTTGTAAGTTTCTTCGAATTTTGCGTGCAGCTCAAAGAATTGCGGGCCGGTAATATTCCAGTGATAGCCGCGCACGTTCATATATAGCACCTGATAATTCGCCAACAGCGCATTCAGCGCTTCGGCGAGTTTTGCCGATTGTTTACTGTCGAGGCCGATATGGGTTTTCGCTGCTTTCTTCGCCGTTGCCATAATAATCTTCTCCTGATTATTCGTTCCAAGGGTAGACAGAATTCATTTCCATAGCTGTTACAGTAACCGGATTTATCGCAGGGTTAAACACGATATCAGTCATCATTGCCATCGCTCAAACCGATGGCGATAAATCCGTCGAGCAAATTGCCGAATCAGTGTACGCAGGATCCGCAGGCGAAAAAAGCCGCTTTTATCGGTTACTTGCGCAGCGCCAGTTTTACCGCGCCGGCGCCCAGCGCCATCAACAGCGCGGCGGCGATCAACACCGTAATAAATGCGCGATCGAAGGCCAAACGCGCCAGCTGGGTCAGCTGCTGCGCGCGATCGGCCGCCATCCCGGCCGCCAGACGCAACGCTTCGTCGATGCTGTCGTAGGCCAAATCGCTGACCGGCAGTTCCGCCGGCAGCGCCAGACTGTGGCTGTAAACCGCCGTCATCAGCCCGCCGAGCAACGTTACGCCCAGCACGCCGCCCAGCTCATAGGAGACGTCCTCGATCGATGCGGCCATGCCGGATTTCTCCTCCGGCGCATTCAACATGATGGCGGTGGACGCGGCGGTGATCACGCCGCCGAGGCCAAAGCCCACCAACGCCAGGCTCACCAGCTGTGGCGCCATGCCGCTCTGGGACAGCAGGGCGAGGGCGGCGATGCCGAAAGCGGTCAGGGCGAAACCGCCGAGGATGATGCTGCGTTCGCCGTAGCGCGGCAACAGCAAACCGGCCATCGGCCCCGCCAACGCCGAAGCTAGCGGGATCGGCAAGATAAACAGCGCCGCCTGCAGCGGACTGAGGCCGAGCACCAGCTGCAAGCGTTGGCTGAGTACCAGCTCGACGCCGATCAGCGCCACCATCGACAGCAGCGCTACGCCGATGCCGCCGGCGAACAGCCGGTTGCGGAACAGGGAGAAATCGATCATCGGATTGGCGCTGCGCTGCTGGCGGCGCACGAACATCGCCAGGAACAGCACGCCGATCAGGGCCGCCGCGATCAAGGCGCCGACGTCTGGCGCCGGCTTGCTCAGCTCTTTCAGCGCGTAGATAGCGCCGACCAGGCCGATCATGATCTGTACCGAACCGAGGATGTCGGAAGGGCGCGGGTTATCGCCGCCGCAGCGTGGGATCAGTTTCCACGCCAGCGGCCAGACCAGCAGCACCACCGGCACGTTGATCAGGAACACCGAACCCCACCAGAAATACTCCAGCAGCAGGCCGCCGACCACCGGGCCGATGGCCGCGCCGCCGGAGGCCACCGAGGCCCAGATGCCGATCGCCAGAGCGCGCTCGCGTTCGTCGGTAAAGACGTGGCGCACGATGGACAGCGTGGCGGGCATCATCATCGCCGCGCCAACGGCGAGGAACACCCGTGCGGCGATCAGCCACTCAGCGGTTGGCGAGAAGGCGGCGCACAGCGAAGCGACGGCAAACACCGGCAGCCCGGCCAGAAACAGCCGCTTATGGCCGATGCGGTCGCTCAGCATTCCGGCGCCGGGCAACAGTCCGGCCACCACCAACGGGTAGGCGTTGACGATCCACAGTTTCTGCGAGGCGCTGGCGTCCAACGCCTGGGTCAAGCGCGGCAGCGCGGTATATAACACCGTCATATCGATAACGATCAGGAAAAGGGCGCTGGCGATCAGGGCCAGGATCAGCCAGCGGTTCTTGGCGTACATAAGTCATTCATCCACTAAAGTGGGCGGCGCGAAGGCGCCGCCATTCCGGTAACCCTCCGGCGGCGCCGGGTGGTATACTGGTTGATAATATATATCCATACGTTCGTATTGAAAAGAAGGGTTTCTTAATGGGACGTCAACGCAGCATCGATCGCGATAAGGTTTTGGACACCGCCGAAGAGATCGTCGCCACTCAGGGCGCCGCCGGCTTGACCATCGACGCCGTCGCCAAAGCGATGGGGATCTCCAAGGGTGGGGTGCAGTATTGCTTCGGTAGCAAGGACGCCTTGATCGACGCCATGTTCGATCGCTGGGGCAGCGCCTATGAAGCGCTGTTCGCGGATATCGCCGGCGCCGACCCTTCGCCACAGACCGGCGTGCGGGCGCATATGTTGGCGACCCAAAGTTCGGATCAGACCGCCAGCGCCAAGGCCGCCGGGCTGATGGCGACGCTGATTCAAACGCCGGAGCATCTGGCGAGTACGCGCGAATGGTACCGCAGCCGCATCGCCGGGCTCGATTTGGCGAGCGAAGAGGGCAAGCGCGCGCGCCTGGCGTTTCTCGCCACCGAAGGCGCTTTTATGCTGCGTTATTTCGGTTTGATGGATATCGACCAGGCGGAGTGGGAAACGATGTTCGCCGATATGCAGGCGTTGATACTGGCGGACGGAGATAAATAACGAATGAATTAAGCGGCAGGTGTCAGCCTGCCGCAGGATAAACCCGATTATTTATAGGCTATCGCATTGATGGTTTCGAAGGTGGTTTTGCCCTCGCGGCCAATAATGACGTAATACTTGCCGCCTTTTTCGTCCACCGCTTTCGACAGGCGCGCGTGATCGATCCCCACGGTGTCGTCGCCGTCTTGCGAAATGGTCACCGGACCAATCTCGGTATGTTTCGCCGCCTCTTCCCGGGTGATTTCAATCGCCGCCAGAGAAGAGAATGAGGTAAACGCCAGCAGTGCCAAGAGATATTTAGTTGCCTTCATAATTATTCCTTTTGGAAGATAAAAACGGCCCGTAACGGTATCTTGACTACGGCTAAAGTGTAGATCAGCGGCGGTGGTTTGCTCTGCGGCGGCAATAATAAATCGCCGCTGACGGCTACGCCTATCACACTGATAGTTAGTCAATGGGCTGTGGCAGGCGTATGTTTATCGAACAAGATATTCCCTCGAAGAACCTTTAAGCCAGCCACTCCGTGCTGGCTTTTTTTTGTTTACGTGCGGGCGGGCCCCCCGGAGAGGGGGGCGAAGGGTTATTTACGGGCATCCAACAGCGATTGGGCATTCTCTGGGGTGACGACGGTCCACGGAATGTAGTAATGCTTCTGCGTGCCGCCTTCCCATTTCAGATCCTTGGCGTATTGTTTCCAGATATCCGACTGTGGTTGATAGCTTTCACCTTTCACGGCGCGTAACGCGACGTCGATGGAACCCTGCATCTGGCCTTTGGCGTCTTGCAGGATGGAGACCATTTCACCGGCCTGTACCGCATGAATCGCGTCGGAAACGCCGTCCACGCCGGCGATCGCGAAGTCCTTCACATTCAGGCCGGCGCCTTTAATCGCTTCAATCGCACCCAGCGCCATCTCGTCGTTCTGGCCAATCACGCCGTTGATTTTACCCCGATGTTTCTGCAGCCAGTTTTCCATCAGCGGCTGCGCTTCAGCGCGCGACCAGTTGGCCGTTTTGCGTTCAAGTACGGTGACCTGGCCGGCGCCGCACTCGGCAATCGCTTTGTCATTGCCCTTGCCGCGCTGGATCTCGCCGCTGCCGCCTTTCGGGCCTTCGATAATCACCACGTTCACCTTATGGTTCTTGCAGTCGAGTTTGTCCAGGACGGCTTTGGCCTCGAGATAGCCCCCCAGCTCATCGTTAGACACCACTTCAGAGGTCATCGCGTCCGTGTTCAGACGCGCGTTGGTGACCACCACCGGGATTTTGGCTTCGTTGGCATTGGTGACGATATCGATATTGGCCTCAAAATCCATAGGGTTGACGATAATGGCGTCGGCGCGCGTCTGGATCGCGGTGGCGGCCTGATCGTTTTGCACCGAGGCATCATAGCGCCCATCGTAGAAGGTCAGCACGGCTTCGCCGTTTTTCACCGCCGGGTGTTCCTTGCCGAATCTTTCCATCAATTGCACGAATTCGGCTTTGTTGCCGTACATCAATACCGCGATTTTAACCGGGGCCGCCTGAGCAGCCGACAGGCTGCCGAACATCATGGCAGAGGCAAACAACGCTATCTTGGTCTTATTCATGGTTTTCTCCTGGTAGAGTTGGGTCTGATGTTATTAATCGCGCTGTTGCTTACGCGATGGGTCGAGCAAGACGGCAAGAACGATCAATGCGCCTTTGATAATTTGTTGGTAATACGATTGCACGCCAAGCAGATCGAGGCCGTTATTCATCACCCCGATGATCAGCACGCCGAAGAAGGTGCCGACCAGCGTACCCACGCCGCCCGCCATGCTGGTGCCGCCGATCACCACCGCGGCGATGGCGTCCAGCTCATAGCCTGCGCCGGCGTTGGTTTGCGCCGAACCGGTGCGCGCGGTGAGGATCAAACCGGCGATGCCGGCCAGCGCGCCGCACAGCGTATACACCAGTATCTTGATACGAGTGACGTTAATCCCAGAGGTGCGTGCGCTTTTCGGGTTGCCGCCGACGGCGTAGATGTAGCGCCCGAAGAGGGTTTTATTCAGCACCAGCCAGGCGAGGGCGAACAGCACGATGAAGATGATGACGGGCACCGGAACGCCGCCGACATAACCATTGCCCAACCAGCGGAAATCGCTGTTCAATTGCGAAACCGGATTGCCGTTGGTAGTCAACATGGTTAAACCGCGCGCCGCAGAGAGCATGCCCATGGTGACGATAAAGGGTTGCAGCCGGTAGCGGGCTAACACGGTGCCGTTCACCAGGCCGCAGACGATGCCGATGCCCAGCGCCACAATCAGCGGTGCCATGACGGCGGTCGCGGTATCGCCGATAGCCAATCCGCTATTGTTGGTGGCGAAACGGGCGGCGACGATCCCGCTTAACGCCAGCACCGAACCCACGGAGAGATCGACGCCGGCGGTGATGATGACGAAGGTCATGCCGATTGCCAGAATGCCGTTGATCGAGACCTGGCGCAGGACGATCAGGGTGTTTTCATTGCTGAGAAAATAATTGCTGCTCCAGGCCCCCTGGGCGACCTGATATTCGCCAATCAGCGCCACGGTCAGGCACAGGGCGAAAAAGGCGATGATAATGCCGTATTTGTGCATACGGCGCTTATTGCGGGTGAAAAATGACATTCCTGGTGATAAGGAGTGGGCGCTGCTCATTGTTATTCTCTCTCTGTTAAACCGCGAGTTTCATCAGTGCTGCCTGAGTCGCATGGGTTGCCGAAAGCTCGCCGGCCAACTGCCCGTCACGGAACACCAATATGCGATCGCTCATGCCTATGATTTCCGAAAGTTCGGAGGAAACCATGATGATCCCTTTGTTTTGCAAGGCGAATTCCGACATGAATCGATAGATCTCTTTTTTGGCGCCGACGTCGATGCCGCGCGTCGGCTCGTCGAGCAGCAAAACCTCCGGATCCAGCAGCGCCCAGCGGCCCAGCACCACTTTTTGCTGGTTGCCGCCGCTCAGGTTGCCCACCGGCTGCTCGCCGTCGTGGGTTTTAACGTTGAAACGCTGGATCATGTCGCGGGTACGCGCTTGCTCCCGTTTCTCGCTGACAAATCCCATCCGGCTGATGTCGGCGAAAGAGGCGATATTGATGTTTTCGCTGACGGAGCGGCACAGCACCAGGCCGGTTTCCTTACGGTCTTCCGTTACATAGGCGATACCGCTGTCGATGGCTTCGCGCGGGGAGTGACGGCTCAGCGTTTTGTCGCCCAAGCGAATCGTGCCGCTGTCGGCATGCTGAACGCCGAAGATAAGATCGAGGAACTCGCTGCGGCCCGATCCCACCAGGCCGTAGATGCCCAGGATTTCGCCGTGCTTAAGCTGCAGGCTGATATCTTTGATCTTGTCGCGCCAACACAGGTTGTTAACCTCCAGCAACACCGCCTCGCCGGGTCGATTGAATTTGGCGAACTCGCTGTCGTACTCGCCGCCGATAATGTGTTCGATCAGCTGTTCACGGGTAATGTCGGCGATATAGCCTTCATGGATGTAGGCGCCATCGCGAAAAATGGTGTAGCTGTCCGCGATCTGGAAGATCTCTGACAAGCGGTGAGACACATAGATAATGCCTTTGCCTTTCGCCGCCAGTTGCTGCAGCGTCTGAAAGATTTTCTGCGCATCTTCTTCGCCAATCGCCGAGGTGGGCTCATCCATGATGATGATGTCGGCATTGGCGTGCGACAGCGCCTTGGCGATCTCGACCAGCTGTTGCTCGGCGACGCTCAGATTGCGCATCTTTTCCCGGGCGTCGATCTTGAAATCCAGTTCATTGAGCAGGCTGGTCGTGCGCTGGTTGAGCGTCGCGAAGTCGACGAACCCCAAGCGCCTCGGCTCGCGGCCGAGCCAAATGTTTTCGGCCACCGTCAGGTCCGGGATCGCGCTCAGTTCCTGCTGCACGATGGCGATGCCGGCGTTGAGGGCATCGCGGGGATGATGAAATTCGCAGCGTTGGCCATGGATAAAAATGTCGCCGCCATCGGGTTGAATAAAGCCCATCAGAATGCTGAGAAAGGTGGACTTACCCGCGCCGTTGCCGCCGCACAGGGCATGGATGGACCCGCGCCGCAGGCAAAACTCTGCATTTTTAAGCGCCATGACCGGACCAAAGGCTTTCCTGACGCCGCTCACTTCCAGCAGGTAGGCGGGGGCTGACGTATGGGGATCTTGCGTCACAGTTGCACCTCCGGGTAGGTTCGTTGCAAACGCTGCAGGTACCGTTGATAAAGCGTCTCGTATTGCGTTTGTCGGTCGGCGTTTGGCGTCGCGCGCGTGGCTTCATCCAGTGAAACGAAGCGTTGGCACAGTTCGGCCAATAATTCGGCGGCGCTCTGGTTCGGGCGATCGGCCAACGATGTCGCCCACATCGCCTGAATGGCGCCGCCCAACGCGGCGGTCTCTTTGACTTTCAGACAGACCACCGGGCATCCCATCACGTCCGCGACGATTTGTCGCCAGGCGGCGCTGCGGGCGCCGCCGCCGGTGAGACGGATCTCGCGCGTTTCGATGCCCTGGCGGCGGAACAGCTCGATGCCATAGCGCAGGCCGTAGGTGGCGCTCTCTACTACGGCCAGGCAGAGGTTGGCACGGGTAAAATTGTCGCTATCCAGGTTATGCAGGCTGGCGCGCGCGTGGGGCAGCGGCGGAACGCGTTCGCCGTTGAAGAACGGCAGCATCTCGACGCCGCCGGCGCCCGGTGCGGCCTGCGCCAATAGGGCGTTGAAGCCGGCAAGATCTTCGTCCAGCAGCGTTTGCATCGCGGTGGTGGCCGAGGTGACATTCATGGTGCATATCAACGGCAACCACCCGTTGGTGCTGGAGCAGAAACCGGCAATCATGTCCGACTCCGCCACGACGGGCGCGGCGGACCAGGCGAATAGCGTGCCGGAAGTGCCCAGGCTCAGGGTGACGGCGCCGGCCTCGATGTTGCCGGCGCCGATGGCCGCCATCATATTGTCGCCGCCGCCGGTCGAGACCCTGGCGGTGGGGCTGAGGCCGAGCTTTTCCGCCGCGACAGGGCGCACCGTGCCGATGCAGCATTCCGCGCTTTTGAGCGGCGGCAGGGCTTGCCACAGGCGGCCGCTGTCGTCGATGAGATCGACGGCGGTTTTGCTCCAGCTGCGGGTGCGCACATCGAGCAGCCCGGTGCCGGAGGCGTCGCCGTATTCCGCCACGCGTTCCCCGGTCAGCCAGAAGTTCAAATAATCATGGGGCAGCAGCACGGTGTGCAGTTTTGCCCAGAGCGCCGGGTGGTGCGTCTTGAACCAAAGGATTTTCGACGCGGTGTAACCGGTGGCGACCCGCAGACCGAGTGTTTCCAGCGAGCCGTTGGCGCCGCCGAGCCGCTGCAGCAGCCGTTCGTTTTCCTCTGCGGTTTCGGTATCGCACCACAGCTTGACGCTGTGCAGCACGTTGCCTTGTGCGTCCAGCGGCACGAAGCCATGCTGCTGGCCCGAAACCCCCAACGCGTTAATCTCCCGTGCGTCGACGCCGGCGTTGGTCACCGCTTGTTGAAACGCGATGATCAGCGCGTCAACCCACCAGTCGGCCTCTTGTTCGCGCCGGCCGTTGGAATGGCTGATGAGGCGGTGAGGGGCGCTGCCCTCACCGAGGATCACGCCCTGTGCGCTGTCGACAATCACGACTTTCGTGCCTTGCGTACCGCAGTCTATGCCAGCATAGAGCGTCATAGGTTTACTCCATCTCCAGCATGATTTTGATGTCTGAGGCATGCCCCGCCGCCGCGCGTTCGAAGGCGGCCACGCTGTCGGAGAACTTGTAGGTCTGACTGATTAAAGGCTGGACGCGCAATTTGCCGCTGCTCAACAGCCGCAGCGTGCGCGGATACATGTTGGCGTAGCGGAAGATGGTCTTGAAGGTAATTTCCTTGGCCTGCGCCGCGACGATATCCATCGGCGCAGCGTCGATCGGCATGCCGACCAGCACCGCGGTCGCGCCCGGCGCCGCATGCTCAGCCAGCGTTGCGATAGCCGGTTTTGCGCCGCTGCATTCAAACACGACATCGGCGCCGTTGCCGCTGGTGAGCGCGGCCACTTTCCCCGCCAGGTCGCCGGTTTTGATATTGACGGCGTGCAACCCTTCGTAGCTGGCCGCCACCGCGAGTTTCTCGTCAAACAGGTCGCAAATAATGACGTCCGAACAGCCGCCCGCCAGTGCGGCAAGGGCCGTTACCACGCCGATCGGCCCGGCGCCGATCACCAGCGCGATGTCGCCGGGTTTAATCCCGGCTTTGGTGGCCGCTTGCATACCGATAGCCAAGGGCTCAACCATGGCGCCTTCAGCAAAACTGACGTTGTCCGGCAATTTGAACGTGAACGCGGCGGGGTGGATGACGGTTTCGCGCAGGCAGCCGTGCACCGGCGGCGTTGCCCAGAAGCGAACGGCCGGGTCAAGGTTGTAAATACCGGCGCGCGTTTGGGCCGAGTTGAGATCGGGAATGCCGGGCTCCATGCAAACGCGATCGCCGACGCTGAGGTGAGTGACATTTTCGCCAGTCGCAAGCACCACGCCGGAAGCTTCATGGCCGAGCACCATCGGGGCGTTAACCACGAACGGGCCAATGCGGCCATGCTGGTAATAGTGCACATCGCTGCCGCAGATACCTACGGAATGAATTTTAATCTGCACATCATCGGGCCCCAGCGCCTCGGCCAGCTGGACGTCCTCAATAGCGATTTGCCCCGCCTTGGCCAACACTAATGCTTTCATATTGCCTCCTGGTGAATCATTTTTATGGTAACGATATCATTTCAATGCGGCGATAGTGGGCCAAAGCGGGTGGTTAAACTGTGATCAATGTTGGAATTGCTCGACGAGAGTTAATTTTGCTGGGGGGTTGTTATTCAATATGGAGATGGCGGTCACAAAACCGGCGGGGCAATGACGGTTTTAATATCGGCGTGTTGATATCGATACCGTTACTTTGCAGGGAAAATGATGAACAAACAACAAAACGCCAAAGCCGCCACGCTGGAATATTTGCGCCAGGCGGACATTGTCCTGACGAAAGACGAGCAGCAACGTATTGAAATTGCAACCTTTGGTCTGGCTGACTATCCCGTGTCGGGATTGCAGCTGCTGACTTACGTCAACTCCCCCCGGTATTGTGCGAAAGAGTTGGTGCTCTTTCCGGGGCAGACCTGCCCAGAGCATTTGCATCCGCCTTTCGCCGGCATGCCCGGTAAGCAAGAGACTTTTCGTTGCCGTTGGGGGGAGGTATTTCTGTTTGTCGATGATGAAAACCTGACGCCCAACGATCGCGGCGGTGAGTTGGCATGTCGGGTGCCCGCAGGGGCGGAGCAGTGGTATACCTGCGATCGCTATATCCTTCTGCGGCCGGGTGAGCAATACACCATCGCCCCCAACACCCGGCACTGGTTTCAGGCGGGAAAGCAGGGCGCGGTGGTCTCCGAGTTCTCTTCCGAGAGCCGCGACGAGCTGGATATTTTTACCGATCCGCGCATTAACCGCCTTGCAGGCGTAAACCATTAGCGCCATGGGCAAAGTTCTGTCATGATGCCGAGAATGGTACAAAATGATATCTTCAAGCTAAGGAGCTGCATTTGGCAGTGGATCGAGGACGGAAAGCGACGCTGGCCAGCGTCGCCGCACAGGCGAATGTCAGCAAAATAACCGCTTCGCGGGCGTTTTCACAGCCGGACAAGGTCCATCCGGAAACGTTGAGGAGAATTCGCGAGACTGCCGCCGAACTCGGTTACGTGGTCAATGCCGCCGCGCGCAATCTGCGAGCGAAAAGCAGCAGAACCATCGGTATCGTCAATCCTGATATGGCCAACCCATTCTTTGGCGGCCTGACGCGCCTGATGACGCTCGAAGCGCAAAAAATGGGGTACGACACCCTGGTGTTCGACTCCTATGAGTCTCAGGAAAGCGAAGACAGAATCATCGACAAACTCATTGGCTACAACGTCGATGCGATCATTCTATCGGTCATTTCCAACGATCATTTGTACCAGCCTTCCTATCTGAAACGCTTGGAAACGCTCAATATCCCGGTGGTGCTGATCGATAGGGAATTGGACAGCCGCCATTGCAGCGGGGTGTATATCGATAACCTGGACTGCGGCCTCCAGGCGGGGCGTTGGCTGCTGGAACAGCAGGCGCAGCGGGTAGTGGTGGTCTCCGGGCCGGAGAATTCCAACGTGGCGCGTGACAGGGTCACTGGATTGCAAGCGGCTTTGCAAGGCAAAGTGGCGTCGCTGGAAGTGCTGTACGCCGATTTCTTTATGGATGTCGCCTGGCAAGAGACGAGCCGTTGGCTGGCCAACAACCGCGCCCCGGACTTTTTCGTCGGCTGCAACAACCAAATCTCCCTGGGCATTATCAAGGCCTGCATCGAACATCGGCTGCCGTTGATGCAGGAGGTGTCGCTGTTCAGCATCGATGAGGTTTCGCATGCCGGGATCTATGGTTTTCATTTCCCTTGCGTGTCGCATGATTTGCAGGAGATCGCCTGGCAGGCGTTGAATCTGGCGATTCGCCGCATTGCCGATCCTGAGATCAAGCCGGGCAAGGTGGTGGTGCGGGGCAAATTAGTCATCTGACGGCTGCTGCCTTTGTATGAGCGATAAATGCAACAGAAAGAGGCGGTACACCAGATAGACCGCTATGTTCGCGGGTCAAGAGCACAACATCCCTGCTATTGATGCAAGGTTCATCCACTCATAGAGTTACTTGGCTGTATATAAATACAGTAAAACTATGAGGATAACATGATGAATACTTGCCCTGATATCGCCACGCTACGAAACACTCTGCCTACCGCTGCAGGCGAATTGATCGCTGTGACTGCATACTACGGCGATTGGAACGCCAGCAATCGCCAGCCAACCGGTGGTGGCACCTTCGTCGCCAAAGCACAATCGACAGCGATGGATGACGGCGGTATGTTCATCCGCCCCAACGCCGGTTGGTTATGGGTACGCGTCCTGGATGTTGCCGGTACGGTGTCGCCCTATATGTTCGGTGCGAAAGGTGATGGTATTTCAGAGGATGCCGCTGCAATTCAGGCTGCTCACGACTATGCCAGTTCGCAGGCTGTCTCCAGCGGCTCACGCGTGTTGAAAAACGGTAATCTGCAGTTCGGTAGCGGGCAATTCAAATGCACGAAAACGCTGAACCTGGATTTGAAAACTGTTGATTACGATTTTTCCGGTGCGTTGCTGGATTTTAGCGCCATGACTCCGGGCGATAACGTCAAGCGGAAAGCCGCCATGCAATGGCAAAACAGCGCCGGATATACCCAAGGTAATCTCAGCGTGAAAAATCTGCGCATGATGGGACCTGGCCCCAATTCCTTTGTCGATGGCATGACGTTTTCTACTTCATTCTCGGCAAACTATGGACGCAATTCGTTGACCTTTATATTGGCGGCGGTATCGAAGGTTTTGCTTATGGCATTACCGGCACCATCGATTTCTACTTTCTGCGTATGTACGGCTTTAGTTTCAATCACTGCGACATTTGCTACTACTTCCCGGACAATACTTTCAATTCCGGCGAAGAGATGAACTTCCACAGTTGCGTCTTCGGTCAGAGCAACTGTGGCGTGAAATTGATGGGAGGGTATAGTTATTTCTTCAACTGTTCCTTCGATTACATTTACGGTAAAAACGGGCCGCAAACCCCAACCAGTCATGTCGGAAAGTATATGCATATCGAGGGGGGGCAACATATTTTCCGTGATTGTCACGTTGAAGGTTATGGACCGCAAAATTACATCCTGAATATCCCGGATGCCAAAAGTTGTAAAGTCAACGTTATCGGCGGTCTGTTTACCTTCAAAGCCGGCGGCAGCCCAACGACCTATCCGACAACCTCCAATCCCTTCTATGTCGGCAGTCTGGCTAGGGTAGTCTTTGATAAGGTCAATATTGGCGAGATGCAGCAAGGCGGTGATGCTAACGTCAGCGGCTGGATTGATGGCACAGGTTCTGTCTCGCTGCACAACACGCAACTGCCCATTTCCTGGCCTTATCTGTTAACTCAGGTGCGAACCGATACCGCCGTACAGGACAATTGGCTGGATGGCACGACGTATAGCAACGGTAGCGACAAATGGACTGAGGAAGTTTGGGTTCTGCCGCCGGGAGGCGTTAATACGGTGCGTAAATCTCGCTACGGGTGGGGCACGACTAACAGCACCAATTTCAGCCTTATTCGCCAGGCCGGTTTCGTTTCATTGGGGCGCAACGCGGCCGCTGGTAATGGTGTGTTCCAGGCGGTGCTGGGAACCATCAGCCTGAAAGGTTACGGCAGCGTTATTCACCATGTTCGCGCCAACACTTACGCGGGTGATGGGCAACTCTGCCAGGTCAAAATCCTATGGGCGAAGCTGCGTGAATATGGTCCGCAACAAGACGTGGAACCCCAAATTCTCAAGCAGCAAACCGGTCACGTTTACACCTATCAATTTAGCGGCAATGAATCCGATCTGAAGAGCGTTATCATCCCAGGCCAAATGCAGGGTTATCCTACGCAGCCTCCCGCCTTCGAGCGAGCGCCGGACTGGGCTACGCACGCTTTCTTGCTTATTGACGTCACCGAAATGAAAAGCAACTTTGACCTGCGCATTACGGATGTTTACCTGCGACAGGTCTGACGCAGTTTCCTAACATTGACCGGTTCACGACATGTCGCACATCCCGTTATTACGGGGGGGTGCGACATGGAATGAGGACGGATCTTCAGTCCGCACCCAGCCCAAACAGCGCAGCCGCATTGCGATCCAAAATGGCGCTCGCTTCTTCCTCCGGCAATCCGGCACGCCGGATGTAGTCCACCGTGGTTTGAAACAGCTCGCCCGGCTGGAACGGAAAATCGGTGCCGAACAGCAGCCGCTCGGTGCCGAATGTCGCTGCTGCCGCTTGCAACGCAGGCACCTGATCGTGTCCTACCGTGTCGTACCACATGCGCAGGGCGGCGCGGCTCGGGGGTTCCGGCGTATCCGGCGCTTCCCACGCGACGGTTTGGTCGAGGCGTTCCAGCGTCATTGGCAGCAGGCCGCCCAGATGCGGAACGATGATTTTCATCTCCGGAAAGCGTAGAGGGATACCGTTGAGGATAAAGTGCATGGCGGCGATCGTGTCTTCGATCGGCGCACCGATCGACCAGGTCAAGGCGTAATCGGCGATCAGCGGCGAGTGCGCGCCGCGGCCGGCGGGATGAATGGCCAGCACGCTGCGGCGGCGGTTGAGTTCCTGATAGAGCGGCTCGAACAGCGGGTTGGCGATAGAGAGCCCGAGTACTGAGGTGGTGATGCAGGCGCCCAGCATGCCGAGCTGGGTCAAGGCTCTGTCCAGCTCGCGTAACGCAGCGTCGATGTGCGGTAGCGGCAAGGAAGCGATGGCCCGGAAGCGGGTGGGATAACGCGCTGCCAGCTCCGCATATTCATCGTTGATCCGGCGCGCGGCATCAACGGCCGCCTGTTCGTCTTCCAGGTGCGGCGACAGCGGCGTCGCCGACAAGATTTGCATGTCGATGCCGGCGCTGTCCAGCAGGGCGAAGCGGGCTGCCAGCTCGCGATCGCTGCGGCCGGCGCCCAATTGCCGATAGGCGGCGACTTCGTGCAGGCCATGAGATTGCAAAAGATCCAGATACTCTGTGCTCCACAGGTGAGCGTGAACATCGAGTCGCATCGGTCGATCTCCCGGAGTACGCGGCGATGCCGCGGGTTCAGGAGAGTATAGGCAGGCGGCGCTACAGCGCCCGAAGGGAAGGCATTTTTTCTACCGATGAGGGCGGACGAGAGCACGCATTGATCCGGGAACGGTACGCCGCTCCCGGTCAGGTAATGAGGTCAGAATACCTGCTTGAACGGTTTCACCGTCACGTCGGCGTAGACGCCGGCGGCGATATAGGGATCCTGCTGCGCCCAGGCCTGGGCTTCCGCCAGCGAAGCGAACTCGGCGATCACCGTTGAACCGGTAAAGCCGGCGGCGCCGGGATCGTTGCTGTCGATGGCTGGGTTAGGGCCGGCGACCACCAGGCGGCCGGCGTCGCGCAGCGCCTGCAGGCGCGCCAGATGCGCCGGGCGCACCGCCAGGCGGTTTTCCAGCGAGTTGGGGACGTCTTGCGCGTAGATCAGATAAAGCATGTTTCACCTTTAAAATCATGGCTATAAAACGGTGCTATCAAGGTAGCGCAAAAGACGCGGCAGGGGAACGGCGCGCGGCGAATTTCCCGGCGGATTGGCGCTTATGCCTTGAAGCCGCTACTTTTTATTCGTATAGTGCGGCGCGCTTAAACTGATATGCCATTGAGGTGAGGATATGACGGAACTGGTAAGGGAAAAACTCGATTTGCCTGCGGGCAAAAGCAAACTGCTGCTGCATTCGTGCTGCGCGCCCTGTTCCGGCGAGGTGATGGAAGCGATCCAGGCGTCCGGGATCGAATACGCCATTTTCTTCTATAACCCCAACATTCACCCGCAAAAAGAGTATCTGTTGCGCAAAGAAGAGAATATCCGTTTCGCCGAGCAGCACGGGGTGCCGATTATCGATGCCGATTACGACACCGACAACTGGTTCGCTCGCGCCAAAGGGATGGAGCATGAGCCGGAGCGCGGCATTCGCTGCACCATGTGCTTCGATATGCGTTTCGAGCGCACGGCGCTGTATGCGCATGAGCATGGTTACGACACCATCTCCAGCTCGCTGGGTATCTCGCGCTGGAAGAACATGCAGCAGATCACCGACTGCGGCGTCCGGGCGGCGGAAAAGTATCCCGATCTGGTGTATTGGGATTACAACTGGCGCAAGAAGGGCGGTTCGTCGCGCATGATAGAGATCAGCAAACGCGAACGCTTCTATCAGCAGGAATACTGCGGCTGTGTCTATTCGCTGCGCGACACCAACCTGCATCGCAAAGCGCAGGGGCGGCCGCTGATTAAGCTGGGCGTGCTCTACTATGGCGATGAAGAATAACGCTTAATCACCGCAATTGACCCGCTACGGCGGGTTTTTTATTTTTAGCGCTCGGCCAAACGTTAATGAAGCGTGTTGATTCGGCGGTTAAAAAGCAACGGCCAGGTTAATATCCTTATGAGTTTGCTGGTTTTCGCTGCGGATACTGACGATTAAAGCGATAGTTTGCCTTTCGTTATTGAATATGATTGCTATTTGCATTTAAACTTGGCGAACCAGAGGAAACAGAATCATTATGCCGCTAAAAAAGATGTTCCTTAATCGCCGTATATCCGTGCCTTTTGTTTTGTCCGTAGGCTTGCACAGCGCCCTGGTGGCGGGGTTGCTTTACGCTTCGGTAAAGGAAGTGGTGGAGCTGCCGAAGCCAGAGGACGCGCCGATCAGCGTCATGATGGTCAACACCGCCGCGATGGCCGAACCGCCGCCACCGGCGCCGGCCGAGCCGGAACCGCCGCAGGTTGAACCTGAGCCGGAGCCAGAACCGGAACCCATTGTGGAGCCGCCGCCAAAGGCGATCGTGAAGCCGGAGCCGGTCAAGCCGAAACCGAAGCCTAAGCCAAAGCCGAAGGTAGAAAAACCGGTTAAATCGGAGCCGAAGAAAGTCGAGCCGCGCGAGCCGTCGCCGTTCAACAACGATTCGCCGGCCAAGCCGATCGACAAAGCGCCGGTGAAACAGGCGCCTGCCGCGCCGGTGCAGGGCAACTCGCGCGAGGTTGGGCCAAGGCCGATCAGCCGCGCTAACCCGCTCTATCCGCCGCGAGCCCAGGCTTTGCAGATCGAAGGTAATGTGCGGGTACAGTTCGATATCGACAGCGACGGCCGGGTGAGCAACGTGCGCATCCTGTCGGCGGAACCGCGCAATATGTTTGAGCGTGAAGTGAAGCAGGCGATGCGCAAATGGCGGTATGAAGCCAAGGAAGCGAAAGATCGCACCGTGACTATCCGCTTCAAGCTGAACGGCACGACCGAATTGAACTGAGTTCGGTCACCATCAAAGAAAAAAAGGGTCGCCTCGGCGACCCTTTTTGCATTTGCGGTATCTCCGCCGGCTTACTCTTCGAAGCCGACGCGGAAATTCATTTTACCGTCTGGCAACGCGCGCGAGTTGCCTTCCGCATCGACTGCCACATAGGTGAACACCGCTTCTGTCGCGCGATAGCGCTGACCGATCGGAGCGGAAGAGACTTTCTTTACCCACACTTCGATATTGATGGTGATCGAGCTGCGCCCGGTGCGGATGCAGTGCGCATAGCAGCAAACCACGTCGCCTACCGCCACCGGTTTCAGGAAGGTCATGCCGTCTACGCGTACGGTCACCACGCGTCCTTCGGCGATCTCTTTTGCCTGGATGGCGCCGCCGATATCCATTTGCGACATCAGCCAGCCGCCGAAGATATCGCCGTTGGCATTGGTATCAGCCGGCATTGCCAGCGTGCGCAGCACCAGCTCGCCGCTGGGTAAAGGTCGTTGTTGTGTCATAGCAGTCTGCTTTTAAAAGGAGGGAATCACTTCATACTGCCCGCGGCAAGCGCCGCAGGCATTAACAAATTTGTAACTATTTTTTCTGTTCTGCCGGCATGTGCCGGTAAATATAGATACCGCTAAGCAGGGTGAATACCAGCGTCAACACCGTCAGGCCAAAGACTTTGAAATTGACCCAGACGCTTTGCGGCAGCCAGAAAGCGACATAGATATTCGCCAGGCCGCAGGCCAGGAAGAAGACCGCCCAGGCCAGGTTGAGGTTGCTCCACACTTTGTCCGGCAGCGTCAGCTCTTTGCCCAGCATGCGTTGAACCAGCGGCTTTTTGAGCACCCACTGGCTGATCAGCAGCGCCAGCGCGAACAGCGCGTAAATCACCGTCACTTTCCACTTGATGAACAAATCGTTGTGGAACACCAGCGTCAGAGTGCCGAACACCAACACCATCAGGAAGGTGATCAGCGTCATCTTCTCAACCTTGCGGTATTTCACCCAGGTGAACACCAGCGCCAGTGCGGTGGCGACGATTAACGCGCCAGAGGCGACGTAAATGTCGTACAGCTTGTAAAAAGCGAAAAAGACAATCAACGGGAGAAAATCAAGAAACTGCTTCATAAATCAATCCATCATCTGTTCATCGGCCGACTATACCGGATTCGGCGGGCTCTGTGTACCGCCGGACGTTGCCGATTATCGGCGTTTGGCCGGCGGATTTCTGCCGCGAAAGCAGGAATTTGCATAAACTTACGCAAGAAAGCACGGTTGCATTGCCAGAGTCGGCCGCAGGTCGCATAGTAAGTGCCATAATAACCAGATAATTTACCGCGGAAAACAGCATGCAGTGGAAATCTCTCCAGGCCCTGACGCCTGGTTTGACGCATTTATTGGGGTATCAACGCGGTTGGCTCAAGCCGGATATTCGCGCCGGTCTTTCCGTCGCCGCCGTCGCCTTGCCGGTGGCCATCGCCTACGCCGAGCTGGCCGGCGTCAGCCCGGTTGTCGGGCTCTATTCCTGTATCTTGCCGATGGTGGCCTATGCGCTGTTCGGTTCGTCACGCCAGCTGATCGTCGGGCCCGACGCCGCCACCTGTGCGGTGATCGCCGCGGTGGTGACGCCGCTGGCGGCGGGCAATATGGAACGCCATTGGCAACTGACCATCATGATGACCGCCATGATGGGGGGATGGTGCCTGCTGGCCAGCCGGTTCAAGCTGGGGGCGTTGGCGGATCTGCTGTCGCGGCCGATTCTCAGCGGGCTGCTGAACGGCGTGGCGCTGACCATTATCGTCGATCAAATCGGCAAGGTGTTGGGGTTCACGGTGCATCAGGCGCAGCTGATCGAACGCATCTACGCGCTGCCGAGTAACCTGCTGCACAGCGATTGGCTGACGATGGCGGTGTCGCTGCTGACGTTGGTGACGCTGCTTGGATTCAAAAAATGGCGGCCTAACTGGCCGGCGCCGCTGTTCGCCATCGTGCTGGCGGCGTTCGTTACCTGGGCCGGCGGCTTGCAGCAGCATGGCGTGGTGACGGTGGGTGGCTTCAGCGGCGTGTTGCCGATCGTCCAGTGGCCGGACTTTCAGCCTGGTTTGCTGCGCGACATGGTGATCCCGGCGCTCAACCTGGCGGTGGTGAGCTTTGTCAGCATGATGCTTACTGCCCGCAGCTTCGCCGCCAAGAACGGTTATGAGGTCAACGCCGACGCCGAGTTTCGCGCGTTGGGGCTGGTGAATATCGTTTCGGCGCTGTCGCAAGGTTTCGCCATCAGCGGTGCGGACTCGCGCACCGCGGTGAATGACGCCAACGGTGGCAAGAGCCAGCTGGTGTCGATCATCGCCGCAGCGGTAATCGCCTTCGTCTTGCTGTTCCTGATGGCGCCGCTGCAGTTTATTCCGGTGGCGGGATTGGGCGTGGTGCTGATGTATGCGGCCTGGTCGCTGCTGGACATTCGCGGCATCTGGGTCTTGCGCCGTCGCAACGCTCAGGCTTTCCGCCTGGCGCTGTTTACCTTCCTCAGCGTGCTGCTGGTGGGGGTGATCAGCGGTATCGGCTTGGCGGTCTTGCTCGGATTGATGCAGTTTCTGCGCACCGTCTTCCGGCCGACGGAACAGCTGCTGGGGGTCAACGACGAAGGCATGATCCATTCCATGGGCAACAACAATGGCGTGAAGGCGGTGCCTGGCGTCATGATGTACCGCTTCAATTCGCCGCTGACCTATTTCAACGTGGCGTATTTTAAACGCCGCATCCTCAATTTGGTCGACGGCACTCCGTTCCAGCCGCGCTGGGTGGTGGTGGACGCGGTGGCCAGCTTTACCCATGCCGACATCAGCGTACTGGCGGCCATCGACGAACTGAAACGCGACTTATTGCAGCGTAACGTTAAGCTGGTACTGGCGGGGCGCCGCACCGAGCTGACGCGCTGGTTCCGCATCAACCGATTGGGGCGTGACAAAGAGCTGATTTTGGTGCCGGACCTGTATCTGGCGCTGAAGCTGATTCAGAGTAAGGAGCAGGCGGAAGCCGCCACGGCGGGGTAAACAAAAAAGGGGCGCGCCGAAGCGTGCCCCTTGGGTTTTGGTGGCGCCGGCCTTAGCCGCGCAGCAGCATATACAGACGGAACAGATAGATCAGCAGCAGGGCGGACACCAGGTTGCTCAACGCGGTCAACACTACGCTGGCGACGTTCGGCGTCAGCACCGACAGATGGCTCACCAGGAACAGCACCAGCAGCTTGGCCGCCAGCCACAGCATCATCGCCGGCACAATCACGCGCGCATTGGCGAAGGCCAGTTTGCTGCTCAACTTGAGCGAAGCGAACACGCCTTTTTTGTCGACGGAGGCGATCACCGGCGCCAGCGCGAAGGCGATCGCCATGATCACGCCCGGCACCACAAACAGCGTCAGACCGAGCTGGATCAGCAGGGTGCAGATAAACAGCAGCAGCAACAGGCGCGGCAGATCGGGCGCCGAAGCGCCGAGCGCGCGCAGGGCGCTGGTGCGTTGCCCTTGCGACACCAGACGGATCAGCGTCAGCATCCCGCCGACCAGCAGCACGTTGCCGACCAGGGCGGAGAAGGTGGCGGCGGCCGACACTTTCAGCAGCACCATCTGCTGTTCCGGCGTCATCTGCTGGATCACTTCCTGAATGCCCATGCCGGTAGACGAGGCGAAATCGCTGGTGGTGGCAGCGAGCGTCGCCAACTGTTCGGCATCGGGGCTGAAGGCCTGATTCAGCAGCACGGAGATAAACGCCGTCAACAGCGCCAGCATCAGGATGCTGGCCAGTTGGTTACGTAAAAAGTTAAAACTGTCACGGTACAAAGCGTTGGCCGTGATAGGCATGCAGACTCCTTGGCGTCGGGAAAACAGAGATAAATCAGTGGGTGATTGTACCCTGTTCCACGCCGCTGTGGCACCCCGCGAATTGCACTACGCCTATTTCTTCAACGATCGTCGTCTCAGGCAGCGAAAGCGGCAAGGGCAACGGCGGCAGGCCGTAACGTTCGCGAGCGCGATCGCAGGCTTCGTTGCGCAGGCCGTTTTCACCGGACTGATCGAACTCTCTGCACGGGCTGGGCCGATTGAGGTAGATCGAGCAGGACACGGCGGTGCCGATCTCGCCGTCCAGTGCGGTACAGCGTGGGGACTTGCTGTTGGTCCCCTGCATGCAGCGTAGGAACGGGGTCAAAGGCTCCGTTAGGGAAAGAGGGACGGTGCCGCCGCCGTCTTCGGCTTCGGCCCAATAGAATGACACTCGAAAATAACCGCAGCATGCGCCGCAGCTGACACAGGGATTAAGGATTTCGCTCATCTTGATTGCCCGCCGACTCCTTACGGCACCAACCAAAACCAACACGGAAAACGAAATTACCTCAGCCGCATTTTTCTCCGCAACTGAAATTTGAACATGTAGATAATTTGCAACAAAATCGATTTTTTGATGCAGATCAATCCTTGATTTATTAAGCGGTTAGGTAACCTTGTTTTTAGTAGGATTTTAAATTTTTACACATAAGATGTGATCTCGATGGGATCACAAATACCCGAAAGTAGGTATATTCCTCCCCGAGAGATTAACCACACAAATGGAATGGATAATGAAAAAGACAACTCTGGTGGTATTGGCGACGATGATGGCGCCTATGTTGGCAAGTGCGCATCAGGCTGGTGATTTCCTGTTCCGCGCGGGTACCGCGACGGTACGCCCGAATGCGGGGTCGGACAACGTGCTGGGCTTAGGTTCTCTGGATGCGAAAAACAACACCCAGCTCGGCCTGACCTTCGGGTATATGGTGACGGACAACATTGGCGTTGAGCTGTTGGCCGCAACCCCGTTCCGCCACAAGGTGACGCTGGGCGGCACCGATCTGGCGACCGTTCACCAACTGCCGCCAACGCTGATGGCGCAATACTACTTCGGCGACAAGCAGGACAAACTGCGTCCTTACCTGGGCGTCGGCGTTAACTACACCACCTTCTTCGACGAGAAGTTCAACGACTACGGTAAAAGCGCCGGGTTGAGCAACCTCGATCTGAAAGACTCCTGGGGTGTGGCGGCGCAGGCCGGTCTGGATTACAACCTGGACGAACACTGGATGCTGAACATGTCGGTGTGGTGGATGAACATCGAAACCAAAACTCGCTTCAACGATGCGAATGGTGGGCACCACAGCTTCGATACGCGTCTGGATCCGTGGGTGTTCATGTTCGGGGCGGGTTACCGCTTCTGATCAAAGCCGTAAGCAGGGAGGCGCAAGGCCTCCCTGTCGGTATTATTTAAGCTGCATCACGTTGTCAACCGATTTCACGCCGGCAACGCCGCGAGTAACCTGCACCGCACGGTTGGCGTCATCGCTGGACGTCACGAAACCGCTCAGCTGAACGCGTCCTTTAAAGGTTTCCACGCTGATCTCGCGCGACTTAATGTTTTTATCCGCCAGCAGCGCCGATTTCACTTTGGTGGTGATCACCGTGTCATCGATATAGCCGCCCGTTCCCTCAGATTTTGCCGTTGGCGCGCAAGCGCTCACCGCGACCGCCACAACGGCTGCCATGCACAAGGCCGAAAGGGTTTTAAAAAGCTTCATAAATTACTCTCCATGCAATGTTATGGTTAAAACTCGCGACGGTGTATCGCCACTGCGAGCGCATTCCCCAAATCAAACGAAGAAATGCATAGCGAACAAAGTTCATTGTGAGACAAGACGGCGGTTTGTTCAAATTTTTGCGGTAAATAAATGGAACAAACTTTGAAGGGAAACAAGCTGTTAAAGCGAGCGCCGGCAGGGCGCTCGCCAAAGAGGATCATGCCCGGGTGGCGTGCTTCATCGCGCTGACGAAGGTCGCCAGTTTAGCCAGCATCTCCGCCGGGTTGGCATGGTGCTGTTCGATGATTTTGACGATGGCCGAGCCGGAGATCGCGCCGGCGGCGCCGGCCTGCAGCGCGGCCTTCACCTGCTCCGGTTCGGAGATGCCAAAGCCCTGCAGCGGCGGCGCGGCGTGGTACTCGCGCAGCTTGTTCACCAGATGATGCAGCGGCAGCTGCGCCCGGCTTTCGGTGCCGGTTACGCCGGCGCGCGACAGCAGGTAGGTATAGCCGCGGCCGTGCGAAGCGATTTCTCGCAGCAGCTCGTCATCGGCGTTCGGTGGGCAGATGAAGATCGGCGCGATACCGTGGCGCGCGGCGGCAGCGCGGAACGGCGCAGACTCTTCAAACGGCACGTCGGCGACCAGCACCGAATCCACGCCCACTTCGGCGCAGCGTTGGTAAAACGCATCGATGCCTTTATGGAACACCAGATTGGCATACATCAGCAGGCCGATAGGAATGGTCGGGTGCTTTTGGCGGATGGCCGCCAGCATCTCGAAGCACTGGGTCGGGGTGACGCCGGCGGCGAAGGCGCGCAGCGTCGCGTTCTGGATCGTCGGCCCGTCCGCCAGGGGATCGGAGAAGGGGATGCCCAGCTCCAGCGCGTCGGCGCCGGCTTCAATCAGGGTGTCGATAATCTGCAGCGACAGCGCCGGGTTGGGATCGCCCAGCGTGACGAACGGGACGAATACGCCTTCCTTGCTGCTTTCCAGACGCGTGAACAGTTGCTGATAACGTTCCATCAGATTTCTCCCCGTGCTTTCAAAATGTCGTGAACGGTAAATATGTCTTTGTCGCCGCGGCCGGACAGGTTGACCACCAGGATCTGCTCTTTCTGCGGCGTTTCACGGATCATTTTCAGCGCGTGCGCCAGGGCGTGCGAAGATTCCAGCGCCGGGATGATGCCTTCATGGCGCGACAGCGCCTTGAACGCTTCCAGCGCTTCGTCGTCGGTGATTGACACGTATTCTGCGCGGCCGATGCTGTTCAGGTAGGCGTGCTGTGGCCCGACGGACGGGAAGTCCAGCCCGGCGGAGATCGAATAGGACTCTTCAATCTGGCCTTCGTCGGTTTGCATCATCGGCGCTTTCATGCCGAAGTAGATGCCGACGTGGCCATGCTTGAGCGGCGCGCCGTGCTGACCGGTTTCGATGCCCAGACCGGCGGGTTCCACGCCGATCAGGCCCACTTCGGCGTCATCGATAAAATCGGCGAACATGCCGATGGCGTTGGAGCCGCCGCCGACGCAGGCGATGACCGCATCCGGCAGACGGCCTTCACGCTCCAGCACCTGCGCTTTGGTCTCTTCGCCGATCATGCGCTGGAATTCACGCACGATGGTGGGATACGGGTGCGGGCCGGCGGCGGTGCCGAGCATATAGTGCGCGGTTTCATAGCTGCCGGACCAGTCGCGCAACGCTTCGTTGCAGGCGTCTTTCAGCGTGGCGGAGCCGCTGTGTACCGGGATCACTTCCGCACCCATCAGCCGCATGCGGAACACGTTCGGCGACTGGCGCTCGACGTCCTTGGCACCCATATAGATGCGGCATTTCAGGCCGAGCAGCGCGCAGGCCAGCGCGGAGGCGACCCCGTGTTGACCGGCGCCGGTTTCCGCGATGATCTCGGTTTTGCCCATGCGTTTGGCCAGCAGGGCCTGGCCCAGCACCTGGTTGGTTTTGTGCGCGCCGCCGTGCAGCAGATCTTCACGCTTCAGATAGAGCTTGGTGTTGCTGCCGGCGGTGAGGTTTTTGCACAGCGTCAACGCCGTTGGGCGGCCCGCGTAGTTCTTCAACAGATCGATAAATTCTGCCTGAAACGCCGGATCGCGCTGAGCGCTGACAAAGGCTTCTTCCAGTTGTTTCAAGGCCGGCATCAGAATTTGCGGCACGTATTGGCCACCAAATTCGCCGAAGTAGGGGTTAAGCAGCGTCATGAGAGTTCCCGTTATTATCCGTTATTAATGTAGAGCCATATTCAGTAGGCGCGCAGGGTTTGGAAAACCGATGCCAGGCGCGCGGGATCTTTGATGCCCGGTTCGCTTTCCACGCCGGAGTTCAAGTCCAGACCGGCGCAGCCGAGCTTGGCCGCTTCAACGCAGTTGTCTGCGCGCAGGCCGCCCGCCAGCATGACGTTAGTCAGGTCTTCGCCTTGCAATACCGACCAGTCGAAGCGTTGGCCGGTGCCGCCTGCGCCGTTGTCCAGCAGATAGCGATCGACATGCTGCAGATCGCGCGCCGGCACCCGATCTTTCACGCTCAGTGCTTTCCAGATGCGACAATCGGCCGGCAAACGGGCGCGCAGGGCGCTGATATAGGCCTGGTCTTCCGCACCGTGCAGCTGAACCGCCTGCAAGCCGAGACGCTCAACGGTCAACGCCACGGTATCGACCTGGGCGTCGCAGAATACGCCGACGTACTTCAGCGGCGCGCCGGAGATCACTTCACGGGCGCGGGTGATGTCCACATAGCGCGGTGAACGGCCGACGAAAATCAGCCCGCCGTAGATGGCGCCGGCCTGATAAGCGGCGGCGGCGTCCTGTGGGCGAGTCAGTCCGCACACTTTGTTGTCACCGAGGATCACGCGGCGCACGGCGGCGCGCAGATCGGGTTCCGACATCAACGCGCTGCCGATCAGGAAGCCGTTGGCGTAGTGGCTCAGCTCGCGAATCTGCCCGTAGTTGTTGATGCCCGATTCGCTGATCACCGTCACGCCGTGCGGCACGCGCGGCGCCAACTGACGGGTGCGGTTCAGGTCGATGCTCAGATCGCGCAGATCGCGGTTATTGATGCCGACTACCCGCGCTTCCAGCGCGATCGCACGCTGCAGCTCTTCTTCACTGATCACTTCGGTCAGCACGCCCATATTGAGGCTGTGGGCCACTGCCGCCAGTTGGCGGTACTGTTCGTCGGTCAACACCGACAGCATCAGCAGGATGGCGTCGGCCTGATAGTAGCGCGCCAGGTAAATCTGATACGGATCGATGATAAAGTCTTTGCACAACACCGGCTGGCTGACGGTTTGACTGACCAGCGGCAGGAAGTCGAAGCTGCCCTGGAAGTATTTCTCGTCGGTCAACACCGAGATCGCCGAGGCGAAATCTTTATAGACCGAGGCGATCTCCACCGGATCAAAATTCTCGCGAATCAGTCCCTTGGAAGGCGAGGCCTTCTTGCATTCGAGAATGAAAGCCGTCCGGGTGCCCTGCAGCGCGTGGTAGAAGCTGCGTTCGCTCGGTACGATGTCATTCTGAAAGCCGGCCAGGGGCTGTTGCTGTTGTCGCGCCGCGATCCATTGCGCTTTGTCGCGGACAATCTTGTGTAGCACGGTTTCCTGCATCATTTATCCTCTTGCCGCCAGTGCGATGACACGCTCATAGGCCTGCCCGCTGTTGATCATATCCAGTGCCTGCCGCGCATTTTGGCGCAGGTCTTCATGTCCGAATAACTTCAGAAGCAACGCGACGTTGGCCGCGACCGCCGCGGCGTGCGCCGGCTCGCCTTTACCTTGTAACAGCCGCGCCAAAATGTCACGGTTTTCTTCCGGCGTGCCGCCCAGCAAGGCTTCCAGCGGATAGGTTTCCAATCCGAAGGACTGCGGCGTGAGCTGGTAGCTGCTGATTTCGCCGTTGTTCAATTCTGCCACGTGCGTCGGGGCGTGGATCGCCACCTCGTCCATGCCGCCGCCGTGGACCACCGCCGCGCGCTGATAGCCCAGCACGCGCAGGGTTTCGGCGATCGGCAACACCAGTTCCGGGCTGTAAACGCCGATCAGCGCCAGCGGCGGACGCGCCGGGTTGATCAGCGGGCCCAGCACGTTGAACAGCGTGCGGGTCTTCAGCTGCTGGCGCACCGGCATGGCGTGACGAAAGCCGGTGTGGTACTGCGGCGCGAACAGGAAGCACACGCCGAGATCGTCCAGCGCCTTGCGCGCTTCTTCCGCCGGCAGATCCAGGCGGATGCCGAACGCCGCCAGCAGATCCGAGGAGCCGGAGCGGCTGGAGACGCTGCGGTTGCCGTGCTTGGCGATCTTCGCGCCGCACGCCGCCGCCACGAAGGCGCTGGCGGTGGAGATATTGATGCTGTTGGTGCCGTCGCCGCCGGTGCCGACGATATCGGCGAACAGATAGTCAGGGCGCGGGAACGGCTGAGCGTCGTCCAGCAGCGCTTTGGCGGCGCCGGCGATCTCTTCCGGGCGTTCGCCGCGGACCTTCATGCTGATCAACGCCGCCGCCAGTTGGCTCGGCTCCAGTTCGCCGCGCACGATGGCGCTGAACAGCTGTTGGCTTTCCTGCTGGCTCATCGACTCGGCGCGGTACAGTTTCTCAAGAATAGGTTGCATCGTCGTGTTCCTTATATTACTTCGCCAGCGCCCAGGCCAGGGTCTGCTCAAGCAGGCGCGCGCCGTGGGTGGTCAGAATCGATTCCGGGTGGAACTGGAAGCCGCACACGCGGCGGCGGTCGTCGCGCACCGCCATCACCATCTCGCCGAAACGGGCGTTGACGGTGAGGTCGGCCGGGATGTTGCTGCCGACCAGCGAGTGGTAGCGCGCCACCGGCAGCGGATTGACCATGCCGGCGAACATGCCTTCACCGTCGTGAACGATCGCCGAGGCTTTGCCGTGCAGAATTTCACCCGCCTGGCCGACCTGGCCGCCGTAGGCTTCGACGATCGCCTGGTGGCCGAGACAGATGCCGATGATCGGCAGTTGGCCGCACAGACGCTGCAGCAGTTCCGGCATGCAGCCCGCTTCGGAAGGGGCGCCGGGGCCGGGCGACAGCATCAGCACCGGCTGTTCCATCTGTTGCAGACGCTCGATGATCACCTCGGCGGCGATCTGATTACGGTAAATCACTACCTGGTGGCCACTGGCGCGCAGCTGATCGACCAGGTTGTAGGTAAAGGAATCGACGTTGTCGAGCAGCAGGATATCGGCCATCAGAACACCTCCTTGGCATGGTGCGCAGTGGCGATGGCGCGCAGCACGGCACGGGCTTTATTACGGGTTTCGTCGGCTTCCGCCTGCGGGATGGAATCCAGCACTACGCCGGCGCCGGCCTGCACGGTGGCGATGCCGTTTTCAACGTAGGCGGAGCGAATGACGATGCAGGTATCCAGATCGCCGGTGGCGGTGAAGTAGCCCACCGCGCCACCGTAGCTGCCGCGGCGCGTGCCTTCGGAGGCGGCGATCAGCTGCATCGCCCGCACTTTCGGCGCGCCGCTGAGGGTGCCCATGTTCATGCAGGCCTGGTAGGCGTGCAGTACGTCGAGATCGGCGCGCAGGGTGCCCACCACGCGGGAAACCAGATGCATGACGAACGAATAGCGGTCTACTTTGGTCAGGTCGGCCACGTAGCGGCTGCCGGCCTGGCAGATGCGCGCCAGATCGTTGCGCGCCAGATCGACCAGCATCAGGTGCTCGGCCAGCTCTTTGTGGTCGGTGCGCATTTCCAGCTCGATACGGCTGTCGAGATCCAGATCCAACGAACCGTCGGCACGGCGACCGCGCGGGCGGGTGCCGGCGATCGGGTAGATTTCAATTTGGCGATTGCCCGCATCGTATTTCAGCGCGCTCTCCGGCGAAGCGCCGAACAGGGTGAAGTCATCATCCTGCATGAAGAACATGTACGGGCTGGGGTTGTTGTCTTTTAAGGTCTGGTAGGCCGCCAGCGGCGCCGGGCACGGCAGGGAGAAGCGGCGCGACGGCACCACCTGGAAAATCTCGCCGTGACGGATCGCTTCCTGCAGCTCGCTGACCACCGCGCCGTACTCTTCGTCGCTCTGGTTACAGCTCAGCTGCATGTTCTCCAGCTTTTGGTGCGGGATCGGCTGCGGGGTTTGTTGCAACTCGGCCTGCAGCTGTTCCAGACGCTGCTGCAGGCGCTGTGTCTCGCTCGCTTGTTCGCTGAAAACGCTGGCCTGCAGGCGGGCCGAGCCGCGCTGGTGATCCAGCACCAGCAGAGTTTCCGCCAGATAGAAGCAGAAGTCCGGGCAACGCTGATCCTGGCGCAGCGCCGGCAGGTTTTCGAAACCGGCGACCAGGTCATAGGCGAACAGGCCGCCCAGCATCACGGCTTCGCGCTCGTCCGCCGGAGAGTCGACCAGCGTCAGCAGCGTGCGCAGCGCGTCGAACACCGACAGTGAACGCAGGCGGGCGTCTTCGTCCTGCACCGCGTCGATCGTCGGGAAGGTCAGCTCGCGGCCGTTAGGGCGTGCCTGATTGCGCACCTCGGGCGGCAGCGCTTCGTCCAGCAGCGGCAGCAGCGCCGCGCCGTTGGCGGTCAGCGCCTGCACGCTGACGGTGTGGCCCAGCGCGGTGATGCGCAGCGCGCTGTCGATCACCAACAGGCTCTGAAGATTCTGTTTGCTGTTGATTTCCGCCGACTCCAGCAGCAGGGTGGCCGGCCGCGCGCCGCACAGCTGGTGGAAAATGGTGGTGGGGTCGCCCCGGTAGCTGGCTTGCGCCTTCAGCAGTGTCAGTTGTGGTTTGGTGTTCATCATCGGTGGTTCCAGTGAATTCTGTCCATAAAAAAGCCCGCATCAGGTGCGGGCTCAGGAAATCTGCATTGTCAGATGACAGCTATGCGCGATTACACCGCCCGCAAGAGGGAGGTACGCCACCAACCGTGAAGAGAAATGTATTTGTTCATTTGCAGACTCTCTCTGTTAACTCTCATCCGACACGGCCGTTGCCGTGAACTTGTGTACTAGTTAACTGGTTCGGCGAGGCAAAGTCAACCCTCTTTTTGCACAATGTTTTAGCGGTCAGCGTGAATTCTATTCATCCTCCGCCTGACGCCTACGGCTGGGGGGAAGAATAGATTTCCGTCCGGCCGCCGATCGCGGGTATGATAGAAAGCCAAGCCATTGCCGGATAGCCGTTTTGACAGACAGTAACCCTCAATCCACCGCTTTTACTCTGTACGATCTCCACAGCCACACGACCGCCTCCGATGGCTACCTGACGCCGACGCAGCTGGTGCAGCGCGCGGTTGAGATGCGCGTGGGCGTGCTGGCGATCACCGATCACGATACCACCGCCGGGCTGGCCGAGGCCGCCGCCGCCATTGCGGCACAGGCGTTGCCGTTACGCTTGGTCAACGGGGTGGAGATCTCGACGCTGTGGGAAAATCATGAGATCCATATCGTTGGGCTGGGCATGGACGTCGCGCACCCGGCGCTGGTGTCGCTGTTGGCGGCACAAACCGAACGCCGCAACCAACGGGCGCAAGAGATCGGCGTGCGGCTGGGTAAAGCGCGCATTCCCGACGCCTATGCCGGCGCCCAGCGGCTGGCGGGCGACGGCGCGGTAACCCGTGGCCATTTCGCCCGTTACCTGGTGGAGATCGGCGTGGCGGACAATATGGCGCAGGTGTTCAAGAAATACCTGGCCAAGGGCAAAACCGGCTATGTGCCGCCGCAGTGGTGTACAATAGAACAAGCCATTGATGCGATTCATCAATCGGGCGGCCAGGCGGTGATGGCGCATCCGGGCCGTTACGATCTGACCGCGAAGTGGTTGAAGCGTCTGTTAGTGCATTTCGCCGAACACGGCGGTGACGCCATGGAAGTGGCGCAGTGTCAGCAGGCGCCGCACGAGCGCACTCAGCTGGCCAAATACGCGCAGGATTACCGCCTGTTGGCCTCGCAAGGTTCTGATTTTCATCAGCCTTGTTCGTGGATCGAGCTGGGGCGCAAGCTATGGTTGCCGGGCGGCGTCGAGCCGGTGTGGCGCGATTGGCCGCAGTCGGGCGAGGCGGTCTGATTTTACGCGCGTGGCGACGCGCGCGGGCATCATTTTAGGAGCAAGTCATGAGTCAGCTTTTTTATATTCACCCAGACAACCCGCAGCCGCGCTTGATCAACCAGGCGGTAGAGGCGCTGCGCAAGGGTGGGGTGATCGTCTATCCCACCGATTCCGGCTATGCGCTGGGCTGCATGCTGGAAGAAAAGGCGGCGATGGAGCGCATTTGCCGCATCCGCCAATTGGACGGCAACCACAACTTTACCTTGATGTGCCGCGATCTGTCCGAGTTGTCGACCTATGCGCACGTTGACAATACGGCGTTCCGCCTGATCAAAAACAATACGCCAGGCAACTACACCTTCATTCTGAAAGCGACCAAAGAAGTGCCGCGCCGCCTGATGAATGAAAAACGCAAAACCATCGGTCTGCGTGTGCCGTCGAACCCGATCGCACTGGCGCTGCTGGAGGCGTTGAACGAGCCGATGATGTCCACCACTCTGATGCTGCCGGGCAATGATTTTGCCGAGTCGGATCCGGAAGAGATCAACGATCACTTGGGTAAGGTGGTCGATCTGGTGATCCACGGCGGCTTCCTCGGCCAACAGCCGACTACGGTTATCGATCTGACCGAGTCTTCGCCGGAAGTGGTGCGCGAAGGGGCGGGCGACGCGGCGCCTTTCCGCTGATGTAAATTGTTGCCACCTTGCCCATTATCTGAAAATCGGCCGAAACGACGCGACTTCGCGTGAAAGCCGCTATTCTTGAATACTTCAGAATTGATAATGGGCAGGATGCGCAACAATGATTAAACAGGTTTCTTTTTTAGCGGCCTTATTATTTTCCTCAATGGCAAATGCGGGTTTTTATTCAGGCAGCGCCTTGCTGTCGGAATCCGGCGGTTACGTAAAAAATAAAAGCGGCGAAGCCACCGTGGCGGAAGCGTTGAATGGCGGCATGTTTATGGGATACGTCGCCGGCGTATTCGATACCTATTCCATGCAGGGCAATCGCAATATCTGCCCGGCGGCCGGGATGAGCATTGGCGTAGCTGCCGACGCGGTAATGCAATATTTAAACGAACATCCTGAGCAGCTGCATTATTCCGCGCCGTCGGTGATTATGCTGGCGCTGACAGCTGCCTATCCCTGCGTGCGTCATTAATTTCTTATTCCAATTGGTGCGCATTTTTTCATAAGGTGCGCTCGAGTTCTTTTCCGCACGAACTTCAATAGATCAATGCCTGCTGCGCTGTCACCTTATCATCCCGAGAGTCCCCGAACGGGTCGGGGAGAGACGCGCAGGAGGTAACATGACCGTATTTCACAGCGCCAACGTGACGCTCGACTATCAGGATATCGGCTCAGGGCCGATAACGCTGGTGTTGCTGCCCGGCTGGTGTGAACCGAAAACCGTGTTCGAGCCGTTCATCGCTCTGGCCGCCGAGCGTTACCGGGTGATCAGCATCGATTGGCGCGGCCACGGCCTGTCGTCAAAAGCGGCGGAGATGTCGCTGACGGCGGACGATCTGCTGGAAGATGCGCGTCAGTTGTTGACGGCGCTGCATTTGGACAACGTGGTCACTCTGTCGGTGGCGCACGCCAGCTGGCTGGCGGTGGCGTTGGCCGAGGCGTTGCCGCAGCGCGTGCGCGGCATGGTGTTTCTCGACTGGATCATGACGCCGCCGGAGCCGGCTTTCTTTACGGCGGTAAGCCGCATGCAGCAGCCGCAACAATGGCTGGCGGCGCGAGACGCCTTGTTTGACTTCTGGCAGGGGGGAATCAACCATGTTGAGGTTAAACGCCACCTGGAGGTCGAGATGGCGCAGGAGGATTGCCGGCTTTGGCGCGCCGCCGGCGTGGCCATCGAACAGGCCTATCGGCAATTCGGTTCGCCGCTGCAACGCCTGGCGGGGATGAGTGTGCCGCCGCCGTGCCGCCATATTTACTCGTTGGATCGCCGTGACGACTACCTGCGGCAGCAGCAGATGTTTGCCGCCGAGCAGCCGTTTTTCTCCGTGGTGCGTTTAGGCGAGGCGCGCACCCATCTCGGCATTCTGGAACGGCCTGACGCGGTGCTGTGGGCGGTGGAGGATTTTTTGGCGTATTGAACGCCGCCCGAGGGTGCCCCCGCCGATAAAGTGGGTTTCAACACCTTAGAAAGCCTGTATAATGCGCGGTTCGATCCTGATAAACGTATTATTACCGCTGTGGCGGTCAGCCGCGGCGGTTATCCCCCCGACGCCTGTGAAGGCGACATTAGAGGTTGCTCAATGAGCGAAAAGTTACAGAAAGTTTTAGCGCGCGCCGGGCATGGCTCGCGTCGTGAAATCGAAACCATGATTGAAGCCGGGCGCGTCAGCGTCGACGGCAAGGTCGCCAAACTGGGCGATCGCGTTGAAGTGACGCCGGCGATGAAAATTCGTCTGGACGGTCATGTCCTGTCGATCAAAGAATCCGAAGAGGTGGTTTGCCGCGTGCTGGCTTACTACAAGCCGGAAGGCGAGCTGTGTACCCGCAGCGATCCTGAAGGCCGCCCGACGGTGTTCGATCGCCTGCCGAAGCTGCGCGGTTCGCGCTGGGTGGCGGTAGGGCGGCTGGACGTCAACACCTCCGGTCTGCTGTTGTTCACCACCGATGGTGAACTGGCCAACCGTCTGATGCACCCGAGCCGCGAAGTGGAACGCGAGTACGCGGTACGCGTGTTCGGCCAGGTCGACGATGCGAAAGTGAAGCAGCTGAGCAAGGGCGTGCAGCTGGAAGACGGCCCGGCCGCCTTCCGCACCATCAGCTTCCAGGGTGGTGAAGGTCTCAACCAGTGGTACAACGTGACCCTGACCGAAGGCCGTAACCGTGAAGTGCGCCGCCTGTGGGAAGCGGTGGGCGTGCAGGTAAGCCGTCTGATCCGCGTGCGCTACGGCGACATTGACCTGCCGAAAGGCCTGCCGCGCGGCGGTTGGGCTGAGCTGGACCTGGCGGCGATCAACTACCTGCGTGAGCTGGTTGAATTGAAACCGGAAACGGTCAGCAAGATGCCGGTCGAGCGTGAGCGCCGCCGCGTGAAGGCTAACCAGATCCGTCGCGCGGTCAAGCGTCACTCGCAGGTAGCCGGCAGCGGCCGCCGCAGTGCGCCGGGCAGCAAGCCGGGTAAACCGAGCAAGCCGAGCAAACGCAGTTAATCCCTCATTCTGGCCCCGTTCGGGGCCAGAACTTGGTGTTACCAATCGATCCCCTGTTGCGCCTTCACACCCGCGTCGAACGCGTGTTTCACCGGCCGCATCTCCGTGACCGTATCCGCCAGTTCCAGCAGATCGCGATGGCATCCGCGCCCGGTCAGGATCACCGTTTGGTGCGCAGGACGCCCCAGCAGCGCTGCCTTCAGCTCCTCCAGTTCCAGATAGCCGTAGGTCAGCATGTAGGTCACTTCGTCCAGCAACACCAGATCCAGGCTGCTGTCGGCCAGCATGCGCTTGCCGTGTTGCCACACCGCCTGGCAGGCGGCAGTATCGTCGGCCTTGTTCTGCGTTTCCCAGGTGAAGCCGGTGGCCATCACCTGAAACTCAACGCCGTGTTGCTGCAGCAGATTCTTTTCGCCATTGGGCCATTCGCCCTTGATGAACTGAATCACACCGGCGCGCATGCCGTGACCCACCGCACGAGTGACGGTGCCGAAAGCGGCGGTGCTCTTGCCCTTACCGTTGCCGGTAAACACCAGCAGCAGGCCGCGCGTTTCCTGCGCGGCGGCGATGCGCGCATCGACCTGTTCTTTCAGGCGTTGCTGGCGCTGTTGATGACGATCTTCCGCCATGAAAACCCTCCTTATTATTCGGCCGCGCCGGGTTTACGATTCGGCTGAGCGTCGAAGCTCATGCCGGTTTTGCGACGGCTGTCTTCGCCCATCAGATACAGATACAGCGGCATGATGTCGGCCGGGGTTTTCAGCTTGTTCTTGTCTTCGTGCGGGAAGGCGGATGCGCGCATTTTGGTGCGAGTTCCCCCCGGATTGATGCAGTTTACCCGCAGATTGCGATTTTTGTATTCATCGGCCAACACCTGCATCATACCTTCGGTGGCGAACTTCGATACCGCATAGGCGCCCCAGTCGGCGCGGCCGGTACGTCCGACGCTGGAGCTGGTGAACACCAGTGAACCGGCGTGGGATTTCAGCAGCAGCGGCAGCAGCGCCTGAGTCAGCATAAAGGTGGCGTTGACGTTAACCTGCATCACCTCTTGCCACATGGTCATCGACAGATCGGCCATCGGTGCGATGTCACCGAGCAGGCCGGCGTTGTGCAGCACGCCGTCCAGCCGTGGGAGCTGGCGCGCCAGATCGTCGGCGATTTGCCGGCATTGCTCCGGCGTGGCGTGCAGCAAGTCCAGCGTCACTACCCGCGCCGGGGCGCCGCCCTGGGCCGCGATCTCTTGTTGAACCGCCTGCAGTTTGCTTTCGGTGCGCCCCAGCAGAACCAGCTGGGCGCCAAAACGCGCGTAGGTCAGCGCCGCTTCGCGGCCGATGCCGTCGCCGGCGCCGGTGACCAAAATGATGCGTTGTTCGAGCAGATCTTGTTTGGGTTGGTAATGCACGATAAATCCTCGCCTGGGTGGCTGTTCTCCCGCTGATAATGGGGAGCAAGGGTGAAACGCGCGGCCGGGGCGGGAGCGAAGGCTCGACCGCCTGCGGGCCGCGCAGCGAATCTGTCTCATCGTATTGATGAATAATGGGTGTTATATGCCTTAATCCGTGCGCATTTTCAATGCGTAGCTGGCTGAAATGGCATTCTTTTGTAACAAAAGCGGTGCGGCGGTGGCTTGGTTCGGTGGCCAATCGTCCCCATAGTGACGTGCAGGACGCAACGAATTTTCATTTAGCCGCGACAGCAGCCGCCGTGGTTGGCTAAAATGGAAAGAAGCATACTAACAACCTGTAAATAAAGGCGGAATCTGTGGAGTTTATATCTGTTTATGGCCTGTTTCTGGCCAAGGTCGCTACGGTGGTGCTGGCCATCGCCGCGTTGGCCATACTGGCGGTCAGTTTGGGGCAACGCAAGAGCCGCCAAAAAGGGGAGCTGCAGCTGACCGATCTCGGCGAACAGTATCGCGAGATGCAACGCGATATGCGTCTGGCGCGCATGGATGCCGCCGAGCAGAAGGTGTGGCTGAAACAGTTCAAGAAGCAGACCAAGGCCGACGACAAGCTGAAAAAGCAGCGCGCCAAGTCCGGCGCGGTCGAAGTGAGCAAGCCGTGCCTGTATGTGCTGGACTTCAAGGGCAGCATGGACGCGCACGAGGTGACGTCGCTGCGGGAAGAGATCTCGGCGGTGCTGGCCGTAGCCACGGCGCAGGATGAGGTGCTGCTGCGTCTGGAAAGCCCGGGCGGGGTGGTGCACGGCTACGGTCTGGCGGCCTCGCAGCTGGAGCGCCTGCGCAAGGGCGGCATTCGCCTGACGGTGGCGGTGGATAAAGTGGCGGCCAGCGGCGGCTACATGATGGCCTGCGTCGCGGATCGCATCGTGGCGGCGCCGTTCGCCATCATCGGTTCCATCGGCGTGGTGGCGCAGATCCCTAACTTCCATCGCCTGTTGAAGAAGAACGACATCGATGTGGAGCTGCACACCGCCGGGCAGTTCAAACGCACGCTGACGCTGTTCGGTGAAAACACCGAGCAGGGGCGCGAGAAGTTCCGCGAAGATCTGAACGAAACGCATGAGCTGTTCAAGCGCTTCGTGCATGAGCAGCGCCCATCGCTGGACATCGATAGCGTCGCCACCGGTGAGCACTGGTTCGGTTCGCAGGCTAAAGAGAAGGGATTGATCGACGCCATCGGCACCAGCGACGATTTGCTGATCGCCGAACTGGATAATCACGAGGTGGTCGCCGTGCGCTATGCGCGCCGCAAACGCCTGATGGACCGTTTCACCGGCAGCGCGGCGGAGAGCGTCGATCGCTTGCTGTTGCGTTGGTGGCAGCGTGGGGAAAAACCGCTGCTGTAACGGCGTGAGTGTATGGATCAACGGGGGCCTGGCGCCCCCGTTTTCATTTCTCAATCGACCAGATGGTATTTTTCCGAAAGCAGATGCGCCAAATGTTTAAACATATTAAATACGGCGGTGGTTTTGGCGGTGGGCAGCCCGTCGGCATCTAAAAAGTATTCGCCGCGGAAAACTAGAACGCCGTTTTTTTGTTCAACGTCGGTGGCGATCATGCCGTGCAGATAATCTTCGTGTTGGCGGATGATGTTATTTGCTTCCGCCAGCAGGGCCTCGCGGCCGATAGGTGCAGTATTTGTGTACATTTATTAGACTCCAAACAAAAAACGCTGCGCATATTCTAACGCCGGTTCGCTTTTATCCGCAAACCGACTAAGGTTTATTTGCCGTCTGGATGGCCATGGGTGGCCGCCGGTTGGCGAAATCGGTCTTTCCGTGCTAATTAGGTTGCGTGACGCTTTTTATCAGGTACAGTGTGGGATTTTGCGGCGTCTGGTGGAAGGTTTTGTTTACGCTATGAATAAAACTCGCACAGCCATACTTCTGGGGCATGAGTGAATAGCAGGCAGGATCAACAACTTGCGTTCAGGTTGAGCAGTTGGGCAGCCAAAAGAAAAAAATCTGTTGATCTCTTGCCAGACTGCCGCAATATAAAAAAGAGACACGAATTGCCGCGGCACGGCGAGATAAAAGACTTCTTTTTAGAAGAAATAAATTTAGGTAAAGGTAAATATGGGTAAAGCTCTCGTAATAGTTGAGTCCCCGGCAAAAGCCAAAACTATTAATAAATATTTAGGAAATGACTACGTGGTGAAGTCCAGCGTCGGTCATATCCGTGATTTGCCGACCAGTGGCTCAGCCAGCAAAAAGAGCGCTGACTCAACCGAAGACAAAGCCAAGAAAAAAGTTAAAAAAGATGAGAAGGCGGCGCTGGTAAATCGCATGGGCGTCGACCCTTACCACGGTTGGAAAGCGCATTACGAAATCCTGCCGGGTAAAGAAAAAGTGGTCGCCGAGTTAAAATCGTTGGCGGAAAACGCCGACCACATTTATCTCGCAACCGACCTTGACCGCGAAGGGGAAGCCATCGCCTGGCACCTGCGGGAAGTGATCGGTGGGGATGACAAACGCTTTAGCCGCGTGGTGTTTAACGAAATCACCAAAAACGCGATCCAACAGGCGTTCAAACAGCCGGGCGAGCTGAACATTGATCGCGTCAACGCGCAGCAGGCGCGCCGGTTTATGGACCGCGTGGTGGGCTATATGGTCTCGCCGCTGCTGTGGAAAAAAATCGCCCGCGGCCTGTCCGCCGGCCGCGTGCAGTCGGTGGCGGTACGCCTGGTGGTTGAGCGTGAGCGCGACATCAAGGCTTTCGTGCCGGAAGAGTACTGGGAGCTGCATGCCGATCTGCTGGCGAAGGGTGAAACCGCGCTGCAGATGGAAGTGACCCACGCGCACGACAAACCGTTCAAACCGGTCAACCGCGAGCAGACTCACGCCGCGGTCAAACTGCTGGAAAAAGCCCGCTACACGGTGCTGGATCGCGAAGATAAACCGACCAGCAGCAAGCCGGGCGCGCCTTTCATTACCTCCACGCTGCAACAGGCCGCCAGTACCCGCCTGAGCTTCGGCGTGAAGAAAACCATGATGATGGCGCAACGGCTGTATGAAGCCGGCCACATCACCTATATGCGTACCGACTCCACCAACCTGAGCCAGGACGCGCTCAACATGGTGCGTGGCTATATCGGCGACAACTTCGGCGACAAATACCTGCCGAAGGCGCCAAACCAGTACAGCAGCAAAGAGAATTCTCAGGAAGCGCACGAAGCGATCCGTCCTTCGGACGTGAACGTGCTCGCCGAGCAGCTGAAAGACATGGAAGCGGACGCGCAGAAGCTGTATCAGCTGATTTGGCGCCAGTTCGTCGCCTGTCAGATGACGCCGGCGCAATACGATTCCACCACGCTGACGGTGAAAGCCGGCGATTATCAGCTGCGCGCCAAGGGCCGCACGCTGCGCTTTGACGGTTGGACCAAGGTGATGCCGGCGCTGCGCAAGGGCGATGAAGATCGCACGCTGCCTTACGTCGAAATCGGCAGCGAACTGGATCTGCAGAAACTGATCCCGAGCCAGCACTTCACCAAGCCACCGGCGCGTTACAGCGAAGCTTCGCTGGTGAAAGAGCTGGAAAAACGCGGTATCGGCCGCCCGTCCACCTACGCCTCCATCATCTCGACCATTCAGGATCGCGGTTATGTGCGGGTGGAAAGCCGCCGCTTCTATGCCGAAAAAATGGGTGAGATCGTCACCGATCGTCTGGAAGAGAACTTCCGCGAGCTGATGAACTATGACTTCACCGCCCGCATGGAAGACGGCCTCGATGAGGTCGCCAACAACCAGGCCGAGTGGAAAGCGGTGCTGGACGAGTTCTTCGTCGACTTCAGCGAACAGCTGGAAACGGCTGAGAAGGATCCGGAAGAAGGCGGCATGCGGCCTAACCAGATGGTAATGACCAGCATCGACTGCCCGACCTGCGGCCGCAAGATGGGCATTCGCACCGCCAGTACCGGCGTGTTCCTCGGCTGTTCCGGCTATGCACTGCCGCCGAAAGAGCGCTGCAAAACCACCATCAACCTGGTGCCGGAAGCGGAAGTGCTCAACATCCTTGAAGGCGACGACGCGGAAACCAACGCGCTGCGCGCCCGTCGCCGCTGCAAGAAATGCGGTACCGCGATGGACAGCTATCTGATCGATAACCAGCGTAAGCTGCACGTGTGCGGTAACAATCCGGCGTGCGACGGCTATGAGATCGAAGAGGGCGAGTTCCGCCTCAAAGGTTACGACGGTCCGGTCGTTGAGTGCGACAAGTGCGGTTCCGAAATGCACCTGAAAATGGGTCGTTTCGGCAAGTACATGGGCTGCACCAACGAGAACTGCAAAAACACCCGCAAGATCCTGCGTAACGGCGATGTTGCGCCGCCGAAGGAAGATCCGGTGCCGTTGCCGGAGCTGCCGTGCGAGAAGTCCGACGCCTATTTCGTGCTGCGTGATGGCGCGGCCGGCGTGTTCCTGGCGGCCAACACCTTCCCTAAATCGCGTGAAACCCGCGCGCCGCTGGTGGAAGAGCTGGCTCGCTTCAAGGATCGTCTGCCGGAGAAGCTGCGCTACCTGGCCGATGCGCCGGTGGCGGATGCCGAAGGCAATAAAACGCTGGTGCGTTTCAGCCGCAAAACCAAGCAGCAGTATGTCTCTTCCGAGAAAGACGGCAAGGCGACCGGCTGGTCCGCGTTTTACGTGGACGGCAAGTGGGTTGAAGGCAAGAAGTAAGGCCGCATTCCGCCTGCAAGAAGAAAAACCAGCCCTGGCGGCTGGTTTTTTTATTGGTGAAAAGAGGATAACGGATCTATGCTTTGCTGCTTTTATCCCTCCACCGCCGCCGTTTCACGTTGATACCAATGCAAAATAATCGTTATCATAGTGTGACGCGGATCTATACTTGAAGCTGCAACGTGGTATAGTGGTTATATAAAAAGTTTTTTTATTATTAAAGCTTATTAACAACGGCGTTTTCTTCACCATCAGGGTAAAACACGGTGTTTATGGCTTGTGAGTTTCAGCATACCGGGGCGACACCGATATACCTGGCTGCGGGTAAGCCGCAGTGTTTAACCTAGGATGGTATAAGATATGAAATTGCAGCAGCTTCGTTACATTGTGGAAGTGGTTAACCACAACCTGAATGTCTCCTCAACGGCAGAAGGGCTCTATACCTCGCAACCCGGCATCAGTAAACAAGTGCGCATGCTCGAAGACGAGCTGGGCATCCAGATTTTCGCCCGCAGCGGCAAACACCTGACCCAGGTCACCCCGGCAGGCCAGGAAATCATTCGCATCGCGCGTGAAGTGCTGTCCAAGGTGGACGCTATTAAAGCCGTGGCCGGTGAACACACCTACCCGGACAAAGGCTCGCTGTACGTCGCCACCACGCATACTCAGGCACGCTATGCTTTGCCTAACGTGATCAAGGGCTTTATCGAGCGTTATCCGCGCGTCTCGCTGCACATGCATCAGGGCTCGCCGACGCAGATCGCCGAAGCGGTCTCCAAGGGCACCGCCGATTTCGCTATCGCCACCGAAGCGCTGCACCTGTACGACGATCTCATTATGTTGCCGTGCTATCACTGGAACCGCGCGGTGGTGGTGAAACCCGATCATCCTTTGGCGGGCAAAAGCAGCATCAGCATTGAAGAGTTGGCGGCTTATCCGATCGTCACTTACACCTTCGGTTTCACCGGCCGTTCGGAGCTGGATACCGCCTTCAACCGCGCCGGCCTGACGCCGCGCATCGTCTTTACCGCCACCGACGCCGACGTGATCAAAACCTACGTGCGCCTGGGATTGGGGGTAGGGGTTATCGCCAGCATGGCGGTGGATCCGGTGCAGGATCCGGACCTGGTGACGGTGGATGCGCGCGATATCTTCACTTACAGCACCACCAAGATTGGCTTCCGCCGCAGCACCTTCCTGCGCAGCTACATGTACGACTTCATTCAGCGCTTCGCGCCGCACCTGACGCGCGACGTGGTCGACAGCGCGGTGGCGCTGCGCTCCAACGAAGAGATCGAAGCCATGTTCAAAGACATCAAGCTGCCGATCAAATAATCCCCCGCGTTGACGACATCAAACCACACCCGGACAGGTCAGCGCCTCTCCGGGTTTTTTATGAGCAAGCGCCTGCGGCATAAACCGCCCCATTCGCAAATTGCGCTAATCCAATCTTGGCCAGGGGAACGCGTTGAGGTGCTCTTGCGCCAGACCAAACTCCCTCTGCCATTTCCATTAAGTTTCTGAATACCCCCATTCTGCGTTGAGGCGGCCTGTGTCCTGCTGGTTAGGAATCCTCCGAAAATGAGGCGTTTTTGTTCTGGCAAAGAGTTTTTTTTCTCTCGGAAGTTAAAGTGATGCTAACCAATTGTCACCGGAGCCGCTTATCTCATGACCAGCCGTATCTCTGTCCAATTGCCCGTTGAGGGCCTGCTTTTTTGGAAGCTGGCGGGCCGTGAAGCCTTGTCCGAGCCTTTTGCGCTGACGCTGACCTTGCTGGGCCGCGATGCCCGTATTAATCGCAGCGAGCTGTTGGGGCAACCGGTCACGGTAACTCTGCCGACGGGGCTGCTGTCAGCGGATCGCCATATCAATGGCAAGGTGACTCGCGTGGCCGTCAGCGCCGTCGAGTTAAGTGGCACGCGTTATGCCGTGTATACGCTGACGGTGGAATCGGATCTATGGCCGATGAAGCGCGATCGCAATCTGCGCATCTTCCAGGGCCAGACGGTGCCGCAAACGGTGCGTGCTTTGCTCAGCGAATATCAGGTGAACGTAGAGGATAAACTCACCGGTCACTATCGGGTGTGGGATTACTGCGTTCAGTATCAGGAGAGCAGTCTCGACTTCATCAGCCGCCTCATGGAGCTGGAGGGGATCGTTTACCACTTTCGCCATGAGGCTGGCCGTCACACGTTGGTGCTGACGGATGCGGCAGGGCAGTATCAGCCGTTTAGCGGCTACGAGACGATTCCCTACCATCAGACTCCGTCTGGCGGCAGCACCCTCGAACAGGGCATCGGGCAATGGGCACCGGAAGACAGCGTGACGCCTGGCATTTACGGCCTGGACGACTATGACTTCCGCAAGCCGAACGCCTGGCTGTTCCAGGCACGCCAAAACCCGGCCTCGCCGATGCCGGGCAGCATCGACGTCTACGATTGGCCGGGCCGCTATGTCGAACACGCTGATGGGGAGTTCTACGCACGCGTGCGCCAGGAGCGCTGGCAGGTGGAACATCAACAGATACACGGCACCGCAACGGCGATTGGAGTGGCGCCGGGCTACACCTTTACCCTGATCAACGCCCCGTTTTTCAGCGATAACGGCGAATACCTGACGACGGCCGCCGATTACACGTTCTCCGAGAACCGCTACGCCAGCGGCGAAGAAGGCGAAACGGTACATCGCATCGACTTTACGGTTATCCCGGCCGCCACCGTTTTTCGCCCGCTGACGGTGACGCCGTGGCCGCGCACCTATGGCCCGCAAACGGCCAGGGTGGTAGGGCCTGCCGGCGAGAATATCTGGACGGACAAATACGGCCGGATAAAAGTGAAGTTTCACTGGGATCGCCGCGCCAAAGGGGATGACACCAGTTCGTGCTGGGTAAGGGTCTCGAGCGCTTGGGCGGGGCAAGGGTTCGGTTCGGTACAAATACCGCGCGTCGGGGATGAAGTGGTGGTGGACTTTATCAACGGCGATCCGGACCGGCCGATTGTCACCGGGCGCGTCTACAATGAAGCGAGCATGCCGCCGTGGGTGTTGCCGGCGGCGGCGACGCAAATGGGCTTTATGACCCGCAGTAAGGACGGCAGCCGGGACAATGCCAGCTATCTGTTTTTCGAAGATAAGGCGGGCAGCGAGGCTGTAGAGCTGCATTCCGAAAAGGATATGAAGGTTTCGGTGGAAAATGACCAGCAGGTCAATATCGACGGCAACCGGACGACAACTATCCTCAAGCAACAGCAAGACGAAGTGACGGGCAACGCCACCTTCCACTACAAAGGCCAGCGCACCACCACGGTGGATCAAAAAGAAACCGGCTATTTTAATGGCGGCGTCGCAACGGAGATCAAGGCGGGGCGGACGTTCGACATTAAAGACGGCGGCGACAAGGTTACGATCAAAGGCGACCGCACCAGCGATATCGACGGGAATGAAAGCCACCATGTCACCGGCAAACTGACCGAGACTCTGGATAAAGGGCGGGAGGTTAAGATCGGTGCCGGCGGCCATAAAGAGGACGTCACCGGCGGCGTCACACGCGAGATCAAAGGCGGCGTCAATGAATCGATCAAAGACGGCGTTACCACCAACATCAATAGCGGCGACTGGACGCAAAACGTCAACGCGGGAACCATTACGATTTACAGCCCGCATCAAATCAAGATTGTCAGCGGTGAAAAGATCACCCTGGAAGCGCCGGAGTCCGTGTTCAATCCCAAGTTGCACAGCCTGACCGTGACCGCCTTCAGCGAAAGTATCACCGGCAACAGCGTATCGGCATCGGCGATAACCAGCAGCATTGTTGGCGTGTCCAACAGCCTGACAGGCTTGTCAAATTCTTATAAGCTGAAAGAGTTTTCAAAGACGGCGTTTAAAACGGAAACGAACGGTGTGGTGGTGAATATCGAGGTGACCAATATCAGCAACAGAACGCTGAATGTAACGAATAACTCGTTGTTTATAATTACATAAAATGGAGCAGCACACTTATGTCTCTGGCTGATATGTCGAAGTACTTCCTGTATGCGGGGATCGCCACCCCTGTCGTGATGGGTATTTTCTTTTACTGTATTTTTAAAAATAACGGCGGTAACTCGAGCGAGATGTCCGCGGTTAAAAACTATCTCAGCAAGGACAGCTGGCAAGGCGAGATTATCGCCTCGCGCCTCGAGTCCTGTCGGCAAACCAACACCCGATACGGTAATGATTTTTTCTTTGACGTCGATTTTTATCTGCCGGGCGACACCCGCCTTCACACCGCCAAAGCCCTGGTTCAGCCTGGCCAGATGCATCTGCTGCATAAAGGGATGGGCATCCAGGTGAAGAAGGGCCGTAAGAATCAGCTGGCGGTGGTGGGCATGGATTTCCCCGCTGCACCATTGTAAACCTGCCTTTTCGTGCTAAAGCGCCGCATCGTTGCGGCGTTTTTGTTGGCGCGCAGTCTAACCCCTTGGCCGTGTTGATCCTTTCTTCCCGTTGATTGTTCCCGCCTATCGTTGTGTGCAAAACGTGTTGTTATCAAATCGTTAACTTATCTTTGTGGTATCTTTAAACAAGACCTCAGTAATTACCCTGTTTTACTCACAATAAGAAATGGAGGAGCTATGTCGTCCGATCTTCGTGAAACAAGTATGGATAAGCTGGTTGCGCTGAATAGCGAGTATTACTATTACAGTCTGCCGCTGGCAGCGAAGCAGCTGGGTGATATCGACCGGTTGCCGAAATCGATGAAAGTGCTGTTGGAGAACCTGCTGCGCCATGTGGATGGCGACACCGTGCAGGTTGACGACCTCAAGGCCATCGTCGCCTGGCTGCAAACCGGCCATGCTGACCGTGAGATCGCCTACCGTCCGGCGCGCGTGCTGATGCAGGATTTTACCGGCGTCCCGGCGGTGGTCGATCTGGCGGCGATGCGCGAAGCGGTGCGGCGGCTGGGCGGCAACGTCGACCAGGTGAACCCGCTGTCGCCGGTGGATCTGGTGATTGACCACTCGGTCACCGTCGATGAATTCGGCGATGACAACGCCTTTGAAGACAACGTGCGTATCGAGATGCAGCGTAACCACGAGCGCTACACCTTCTTGCGTTGGGGGCAGAAAGCCTTCAACCGCTTCCGCGTGGTGCCGCCAGGCACCGGCATCTGTCACCAGGTTAACCTCGAATACCTTGGCCAAACGGTCTGGCACAGCGACGAAAGCGGCCGCCGCGTGGCCTATCCGGATACGCTGGTGGGCACCGACTCCCACACCACCATGATCAACGGCCTGGGCATCCTCGGTTGGGGCGTCGGCGGCATCGAAGCGGAAGCGGCGATGCTGGGCCAGCCGGTGTCGATGTTAATCCCCGACGTGGTCGGCTTCAAGCTGACCGGTAAGCTCAGAGAGGGGATTACCGCCACTGACCTGGTGCTGACCGTCACCCAAATGCTGCGCAAGCACGGCGTGGTCGGCAAGTTCGTCGAGTTCTACGGCGACGGCCTGGCCGATCTGCCGCTGGCGGACCGTGCGACCATCGCCAACATGTCGCCGGAATTCGGCGCCACCTGCGGCTTCTTCCCGGTGGATGACGTTACGCTCGGCTATATGAAACTCAGCGGCCGCAGCGCCGAACAAATCGCGCTGGTAGAGGCTTACGCCAAGGCGCAGGGCATGTGGCGCCATCCGGGGGATGAACCGGTCTTCACCAGCTCGCTGGCGCTGGACATGTCGACGGTGGAAGCCAGCCTCGCCGGACCGAAACGCCCGCAGGATCGCGTCGCGCTGCCGAATGTGCCGCAGGCGTTCAAGGCCGCTACCGAACTGGATATCGGTGGGCACAAGGCCAAGGCCGACAGCAAAACCTTTACGCTGGACGGGCAGCAGCACGAACTGCGCGACGGCGCGGTGGTGATCGCGGCGATCACCTCTTGCACCAACACTTCCAACCCGAGCGTGATGATGGCGGCCGGCCTGCTGGCGAAAAACGCCGTCAAGAAGGGGCTGCGCAGCAAGCCCTGGGTAAAAACCTCGTTGGCGCCGGGCTCCAAAGTGGTGACCGACTATTTCGACAGCGCCAAACTCACTGCCTATCTGGAAGAGTTGGGTTTCAACCTGGTGGGGTATGGCTGTACCACCTGCATCGGTAACTCGGGTCCGCTGCCGGATCCGATCGAACAGGCGATCAAAGAGGGCGATCTGACCGTGGGCGCGGTGCTGTCAGGCAACCGTAACTTCGAAGGGCGCATCCACCCGCTGGTGAAAACCAACTGGCTGGCCTCGCCGCCGCTGGTGGTGGCCTATGCGCTGGCGGGCAGCATGAAGATTGATCTGAGCAAAGAGCCGCTCGGCGAGGGCAACGACGGTCAACCTGTTTACCTGAAGGACATCTGGCCGAGCAGCCAGGACATCGCTCAGGCGGTGGAAGAGGTGCGCACCGAGATGTTCCACAAGGAATACGGCGAAGTGTTCGACGGCGACGCCAACTGGCAGGCGATCCAGGTGACCGGTTCGGCGACCTATCAGTGGCAGGAAGACTCGACCTATATCCGCCATCCGCCGTTCTTCAGCACCATGAAGGTGAAGCCGGATCCGGTGCAAGACATCAAGGATGCGCGCATTCTGGCGATACTGGCCGACTCGGTGACCACCGACCACATTTCGCCGGCGGGGAATATCAAGCGCGACAGCCCGGCGGGGCGTTATCTGAGCGAGCACGGCGTGGCACCGCAGGATTTCAACTCCTACGGTTCGCGCCGCGGCAACCATGAAGTGATGATGCGCGGCACTTTCGCCAATATCCGTATCCGCAACGAAATGGTGCCGGGCGTGGAGGGCGGTTATACCCGTCATATTCCGTCGCAGCAGCAGCTGTCTATCTACGACGCCGCGATGCAGTATCAGCAAGAGAAGGTGCCGCTGGCGGTGATTGCCGGTAAAGAGTACGGTTCCGGCTCTAGCCGTGACTGGGCGGCGAAAGGGCCGCGCCTGCTGGGCGTGCGGGTGGTGATCGCCGAATCCTTCGAACGCATTCACCGCTCCAACCTGATCGGCATGGGCATTTTGCCGCTGGAGTTCCCACAGGGGGTGACGCGCAAAACGCTGGGGCTGACCGGGGACGAGCAGATCAGCGTCGGCGGCCTGCAACAGCTGCAGCCGGGCCAGACGGTGCCGGTGCACATCACCTATGCCGACGGGCGCAAAGAGGTGATTGACACCCGTTGCCGTATCGATACTGGCAATGAGCTGACCTACTACGAAAACGACGGTATCCTGCACTATGTGATCAGGAAGATGCTGTAAATCGAGCAATAAAAAGGGCGCCGCAAGGCGCCCTGATTGTTTCCGCCGCGGCGGCGATCACTTCTGGTCGAGCAAATGGCCCATTTTGGCGGCCTTGGTCGCCAGATAGTGTTCGTTCTTCGGGTTGCGGCCGACGATCAGCGGCACGCGTTCGCTGATGTTGATACCGGCTTCGGTCAGGATCTCGACCTTTTTCGGGTTGTTGGTCAGCAAACGCACCGCGTCGACGCCCAGCAGTTTGAACATGTCGGCGCACAGGGTGAAGTCGCGTTCGTCGGCGGCGAAGCCGAGCTGGTGGTTGGCTTCCACGGTGTCTGCGCCCTTATCCTGCAGGGCGTAGGCGCGGATCTTGTTCAACAGGCCGATGTTGCGGCCCTCCTGGCGATGATAAAGCAGGATGCCGCGGCCTTCTTCAGCGATCTGCTCCAGCGCGGCTTCCAGTTGAAAACCGCAGTCACAGCGCAGGCTGAATAAAGCGTCGCCGGTCAGACATTCGGAATGCACGCGTGCGAGCACCGGCGCTTCGCCGGAAATGTCACCGAATACCAGCGCCAGATGGTCATGCCCGGTCGCCAGTTCTTCGAATCCTACCATCAGGAAATCGCCCCAAGGTGTCGGCAGTTTTGCCTCTGCCACCCGTTTAAGCTGCATGTCACTCTCCACAAAAGCGTACGATTCAATCATTGTCGCGCATCCTAAGTCCGGTTCAGTACATTGACCAAGACTAAAACGTGCTACGCCGATCTCTATTTCGTTAATTATCGGCTATTTTGCCACAACTTCTTGCCGGGCGGTGCTCAGCAAACCAGCAGATGGCGTTTTCTGGCCACCTATTATTGCGATAGGTTGCCTATCTGTTTAATTTTTAGCGTGTTATCAATATTGCACTCTTGTTACACTGCTGCCTGATTCACGCAGAGGAAAATGGCAATGTATGAGATAGCAAAACGCACGGCGGGCGGCGCGCTGCTGTTGTTGTTGATGCCGCTGGCGGTCTGGGTATCCGGCTGGCACTGGCAACCCGGCGGCAATGAGCCGCTGCTCAAAGCGCTGTACTGGGTGACCGAAACCGTAACCTCGCCGTGGGGCATTCTGACCAGTGTTATCCTCTGCGGCTGGTTTTTGTGGTGTCTGCGCTTTCGGCTGAAGGCGGCCATCGGTTTGGCGATCCTGCTTTTCGCCGCGCTGGTGATCGGGCAGGGAGTGAAGTCGTTAATCAAGGATCGGGTGCAAGAACCGCGGCCGTTTGTAGTATGGCTGGAGCAAACCCACGGCGTGGACGGCAAATATTTTTATTCGCTGCACCGCAAAGAGCGCAGCGCGCTGGTGCGCGAGCAGCTGCAGGATCAAACTGTGGTGCCGAACTGGCTGCGCAAGCACTGGCAGTTTGAAACCGGCTTCGCGTTTCCGTCGGGGCACACCATGTTCGCCGCCACCTGGGCTCTGTTGGGAGTAGGGTTGCTGTGGCCGCGTCGCCATTATAAAACCGTCGCGCTGCTGATGGTGTGGGCAACGGGGGTGATGGGCAGCCGTCTGCTGCTGGGAATGCATTGGCCGCGCGATCTGGCGATGGCTACGCTGATCAGTTGGCTGCTGGTGGTGGTCACCTGCTGGCTGGCGCAGCGCTGGTTCGGCCCGCTGACGCCGCCGCCACAAGAGCAGCAGGAAATCGCGGCGCGCAAGCCGGAGCCGTGATGGTTATGTGACCATGTCACATGCAACGCGGCGCCCGATCGGCGCCGCATTAACCGCTTACATTTTCCCGCCATTGCAATCTGCGCCGCCGCCCCCATATCCTTATAAATTCGACGTTTTGAGAAGCTTTCTCATCAATTTGATCGCTAAAGCCGTTGACTGCCGAATATGCCAGCAGATATGTGGTTTTATCGTGCCGCAGGGTTTCCCTGCCGCAACGGGAAATGCTAACTTAAGGGTTAGGGACGCCACGTTTTGGCATCGTTCATCCGATTCACTCGGCATCGCGGGAAAGAATGTGAAATATTTGCTGATTTTTTTGTTGGTTCTGGTGATCTTCGTGATTTCCGTCACTCTGGGTGCGCATAACGATCAGGTGGTCAATTTTAACTATCTGGTCGCGCAGGGCGACTATCGCGTATCGACCCTGTTGGCCACGCTGTTTGGCGCCGGTTTCGTGCTCGGCTGGATCATTTGCGGCCTGTTTTACCTGCGCACGCGCATTGCGCTGGGCCGCGCCGAGCGCAAGATCAAAAGGCTGGAGCTGCAGCTCGAGCAGCCCGCTGAACCGGCGGCTCAGCCCGTTGTCAGCAAGGAATAATCCTCTATGTTAGAACTGCTGTTTCTGTTGCTGCCCGTGGCTGCCGCGTACGGTTGGTACATGGGGCGCAGAAGCGCTCAGCAGGACAAACAGCAAGAAGCCAACCGCCTGTCGCGTGAATACGTGGCAGGGGTGAACTTTCTGCTTTCCAACCAGCAGGACAAGGCGGTCGATCTGTTCCTCGATATGTTGAAAGAGGACAGCAACACCGTTGAGGCTCACCTGACGCTGGGCAACCTGTTCCGTTCGCGCGGCGAAGTCGACCGCGCTATCCGTATCCATCAGGCATTGATGGAAAGCGCCTCCCTGACCTTCGAACAACGTCTGTTGGCGGTACAGCAGCTGGGCCGCGATTATATGGCGGCCGGGCTGTACGATCGTGCGGAGGATATGTTCAGCCAGTTGACCGACGAAGCGGATTTTCGCGTCTCGGCGCTGCAGCAGCTGCTGGTGATCCATCAGGCTACCAGCGATTGGCAAAAAGCGATCGACGTGGCGGAAAAGCTGGTCAAGCTGGGCAAAGAGAAACAGCGCGTCGAGATTGCGCACTTCTATTGCGAGCTGGCGCTGCAGGCGATGGGCAGCGACGATCTCGATCGGGCGATGAGCCTGCTCAAGCGTGCGGACGCCGCCGACAAACAGTGTGCGCGCGTGTCCATCATGTTCGGGCGCATTTACATGGCGCAAAACGACTATGCCAAAGCGGCGGAATCGCTGCAGCGCGTATTGAGCCAGGATAAAGAGCTGGTCAGCGAGACGCTGCCGATGCTGCAGGAGTGCTACCGGCATCTGCCGGAACAGCAGCACAACTGGGCGGATTTCCTGAAACGCTGTGTGGAAGAGAACACCGGCGCCACCGCCGATCTGATGCTGGCCGAAATCATCGAGCAGCACGAAGGGCGCGACGTGGTGCAGGTCTATATCAACCGTCAGCTGCAGCGCCATCCCACCATGCGGGTGTTCTATCGGCTGATGGATTACCACCTGGCAGACGCTGAAGACGGCCGGGCGAAAGAGAGTCTGTTGTTGTTGCGTGATATGGTCGGCGAGCAAATTCGCACCAAACCGCGTTACCGCTGCCACAAATGTGGCTTCACCGCGCACTCGCTCTATTGGCATTGCCCGTCGTGCCGCGCCTGGTCGTCGGTTAAACCGATCCGCGGTCTGGACGGGCAATAACGCGGCGGCGAGACAAAAAAAACGGGGCGATAAATCGCCCCGTTTTTTTATGTTCATCACTTACTTTTTCTTGCCGCCTTTAGCACCGGTTTTCAACAGCTGACGCAGTTTCTTCAGCTCTTTCTGGCTCAGCGGCTGTTCAATCTCTTCTTCGGTGCTTTGATTGTCGATCTCGCCGTGGTGCAGCTCATCCGCTTTCTTGGTAGGTTTTTCAGCCTTGGCTGCGGGCGCGCTGAAGCTGCTTTCCAGGCGTTGGCACACTTCTATGCTCAACGAAAATTCGTTTTCAGCGGCGGCGGCGCGGATTTTTTCCTTCAGTTCCAGAGGAATTTTAATGGTAAGTGTCGATATCTCGCTCATTTTGAAAGCCTTTCTGCAGGAAGATGCCTTCAAGCTAAGCCACTGACGATCGGGTGTCTAGTGTGTAATAAAAATTTAATATTTCTGTAACAAAATGGGGCGGGGGAAATGCGGTTTTTTTCAGGCGGTAAACAGAGGCAGGGCCCGAACGTTCGGGCCCTGTACCGGAAACATTATTTGTAGATGATCGCGGTGCCGCTCAACATGTTGTTACCACCGGCGGAGATGATACGGTAGCTGCTGGCGCCCTGGGCATCGGCTTTAGCGGCCAGTTTTTTCTCCAGGCTGCTGAGGGTCGTTGCGTGACCTGCGGAAACGACGCCGGTGGCGGTCAGGTTATCGGCCTGCTGGCTGCTGATCGGTTCAGCGGCGAAGGTGGCGAAAGAGGTCAGTGCAATAGCGGCAGCGGCTGCAAAATATTTGATGGTTTTCATAGGTGACTCCAGTCTGTTTATTTAGGAAGGAAGCCGTTCGCTTCCGATGTGGTGAATAATAAAGCATCCGTGCCGATTGAAAATCTGATAATGCTGAGCAAGTCTTTCAAAATATCTGATTAACAATTTACGCATCTTTACGGCGTTTTACGCTGCGTAGTTTATTGCTGACGGGCGTTCGTTGACGCGCCATGACAAAGACGGGAGGTAACATGACAGAGCGTAGGTGCGCGCTGCGGCTGGGATTTCTGGTCCCCGGCATGTAGAATGCGGCGGTCAGTTTCGCGGGTGAGTCCCTGATTATGTCCATTTTACAGAAGGTAGAAGAAATGAAGTCTAAAAATAACACTAATAACAATGACTTAAAATCATCTCCAATCGTTGTGGCGTTAGATTACGCCGATAAGAACGCTGCGCTGGCGTTCGCCGACCGTATCGATCCGCAAGACTGCCGCTTGAAAGTGGGCAAAGAAATGTTCACGTTGTTTGGGCCGCAGCTGGTGCGCGATCTGCACGGGCGCGGCTTCGACGTGTTTCTCGACCTGAAATTCCACGATATTCCCAATACCACGGCGCATGCAGTGGCCGCAGCGGCGGAGCTGGGCGTTTGGATGGTTAACGTGCACGCCAGCGGCGGCGCGCGCATGATGACCGCCGCTAAAGAAGCACTGGTGCCTTACGGCGCGGATGCGCCGCTGCTGATCGCCGTTACGGTGCTGACCAGCATGGAAGCGGAAGACCTGCGCGGCATCGGCATCGAGGCCAGTCCGGCGGAGCACGCCGAGCGCCTGGCGCGCCTGACCCGCGACTGCGGGCTGGACGGCGTGGTGTGTTCGGCGCACGAAGCGCAGCGCCTGAAGGCCGCCTGCGGGCAGGCTTTCCAACTGGTGACGCCGGGGATCCGCCCTGAAGGCAGCGCGGCGGGCGATCAGCGCCGCATCATGACGCCGGTGCAGGCGCAGGCCGCCGGCGTGGACTACATGGTGATTGGGCGTCCGATCACCCAATCTGCCGATCCGGCCGCGACGCTGCGCGCGATCCGCGCCTCTTTGGCCTGAGGAAGCGATGATGAATGACGATAACAGCCGTCTGGTGTATTCCACGGACACCGGTCGCATTAAGCAGGAAGAGGTTAAACCGCAACGCGCCAAGGGCGACGGCATCGTGCGCATCCAGCGTCAGACCAGCGGCCGCAAGGGGAAGGGCGTGTGCCTGATCGCCGGCGTCGATCTGGATGATGCCGCGCTCGACAAGCTGGCGGCGGAATTGAAAAAGAAATGCGGCTGCGGCGGTTCGGTGAAAGAAGGTGTCATCGAGATCCAGGGCGATAAGCGCGACCTGCTTAAACAGTTGCTGGAAGCCAAAGGCATGAAGGTGAAGCTGGCGGGCGGCTGAGGCGAATCGCCATGCCGCAGTGCAATGCCGCGGCATGGCTTGAGGTTGTTGCTGCCGGGGGTTAGCCCGTTAACGGCAAAAGAACCATAGACTTAAAGTAAAACAGACCTGAAATCATCGTTATTCTGGTTAATACGTCAAAGCGCAGATGCGCTTTTGCCAGCCTGTCGGCGGAAGACTATCGGTCAGGTTTATTTGCCAACCTGGTGACCGATGATACCCCCTACCGCAGCCCCACCCAGCGTGCCCAACGCGCTGCCGTTGGTCAGCACCGCACCGCCGACTGCACCGGCGCCGGCACCGATAGCGGTGTTGCGATCGCGTTTGGACATGTTGGAACATGCGCTGAGTGAAAACGCCAGAGTCAGAGCCAGAGCGGCGGTGGCGAAACGTTTATTGATAATCATCATAATGACTTCTCCTTAGCATTGGCTATATGGAAGTGCCCTGTAAGTATAGGCGTTAACCATAGATCAGGCCTGCCGTTGGTTCCCATACAGTATCGATATAAAAACGGCATCTTTTGTTAACGGCCGAATAATTAGCAGGTTACGGCCCAAAAGTTACCGAAGCTGAGTATAGGTTTCTCGGGAAGGATAAACAGGTAAATAGTCTTAAAAACCCGCTGTGCAAGGGGAAAGGCGCGCGGTGTGGCCCGCGCGGCGCGATAGGTGCGGTGGCGGCCGCGTTACTCGTTGACCAACTCAAGCTGCACGCCCTGGCGTTTCAGCTGATGTTGATACTCCAGCGCCAAACGTGAATCGGTGATCACCCGGCTGATCTGCCCCGGCTGCGCCAGCGGGTTGGGTTGGATTTGGCCGAATTTGCTGGAGTCCGTCAGCACGATATTCTCCACGCCCTTGGCCAGTACTGCGCTGACCACATCGGCGCGCATCATGTCGCGGCCGGTAAAGCCGGTTTCGGCCTGAAAGCCGTCAATGCCGATAAACGCCTTGTTGAAATGCACCTGTTGAATGCACAGCCGCGTCAGCGGGCCGACCACGGTCTCGCTTTTCTTCTGGTACATGCCACCCAGCACGATGACGTCGCAGTCGGTTTCTTTGAGCAGGTTGGCGATGTAATGGCTGACGGTGATAAGCGTAATGCGCTTGCGTTCGGCGATGTAGCGGGCCAGCAGGGCATTGGTGCTGCCGCTCTCGATAAAGATCGTCTCGCCGTCATTGACCTGCGCGGCGGCGTACTGCGCCAACCGCTGTTTGAGGGTGAAATTGGACATCATGCGGGCGTCGACGTCGTCGCTCTCTAACGCCACGGCAGAGCCGTGCACCCGCTTCAGATAACTGCGCTTTTCCAGCAGGTTGAGATCCTGCCGGATAGTGACTTCCGAGACGCCCGAGGCGCGCGCCAGTTCATTGACGCTGATCCGCCGGCGATCGTTAACCAACTGCAATATGGTCTGTTGTCGTAAATTCATATCGGCCTGATGATGCGGCCACCAAGGCGCGGCCGCTAAGAGTCAAAGGTTTAAAGAGTATGTTCTGTGCGCGCAATAATATCATCCTGCGCCTCAGGGGATAATGCGGTAAAGAAGGCGGAATAGCCAGCTACGCGAACCACTAAATCACGATATTGGTCAGGGTGTTGCTTCGCCGCCAGCAGTGTTTCGCGCGACACGATATTGTACTGCACATGCCAGCCGCGGTAGTTCTCGAAGAAGGTGCGCAACATCAGCATCAGCTTTTCCCGATCGCGCGGGTTGTCCAGCGTCGCCGGGTTCAGCTTTTGATTGAGCAGCACGCCGCCGAGGATTGCCTCGGTCGGCAACTTGGCGAGCGAATTGAACACCGCCGTCGGGCCCAGGTGGTCGGTACCGGACGCTGGGCTGGCGCCTTCCGCCAGTGGCGTGTGCGCCTTGCGTCCATCGGGCGTGGCCGCAGTGGCGGCGCCGAAGGGCACGTTGGCCGAGATCGACGAAGTGCCGGCGTAGTAACCACCGCCGATCGGCCCGCGGCCGAAGCGGGTGTTGCGATACTGCTTCAGTTCTTCGATATAGGTTTGGTAGGCGCGCACCAGCAGCCGATCGACCTCGTCCACGTCGTTGCCGTATTTAGGCGCGGCGTTGAGCAGCCGCTGGCGCAGCTGTTCGCCATCCAGCCCGGCGAAGTCGTCGGCCAGCGCCGCCGCCAGCTGCTGCTGGCCGACCGTCCCCTGGTCAAACACCAGTTTGCGCACCGCCGCCAGGCTGTTGCCCAGGTTGGCGATGCCGACCTGCAGGCCGGAAACCCAATCGTATTTGGCGCCGCCTTGTTTGATGCTTTTACCGCGTTCAATGCAGTCATCCACCAGCGCGGAACAGAGGATATCGTGGGCATTCTCTTCCAGCACGCTGTCCACCACGCATTCGATCTCGATCGACTTGCGCGTGTAGTAGCGGATTTGCCGGTCCCAGGCGGCTAAGACCTGCTCGAAATCGGCGAAGTTTCCTTTGGATAGCGCCTGTGCCTGCGGCAGGAAGATCTGCCCGGAGGTCGCGTCGCGGCCCTGTTCCAGCGCCGCCAGCAGCACGCGGGCGAAGTTGATGAAGCTCATGCCGGTGCAGCGATAGCCCCATTTGCCGCCGACGGCGGTCTCGATGCAGCCGATGGCGGCGTAGTCGTAAGCGTCTTGTGGCTCAACCCCCAGCCTGATGAATTCGGGAATGACGATTTCGTCGTTGTTGAACGCCGGCATGCCGAAACCGCAGCGGATCACCTGCACGCAGGCGTCGAGGAAGTCGCCGCTCATCCCCGCATGGTAACGTACGCTGAGGTTGGGCTGGGTGGAGCGCAGGCGGCCGCAGGACTCGAGAATGGCGTAGGACAGCGGGTTGACCGCATCGCACGGCCGCCCGTCGATCAGCTTCTGTCCGCCGATGGTGACGTTCTGGTACAGCGGGCTGCCGGCGGAAGCCTTGGAATGCGAGCCGGAGCGGATCTTGTTGACCTCCAGCAGCTTCAGCCAGCAGCTGTGCAACAGCTCGATGGCGTCTTCCCGCGCCAGCTTTTGCTCCAGCTCCACGTCACGCCGATACCAGGGATAGAGGTATTGATCGAGGCGGCCGAAGGAAACCGAATGGCCGTTGGATTCGATCTGCAACGTCAGCTGGATGAAATAGCACAGCTGCAGCGCCTGCCAGAAGGTTTGCGGCGGGCGATGGGCGATCTGTTCACAGTTATCCGCGAGGGCCAGCAGTTCGGTGCGCCGCCAGTCGCGCGGTTCGTTTTGCGCCATGTCGCGCGCCAGGCGGGCGAAGCGCAGGATGTGCTCGCTCAGCGCCGCCAGCACGATGTCGATGGCGTTGAGAAACTGCGCTTTGTGCAGATCTTCCCACTCGGTCAGGTGCAGACGGCTACGGCGCGCGTTCACTTTTTCACGCAGGCCGTCGAGACCTTTCTCCAGCAGCAGCGGGAAGTTAACCGCCAGGTGAGCGTCGCCGGAGGTCATGTTGCCCTCGGCCTTGATGATGCCGGTGGCCAGCAGCGCCTTTTGCTCGTCGGTGAACATGCCGTAGCAGCGATCCTGCACCGTTTGGCCGCGCCACCAGGGGCACAGGCGATGCAAAATCGCCTTGTTCTCTTCACTGACCGAAAAACCGGCGCCCGGCCGGTCGGCTAGCTGGTCGATCTCGTTCTCTATCCAGCCGACGGTGTATTCGGGGAAGATCGGCGCGGCGCGCAGCTCGCTGGCCTGGTTGCCGACGATCAGCTCGTCGTTAGCGATCCAGATGGTGCGCTTCGCCAGATGGTTGGCCAGCGCCAGCGCGCGACGCACCGGCAGTGGCCGATCCTGATGCTGTTGATAGGCTTCGGTATAGTGCTGCGCACGCTCGGTGCACACCGGCGGTTTGACGATGTGAATCAGCGCGTTCTTGTGCGCCTGGATGCGGGCGCTTAGGGTGGTCAAATCCAACGTGGTCATGGCGTTATCCTCGCAAAATGGCGGTCAGGCCTTTGGCGCCGGCATAGGCTTCGGCGAAGGCCAGCAAATCCGGCGCGTCCAGCGGCGTGCGGGCGGCGCGGTAGGGCTCTCCGAGCAGGTGATACTTGTTGATGCCCAGCGTGTGGTACGGCAGAAAGTGGATCTCCGATACGCCGATCTCGTCGGCGGCGAAGTCGACGAGCGCGCGGACTGAGCGGCGATCGGCGTTGAAATCGGGGATCAGCGGCACGCGCACGGTCATCTGCACGCCATGCGCCGCCAGACGGCGGAAGTTGTTCAGTACCCGGCGGGCGGAGCCGCCGGTCCAGGTTCTGAAGCGCGCTTCGTCGGTGTGCTTGAGATCGGCCAACAGCAGGTCCAGCCACGGCAGCGAAGGGGTGATGTAACGCCACGGCACGTGCAGACAGGACTCGACGGCGGTGTGAATGCCGGCCTCGCGGCCGCGCCGCAGCAGCTCTGCCGCCACCTCCGGTTGCATAAAGGGTTCGCCGCCGGACAGCGTTAAACCGCCACCGGTACGCAGATAGAAAGGCTTATCCCGCATCACCTCGGCCATGATATCGTCGGGATTGATCGCGCTGCCGCACAGGCTGAGTGCGCCGGTCGGGCAGACGGCGGCGAGGGTCGCATAATCGTCGGCGTTGATGCGCTCGCGTTGCAGCGTCAGCGCGCCGTCCGAAGTGGGCTGCAGGCCTTGCGGGCAGCGCGCGGCGCACAGCGTACAGCCGCTCAGGCACAGGCGCTGGTCAAACAGCAGATCCGCGTGGCGCGAGCGGCTTTCCGGGTTCTGACACCAGCGGCAGCTCAGCGGGCAGCCTTTTAAAAAGACCACGCTGCGAATGCCGGGGCCGTCATGGGTCGAATAGCGCTGCAGATTAAAGAACATGAGTCACCCGTTTGGCGTTGCTGAATCTTTCGCCATTAAAGATGTTTCGAATGAAAGTTGAATTGATTTTGGTCAAAGGTTGGCGGGGTTTTTACCCTATGATGATCAGAGTTTGAATCCGCCCACAGAACAAGACACAGGAGTCCGTGATGGAGCTTTATCTCGATACCGCCGATGTGACTGCGGTAAAACGCCTGGCGCGCATTCTGCCGTTGCACGGCGTCACCACCAACCCGAGCATCGTGGCGAAAGAAGGCAAGCCGATCTGGGAAGTGCTGCCCGCGCTGCGCGACGCCCTCGGCGGCACCGGCAAGCTGTTTGCGCAGGTGATGGCGACCGATGCAGAGCGCATGGTGGCTGAGGCGGCGCTGCTCAGCCAGCGTGTGCCGGGGCTGGTGGTGAAGATCCCGGCGACCGCCGAAGGATTGGCGGCGATCAAGAAACTCAAAACGATGTCCATCCCGACGCTGGGCACTGCGGTATACGGCGCCGGGCAGGGGCTGTTGGCGGCATTGGCCGGGGCGGAATATGTGGCGCCTTATGTCAACCGCGTGGATGCGCAGGGCGGCGACGGTATCGAAATGGTGCACGAGCTGCAGCAGCTGTTGAGCCTGCACGCGCCGTCGGCGCAGGTGCTGGCCGCCAGCTTCAAGACGCCGCGCCAGGCGTTGGAATGTCTGCTCGCGGGCTGTCAGGCCATCACGCTGCCGGTGGACGTGGCGGAGCAGTTCCTGAATGCGCCGGCCGTACAGGCCGCGGTCGAGAAGTTCGAGCAGGATTGGCAGGGGGCTTTCGGCAGCAGCCTGCTGAACTGATGGCCTGCGCCTATTCCTCGGTGCTCACACTATTATCGCTAAAGGGTGGCGGCTACGCGCCATCCTCCTTTCATTATCCATTATCGGCTTTCCTTTCACTTAATTGTCGCTGAACTGTTTATTTTCCGCATGATCTCTCTTTCGGGAAAAATCGATTGATTTTTGCCCTCATCGGCTCATAATTCGTCACTAAAGCAGTGTCATTACAATTATTTAAATTATTTATAATATTTCACTCATAAATTTATTGAAATAATAATGATGGGGAGCCAAGGATGCGCTCAAATTACGTTCGTGCTGTGCCTTGTTTTATTCGCTATGGTCTGTCGGGATTGTTGCTCGGCGCCGTGCCGTTTTTTTCCGCCTCTGCGGCTGAGGCTTTCAGCCAGGGCGCGGCGGCTATTGATGCCCGTGAGCAGCTGCGTCAGCAAGAGCGAGAACGCGCCCTGCAGAACCAAAACACCCCTCAGGCCGATGCGCGCGTGGCTGCCCCTGAGCGGGTGCTGCCCGATTATCCTCCTCACGAAAAACCCTGTTTTACCATCAACCGGTTGGTGCTCGTCGGCGAGTCGGCCGAACGCTTTCAGTGGGCGCTTGCGGCCGCCAACGATGCCAAAGGCCGTTGCCTGGGCGGGCGGGGGATCGTGCTCGCTATCAACAAGGTGCAAAATGCCATTTTGGCCAAAGGCTACGTCACAACTCGGGTGATGGCGCAGGAGCAGGATCTGACTCAGGGCACGTTGACACTTACGTTGCAACCCGGGCGTATTGGCGACGTCCGCTTTGATGAGCCGGTTTCCTGGCGTGGACGGTTGTGGAACGCCGTTCCGGCCTCGCGCGGCGATCTTCTTAACCTGCGCGATATCGAGCAGGGGCTGGAGAACTTCAGGCGGGTGCCCAGCGCCAATGCCGACATTAAAATCGTGCCCGGCACCCAGGAAGGCACCAGCGATCTGCAGGTCAACTGGCACGAGGGGCGCCCGGTGCGGCTCAGTCTGGGGTTGGACGACAGCGGCTCCAAAAGCACCGGGCGCTATCTTGGCTCGGCCACCCTGGCTATTGATGCCCCGTTTGCGCAAAATGACCTGTTCTACGCCAACATCGGCAAGGATTTATTCCAACACGGGCCGTTCGGCAACCGTTCGCATACGCTGAACTATTTCTTCCCGGTGGGATATTGGGCCTTCTCGGCCAACTATAACGACTACACCTACCATCAGAACATCCCCAACGCCAATGAGGTACTGCGCTACAGCGGCAAGAGCGACAACTTTCAGTTGACCGTTTCCCGGTTGCTGTACCGCGACCAATCGCACAAGACCACGCTCAACCTGCGCGGCTATCGCAAGCACTCGACCAACTATGTGGAAGACATTGAAATGACCCAGCAAAAGAGGCGGACAGCGGGCTGGGAGATTGGACTGAACCAGCGCAGTTACCTCGGGCGTAATACGCTGGATGCGTCGCTAGCTTGGCGGCGCGGCACCGGCGCCCTGGGAGCGCTGCGCGCGCCGGAGGAAGCCAATCACAACGGCTCGGCGCGTACCGGCATCCTGCTCGGGGATGCGGGGTTCAACATGCCGTTCTCCTGGGGTGAGCAGCCCTGGCGGCTGTATACCAGCGTGCGCGGCCAGTGGAGCCCGAACGCGCTGACGCCGCAGGAGCGGATGGCCATTGCCGGGCGCTACACGGTGCGCGGTTTTGACGGCGAGCAGATGCTGTCTGGCGAAAAAGGCTTGGTCTGGCGTAACGACATCGCCTGGAATGTGTTTGCCCGCGGTCACGAACTCTATCTGGCCGCCGACTACGGGCGGGTGGACGGCCCGAATACGCGAGGCTTGCCGGGGCGGCAATTGGCGGGCAGCGCGCTTGGGGTGCGCGGCGCCTTGTGGGGGCGATTCAGCTATGACCTGTTCGCCGGCGTTCCTTTGTACAAGCCTGCGGGTTTCCACACCTCGGGTGCCACGGCCGGCTTCAGCGTTAACCTGGAAATCTGAACGCGGGCCAAGCGGTAGTGGCGGCTTGCCTGACGTTGACCGTAACGGATTGATATTGATCACGGATGTGACCCATGAATAAACATTGCTATCGCCTTATATTCAGTCGCACTCACGGGGAACTGCGGGTGGTTTCCGAACTGGCCCGCAGCTGCAGCACCGAATCGGGGCAAAGCCGCAGTGCGGGCGCCCCCCGCCTGTGGGTGACGGTGCGGCGCTCAGTGTGGATGCTGGGGCTGGCCTTGTTCGCCGGGCCGGCGATGGCTGACGGCATTGTGGCGGACGGTGCCGCCAATCCTTCCCTGCGGCCGGAGGTTATCGCCACGCAAAATGGGCTGTCGCAGGTCAATATCACGGCCCCCAATCAGGCCGGGATATCGCATAACCAATATCAACAGTTCGATGTTGACGCCAAAGGCGCCATCCTCAATAACTCGGCGGTGATGACATCGACCCAGATGGCCGGGATGATCCAGGGCAACCCGAACCTCACCCCCAACGCCGCGCCGGCCAGAGTGATCCTCAACGAAGTCAACAGCAATAACCCCAGCCAGCTGCGCGGCTTTTTGGAAGTGGCCGGCGGCAAGGCGCAGGTGATCGTGGCTAACCCGGCGGGGATCGTGTGCAACGGTTGCGGTACGATCAACGCCGGGCGCATGACGCTGACGACCGGCAAACCGCAGATGAACGCCGACGGCAGCATGGCAGGTTATCAGATCGAACGCGGCGTGGTGCGCGTTGAGGGCGGCGGCCTCAACGGCGATGCCCGTCACGATACCGAATATGTAGACATTATGGCACGCGCGGTCGAGATCAACGCCGGCGTTTGGGCCAAAGAGAGCGTGTCGGTGGTGGGCGGCCGCAACCGGGTGAGCGCAGACGGCAAAACGGTGACGGCGCTGGCGGATGACGGCGGCGCCAGACCGGCGCTGGCAATAGACATGGGCCAGATGGGGGGCATGTACAGCGGCAGCATTCGCATGATCGGCACCGAGGCTGGCGTCGGCGTGCGCAACCAGAATGGGCAAGTGCAGGCGGGCAAAACGCTCACCGTCAGCAGCGAAGGCAAGCTCAGCTGGCGGTCTGATGCGCCGGATGCCGCCACGCAGTCCGGCGGCGACACCAAACTGGCGGCGAAAGGCGACATCGAGTATCGCGGCAAATTGCACAGCGGCGGTCAGCTGGCCGTGCAGAGCCGGGAGGGGGCGCTGACGCAGTCCGGCACGCTGGCGGCGGCCGGGGATGTGCGGCTTGACGCCGCGCACGGCATTCAAAGCAGCGGCCATCTGCTGGCGGGCAGCGATGTCGACAGCCGGATTGTGCGCGACGCGAGCCTGCGCCTTGACAGCCAGGGCGACATTCGTGCCAGCGGCAGCTTACTGAGCAAAAAGGCGGTTAACGTCAGCGGGCGCCGCGTTGATCTCAGCGGTGCGCAGGTGGCGGCGGCCCATGCCTCGCTGGCGGCCCGGCAGGGCGGCGTGGCGTTGCGCCAATCGACCGTCGATAGCGGGGAGTTTACCGTGAACACCCCGGGTGATGTGGACGCCCGGCAGGCTCAGATCAAAACCGGGCGCTGGCAGGTTGATGCCAACAATGTGTTTGGCCAGGGGGCCGTCTGGTCCCAAACCGGCGGAGGCGAAAGTCGTTTCAGCCTAGGCGGTGAGCTGAATAACAGCGACGGCACCATTGAGAGCCGCCAGCTTGATCTCAAGGCGGCGGCGTTGATCAACCAGCGCGGCCGTCTGGTGGCGCTGGGCGACGCGGCGCAGCACTGGCGGATCGGCGGCCTGCTCGACAACAGCGACGGTGAATTGGGTGGCAACGGCGATCTGCGGCTGGATGCCGGCAGGCTTGATAACCAGGGCGGCAAGGTAACAACGCCGGGTCAGTTGGTGGTTCAGGCGGACGGTGCGATCAACAACGCTGGCGGCGGCCTGTTCGCCGGCCAGGCGCTGGAGCTCGAAGCGGGCGGCGAACTGAACAACCAGTCCGGAACGGTGGACGGCAGCCGGGTGCGGCTGACGGCGCAGCATCTGAATAACGCGCAAGGCAAGCTCGTCAGCCAGCGCAATCTCGATCTGACCGCCGGCCGCGTAGGCAACCGGGGCGGCCTTATCGGCGCAGGAGAGAAACTGGATCTTCACGCCGGTGACTGGGACAACCGCGGCGGTACGGTGCAAGGTGAAACGGCCGTTACGGCAACGGCAACTACCCTCAGCAACGACGGTGGCAAGCTGCTGTCCGGCCAAGCGTTAACGCTGAACACCATGGGGCCGGCGACTAACCGCGCGGGTGAAATCAGTGGCGCGGCGCTGATGGTGAACACCGGCCGGCTCGATAATACGCAGGGCAAGGTGATTGGCCTGCAGCGGCTTGAGCTGCACGCTCGTCAGGGATTGGACAATGCCCAGGGGCTGCTGGGTGCCGGCCAGACATTGACCGTGCGCACCGATGGCGCGCTGAATAACCGCCACGGCACGATCTCGGGGCACGGGCAAACCCACATAGCGGCTGGGAGTGTGCACAACGAGGCCGGAAAGGTGCTGGGCGGGCAACAACTGGTGCTGAACAGTGCGGCAGAGTTGGTGAACCGCGAGGGCGAAATCAGCGGGGAATCGCTCATGCTGGCGGCACAGCAGGTGGATAACGGCCAGGGCAAAGTGGTGGCTCGTCAGGGGCTGGAACTGACGACGCAACGGGAACTGAACAACGCGGCCGGCTGGCTTGAGGCCGGCAACGCCCTCGTCGTGCAGGCCGGCGGTGACTGGGATAACCGCGGTGGCGGCGCACAAGGCGGTCGGCAGGTCTCCGCTTCCGTGCGCACTCTCGACAATACCGGCGGCAGCCTGCAGTCCGGCGGCGATCTCCGTTTGGATGCCGCAGGCGATGTCCGCAATCAAACCGGTAAGCTGACCGCACAGCGATCGTTGGCGGTTAATGGCGGCGCCGCCAGCCTGTTTGACAACGACGGCGGGTCGTTGCAAAGCGGCGGCGATCTGTCGCTGCAGGGGGGCCAGTTGGCCAACCGCGCTGCGGGGGTGGTCTTCAGCGAGCAAGGGCTTGTCCTGAACCTGGCCGGCGGCTGGGATAACCAGGGGGGCACGTTTACCGGCAATGGGCGCACCGAGGTACGCGCCGCCGGCCTGAACAATGCCCAGGGGGCGATCAATGCGCTGGGCAGCCTGGATATGCAATTCACCGGCGCGCTGGATAACCGCCGGGGCAGGATTTTTAGCACGTTATCCCAGGCCCTCACGGCGCAGGACATGTACAACGCCGAGGGCTGGATGGGCAGCCAGGGCGGCTGGCACGCCGTCAGCGGCGGCTTTGACAACGCGCAAGGCAGCGTACAAAGCCAGCAGGATGCGCAGCTGTCGGCGGGCTGGCTGAACAATGCCAAAGGGGGGCTGCAGTCGGCGGCGGATTTGGTGCTGCGCGTTGCGCAGGATGTCGATAACCGTGGCGGTAAGGTCTCGGCGCAGGGGGCACTTGCTGTTATGGGGGCCAAAGACGGCGAACACGCCGGCGCCATCAATAACGCCGGTGGTCAGTGGCTGGCTGGCGAGGGGCTGAGTATCGCCGCCCGTGCACTCGACAATACGCAGGGCGGGCTGCTCTACAGCCAGAAACAACAACGCCTTGCGCTGAGCGACGCGCTGAACAACCGCGATGGGAAAATACAAAGTGGCGAGGCGTTTCAACTTGACGCGCAAACGCTGAACAATGTCGGCGGTCAGATCGAGGGCCAGCAACAGGTGGCGCTGCGTATTCTCGGCATGTTTGATAATACCGGCGGCGCGGTGCGCAGCAATGGTGAACAGCGGGTGTCGGCGGCTGGCATTGTAAACCGTCAGGGCGTATTCAGCAGCCGGAGCGGCCTTGATCTGGCGACGGCGCGGCTGGACAATAACGGCGGCACGCTCATCAGCCAGGGAACGGGCGCCTACAGCATCGGTACGCTCAACAACCAACAGGGCAAGGTGCACAGCGGTGGGGCGCTCACGCTCGACGGCGCCCAGGTGAATAATCAGGGTGGGCAGCTGGTTTCGACCCAGCGGTTGACGCTCAGAGCTGCAGAGATAGACAACAGCGCTCAAGGGGCGCTGAGCAGCCAGGCGACGTTGGAGGTGCAGGCTGAGCGCCTGAACAACCGCGACGGCGGCCTGATCCTCGGCTCTGCCCAGACCGACATCGCCGCGCGCGACATCGACAACACGGCTGGGCGGCTTCAGAGCGTCGGTCCGCTCACGCTCACGAACGTGGCCTCGCTGGACAACCGCCAGGGGCAACTCCTCGCCAACGGCGATCTTGGTATTAACGCCGGCCTGTCGCCGGCCGATTCGCCGCTGGTATTGCTTAACCAGGGCGGGCGGCTGGAGAGCGCCGGCCAACTTACCCTGCATGCGCGCACGCTGGATAATCAACGCGGCGACTTGGTGGGATTGCAGGCGCTGAACCTGTCTGCGCAGCAGGACTACACCCGCCAGGCCGGCGAAAACATCAGCAGTAACGGCACTGTGACGTTCTCCCTGAACGGCGCCTTTATCAACCTGGTGGACTGGTTGCTGCCGGGCAATCTGGTGCTCAATGCGGCCAGCATCGCCAATCCGGCATCGTTGGTGGGCAAGACGCTAGAGCTGACGACCGGAACGTTGCAAAACACCGGGCGTATTGAGGCGGACAGCATGACGCTGAACGTCGATACCCTGGACAACGCCGCGGCGCTGATGGGGGACGCTATCACGGTGCGTGGGCGTGTCATCGACAACCACGGTCAGCCTGCGGTGATGGCGGCGACCCAAAGCCTGACGTTGCAGGCCGGTGAACGCCTGACCAACCGGGATGGGGCACTGATCTACAGCGCCGACCGTCTGCAGCTGCACAGTGATGACCTGATTGAAAACCGGGCGAGCTTTATCGAAGCTGACGGTGATGCCACCGTCGAGGCTCGGCGTCTTGATAACCTGCGCGAAGGGTTGGTGATTGAGCGTGACGCCGAGAAGAGCGATTACAAATGGCATCGCTACAACTACTACTGGCGCACCTATGGTTCGGCGGTCAACCCCGATAAAAGCACCATGGCGCCAACCACCCAACAGCTGAGCTTCCAGGATGACGCGGCGGCCCAGAACAATCGCTACGGCACCCTGTTGGCTATTGATGCGGCGGGCAAACGCGCGCAGGTGCGGGTCAAGGACAATAAGGGCACACTTACCGACCTGTGGGTTAACTACCTGGCGCTCAAGCCGAATGCCGACGGCAGCTGTGCCATGACGTTCTACGAAACGCGTGGGGGAAATCAGCTGGCAACCATCCCGACGCCTTATCAAAACGGTTTCCATTGGGAGCATGACTGGACGCAGGTGATGACGTGGGATCCCGAGAAGCATGTCGATATTGACAGCGCGCCGTTCGTCACCGATTACAACAACTTCCGCGAACGTACCGAGACCGGCACGCTGACGCGCGACAGGCTGGTCTCCGAGGGCATCGGCGCGCGTATTCTGGCGGGCGGCAATATGGTGCTGCGCATCACCGGGCAACTGCTTAATGACGCCAGCGTCATTACCGCCAACGGCAACCTGACGCAGGACGGCGGCGGCAGCCTGGCCAACCGTGGCTACTCGGTTAACGAACGGCGCCAGGCGGTTATCGTCGACCATTATGACAAGGACACGCATCACTGGTATCCAACGTTCAACCGAGACGAGACCACGGCGCTGGCGACCGCTGACGGCGTGATCACCGGCAGTGGCACGGTCACCATCAATGGGGCTCGCATCACTAACACCACGGTCAATCAGGCGCAAATCAGCCAACTTGAAGCGGCATTAAACGCCGTGGATGCCGAACGCGCCGAACTGGAACGCAATCCGCTGGACTTTGCGGTAGAGGGCGCGGGTATCCAGAATGGTGACATGGCGCTGGCTCCGGGCGAGCAAATGACAAGACCGGGCGCCATGCCGTCTTCGCCGCTGGGGCGTCCGCTGTTGCCGTCTGAGCTGGCGCTAACGCAGTTACAGCATCTGGGCAATGTGGCTACCGCGATCCCCAATAACGCGTTGTTCAGCCAACCTACGGCGGCCGGCAGCCCGTTCCTGGTGGTGACCGACGAACGCTTTACCCGCCGCGAGAACTTCATCAGCAGCGACTATATGCTCGAACGTGTGGGCTATGATCCTGCGCAGGTTCATAAACGCCTTGGAGACGGTTTTTACGAACAGCGGCTGGTGCGCGAGCAGGTGCTGGCGCTGACCGGCAAGCCGTCTATCAGAGGTGAAGATGCGATGGCGCAGTACCAGCAACTGATGAACAACGGGGCGAAGGTGGCGCAGGACTTCCATCTGGTGCCGGGCGTGGCTTTGACGCCGGAACAGATTGCGGCGCTGCAGCAGGATATTGTCTGGCTGGTGAGCGAGACGGTGCAAACCGCCGAAGGCCCACAAACGGTGTGGGTGCCGAAAGTGTATCTGGCGCAGACCACGTTGCGCCTGACCGGCGATGGTGCGGTGATTGGCGGCGGTAGCCTGCAGCTCTCGGCAAACAGTGTCACCAATGCCGGCAATCTGTTTGCCGATAAGGCGCTAACCGTTGATGCCGGGCAGTTCCTGCATCAGGGTGGTGATATCAAGGCCGGTAGCATTGACGTGCGGGCCGACAGTCTGACCCTGAGCACTAATCTGCAGGAGGCGCTGCGCCAGGCGACGATGAACGCCGGCGATATTCGTCTCAGCGGCGCCGATATCACCCTCTCGGGGGCGAAACTCGATGCGACCGACACGCTCAGCCTGAGCGCGCGCAACGACCTGACCATCACCACCGCCAAAAGCAGCCATATCGCCGACCTTGAGGTTATCTCGGGGGCAGTGGGCAACCGTACCCGTGGCGGCACGGAAGCGGCAGGCTCCCGGATGGCGCGCGTGAGCGGCGAATGGCAGCAAGCACAGGGGAGCGAGCTTAACGCCGGCGGCAACCTTAACCTTTCGGCCGGGCGGGACGTTACGTTCGCTGGCAGCCAGGCCAAGGCCGGCGGCAGCACCCGCGTACAGGCCGGCGGCGATATCACTATCAGGGCCGAGAACACCACCAATACCACGCATCTGGCTGCCAACAGCCGTACGTCATCAGTCAGCAACGATCGCCAGGAAGAGCGCCTGACATTAAGTGCACTCGGCGGTGACCAGGGCGTCACCCTGGTGGCGGGCAACCAACTGCTGGCCGAAGGCGCGCAGGTTGACAGTAAAGAAGGGCGTATCGGCATCAGCGCGCAGGACGTGACCATTAAAGACGCGCGCAGCCGCACGCAAGATCTGGACAGCGAAAACAAACGCGAGGGCAAAACCAAAAGCCATCGCATCGAACAAACCGAGCGCGAAATCAGCACCGGCAGCACCTTCAGCGGGCGCGATGGTGTGACGGTAGTCGGGCGAGAGGGCGACGTCACCATTACCGGCAGCACCCTGCACAGCGACCAGGGCGCCATCGCCCTGCAGGCGAAAAACGATGTCACCCTCAATACGGCTACCGAGCGAGAGTCGCGCTACAGTGAGGAGCGTTCGGAGAAAAAAGGCTTCCTGAAAAAAAGCAGCAGCCACAGCGTAGCGCGCGATGCCACCACGCGTGAGAAAGGCACGCTGCTGAGCGGCGACAGCGTCAGCGTCAGCGCCGGTAATGATCTGACGGTCACCGGCTCGGCCATTGCCGCCGACCGGGACGTGAACCTGCAGGCCGGCCGTAATGTCGATATCGGTGCGGCCACCGAGACCGACACACATTACCTGCTGGAAGAGAAGAAAAAGAGCGGCCTGCTGGGTAGCGGCGGCATCGGCTTCACGATAGGCAAGCAGTCGAGCAAACACGAAATCGACGAGAAAGCCACCACCCAGAGCCAAAGCGTCAGTACCGTCGGCAGCAGCCAGGGCAGCGTCAATATCACGGCGGGCAACCAACTGCACATTGGCGGTGCCGACCTGGTGGCGGGCAAGGATCTGGCCCTGACCGGCGACAGCGTGACTATCGATCCCGGCTACGATCAACGCACGCGCAAAGAAACCTTCGAGCAAAAGCAGAGCGGCCTGAGCGTGGCGCTGTCGGGCACCGTGGGCGGCGCGCTCAACACCGCCGTCAGCACTGCGCAGCAGGCGAGAAAGGAAGGCGATGGGCGCCTGAACGCGCTGCAAAACACCAAGGCGGCGCTGTCCGGCGTGCAGGCGGCGCAAGCCGTTGAGCTCGACAAACTCAATACAGATACAGGGAAAGGCGCCACCAACACGGTGGGCATCAGCGCCTCCTACGGCAGTCAGTCGTCGAAGAGCGAAACCCGCACCGACAGCCGCCAGTCGCAAGGCAGCACGCTCACCGCCGGACAAAACCTGTCGATAACGGCGCAGGGCAATAACCACAGCGCACAGAGTGGCGATATCGCCATCGCCGGCAGTCAGCTGAAAGCGGGCAAAGACCTGTCGCTCGATGCGGCGCGGGACATCAGCCTGCAATCTGCGCAGAACAGCGAAAGCACCGTCGGCAAGAACAGCAGCAAGGGCGGTAACGTCGGCGTCGGCATTGGTGCGGGCTCGGGCGGGTATGGCATCAGCGTCTCGGCCGGCGTCAATGCCGGCAAAGGGCATGAGAGCGGCAACGGCCTGACCCATACCGAAACCACCCTGGATGCGGGCAGCCGTCTCAACCTGACCAGCGGCCGCGACACCACGCTTACCGGCGCGCAGGCCAGCGGTGAAAAGGTTACCGTCGACGTGGGCCGTGACCTGACGCTGCAAAGTGAACAGGATAGCGACCGCTATGATGCCAAACAGCAAAACGCCAGCGCGGGCGGCAGTTTCACCTTCGGCTCGATGACCGGCTCCGCCAACGTAAGTGCCAGCAAGGACAAGCTGCACAGCAACTTCGACTCGGTAAAAGAACAGACTGGGCTGTTTGCCGGCAAAGGCGGGTATGACGTCAAGGTCAAAGAACATACCCAGCTCGATGGCGCGGTGATAGCCAGCCAGGCAGACAAAGAGAACAACCGCCTCGATACCGGCACGCTGGGTTGGAAGGACATCCACAACCAGGCGGACTACAGCGCGACGCACAGCGGCGGCAGCTTCAGCACTGGCGGGCCGGTGGGCAAAGAGCTGTTGACCAACACGGCCGGCGGCATGCTGTCGGGCGCCAACAACAGCGGGCACGCCGAGGGCACGACAAAAGCCGGGGTCAGTGAGGGAACGCTGATAGTCCGTGACACCGACAAACAGCAGCAGGATGTGGCGCAGCTAAACCGGGATACCGAACATGCCAACGACGGCAGCATCAGCCCGATATTCAACAAGGAGAAGGAGCAGAACCGGTTGAAGCAGGCGCAGCTTATCGGCGAGATTGGCGGCCAGGCGATGGACGTCATCCGCACGCAGGGCGATATCGCCGGGCTGAAGGCACAGAAAGACCCGGCGGCGCTGGCGCAGGCCAGGGAGCAGCTTGAGAAGAGCGGCAAACCGACGAACGATACGGCGGTGATGCAGCAGGCGTACGACAACGCGATGCGGCAATACGGTACCGGCAGCGATCTGCAGAAAGCGGCGCAGGCGGTGACGGGAGCGCTGACGGCGCTGGCGGGCAATAACCTGGCGGGCGCGCTGGCGAGCGGTGCTTCGCCGTACCTGGCGACGGAAATCAAGAAACGGGTCGGTGAAGACAACATTGCCGCCAACGCGATGGCACACGCTGTGCTGGGTGCGGTAACGGCGCAGCTGAACAACCAGTCAGCCACCGCAGGGGGACTGGGCGCGGGCGGCGGGGAACTGGCGGCGCGCTACATTGCCGGCCAGCTGTTCCCGGGCAAAACGGCGCAGCAGCTGAGCGAAAGCGAGAAACAGCAGGTCAGCGCGCTGAGCCAGTTGGCCGCAGGGCTTGCAGGCGGCCTGGCGACGGGCGATACTGCGGGAGCGGTGACGGGCGGGCAGGCCGGCAAGAATGCGGTGGAGAATAACTGGCTGAATACGACAGAAGCCAGGGCTCTTGATAAAGAGCTGTCTGCCTGCAAAGCTTCAGGAGGCGATTGCAAGCCAGTGCTAGAAAGGTATATTGGAATCAGTAATAAGAAAAGCAAAGCACTGATAGAAGCTTGTACTGGTGGCGGAGTTGCTTGCGTGACTTGGGAGGAGCTTGTCCAGGGAGCAACCAATATTGCAAATGATGCCCATCCTTCACAGTTTCGACTGGATGAAAAACTGAAAGATCCGGATGCAGCAGCGTTGGTTAATTATCTCAACGGCACAGACTTGAAATTCCTGAAAGATAATATTACTACAGGTGATAGGGTGCTTTCGGTGGTTAGCGATCCAACTTCATGGCCAGTTGTGGTAATGGGTGGGAAAGCCATTATTACCAGCAGAGCAGGAGTCAAGGAGCAACTAATAGCTGCGGGGGTATCCGGCGCTGCTAATACAGCCATCCAATATGGAACAAGCAAAACAGGCGAGGTCAAACTGTCTGATGTTATCGGTGCTGGAGTTATCGGCCTCATTACAGCCGGTAAAGGCTATAATCCAACAGTAACTTGGAATGCCGCAGGTGGCTATTATCAAGCGGAAATCAATGGTGATGATCCGCTCATGGGTGCCCTACTAAGTAAGGCAGGGGCATCTGCTGGTTATGTCGCTGGTAACCTTATCAAGGTACCGTTTGATAAAAAACTGAATCCAATATCAAAACAGTACGAATGGGTACCAACAGGAGTCTGGACTATTAGTAAGCCAGCTCCGCAAAACCCATTGCCTTCTATAGTGGGTAACGCAGGGGACTCTGTAGCTGCGGGGTTGTTTACAGAGGGAATGAATGAGGCTCTGAAAAATAAAAAGGAAAATCAGTGATGAATAGTAAGTATAGATCTGTTATTGCTTTATTTTATCTCTGCTCAAGCCTTTTTATTGTTTTATTTATTATGGCTGTGTTATTCAGTCTCCTTGGTTACTGGGTTGGAGGAGGGGAAAACTTACTATCATTTTTTATCGCTAAGCTATTTACTTATTTTAAAATAGCTCTTGTTGGAATATTGATAGGATTGCCGGTATGGTTTTTCTATTATCGTGATCTGTAGAAATAGAATAAGTTGGATAGTAAGAACCCCATCTAGTCTAGCCGGGATTCTTAAATCTAAGCCCTAAAAATCTCCACTTCTCGGCGTTACAACTGGGCGATATCGCCGGGCTGAAGGTGCAGAAAGACCCGGCGGCGCTGGCGCAGGCCAGGGAGCAGCTTGAGCAGGGCGGCAAACCGTTCCGCGAGGCGGACATGTTGCAGCGGGCGTACGACAACGCGATGCGGCAATACGGCACCGGAGCGATCTGCAGAAGGCGGCGCAGGCGGTAACGGGGGCGCTGACGGCGCTGACGGCGCTGGCGGGCAATAACCTGGCGGGCGCACTGGCGAGCGGTACTTCGCCGTACCTGGCGACGGAAATCAAGAAACGGGTCGGTGAAGACAACATCGCCGCCAACGCGATGGCGCATGCAGTGCTGGGTGCGGTGACGGCGCAGCTGAACAATCAGTCAGCTACCGCAGGGGGGCTGGGCGCGGGCAGCGGGGAACTGGCGGCGCGCTACATTGCCGGCCAGCTGTTCCCGGGCAAAACGACGCAGCAGCTGAGCGAAAGCGAGAAACAACAGGTCAGCGCACTGAGCCAGTTGGCCGCAGGGCTTGCAGGCGGGCTGGCGACGGGCGATACTGCGGGAGCGGTGACCGGCGGGCAGGCAGGGAAGACGGCGGTGGAGAATAATGCGCTGAGTGACATCATCGAGAATAAAGTCTCGGGCGTATCACAGGAAGAGAAATACCAGAAAGCGCAGGATAGCTTAAAAGCGGCAGTAGAAGAGTATAAGAAGAAAAACTGTGCAGGGATAAGTGCAGAAGCGTGTTCAGCGAAGATGCAGGCCAACAGTGACGAACTGCTGAAAGGCGCAGCGGGCTTTGGTTTAGACTTCGTGCCTATCATTAGTGATATCAAGAGCTTTGCGGAAGCGCAGAGTGCGCTGGATTATCTGGTTGCGGCGATAGGGATTATCCCAGGTGCTGGTGATGCGGCCGGTAAGGCGATCAAGGCGGCAGAGGCGGCGCTGAAGAAGGGGGATGTTGCTGAAGCGTCTAAGCAGCTAAATAAAGCTAGTAGTGAAATATCAGCACATAATGCTGCCACTTACCCAAAATTGAAAGAAGAGTTAAAACAGCAAAACCTGAATAATATTGCCAAGCAAGATCCTCGGTTGGCAGCGGCAGTTAAAGGTGACAATGGAAAGCTTAACTACGGTATTGGCTCAGGCAGCAAAGAAGAAGCCGATCGCTTGGGTAAAATTTGGGTGGGCGATGGAGCTAGGCCACTCAGTGATGGAAAAGGCTTAATAAGTGCCGACGGCACTCGTGTTTATCGTTATCCCGCCTCTAAGCCGAATACACCACAAGAACTAAGCCCAACAGGTGTTCAAGCTAACTTTGAAACATTAAAAGACGGTCAAAAAATAGGTAATGCGCACATGGTGATAACTCAATGAAAGGTGAGCTTAAATCTTTAGGTGTTTACTCAGCAGAATTCACTCCAGAAACTTATCAACCTGATGAGGTCGATTGTTTTGGGTTATGGATCAACTTATGTATCGGTCCTGAAAATGAGGTCGGAGGGAATGATTATCAAGTGTTAATTTGCACTCCCGAATGGCTTTGTAAGCATCGCTGGGTGCCTGAGCTGATACGCCATACTCTGCTGGTTCGAAAGTACGATCTTGATGAGATCACCAAAACCATCACGGATTATATTGACCAGTGTGAGGGGAGTGACTGGATGGAGATTGCTCAGAAACTCTCTCGTGTTTTTGCTTGGGAATTCGAAGATTACCAACCTTACCATCCATAAGTAGTTGCCAGTCCTTGGCTGGGGTAGTCGCTTTTATGTGTAACGGCCGGCGGCATGCTGTCGGGCGCCAACAACAGCGGGCACGCCGAGGGCACGACAAAAGCCGGGGTCAGTGAGGGAACGCTGATAGTCCGTGACACCGACAAACAGCAGCAGGATGTGGCGCAGCTAAACCGGGATACCGAACATGCCAACGACGGCAGCATCAGCCCGATATTCAACAAGGAGAAGGAGCAGAACCGGCTGGATGAAAAGCTGAGAGACCCGAGCGCGGCAGCGCTGGTGAATTACCTTGACGGAACGGATTTGAAATTCCTAGAGGAGAATATCACCACGGGTGATCGGATGATGTCTGTTGTCATGGACCCGACATCGTGGCCGGTGGCCATAATGGGCGGAAAAGCGATCATCACCAATGCGGTTAATAATACCAAAGAGCAGTTGATTGCTGTCGGTGTGGGTGCCGGATTGGGGGCTGGTATTCAATATGGCACAACTGGCGAAGTGAAACTATCTGATGTAATTGGCTCCGGTGTTATTGGTGCCATTACTGCTGGTAAAGGTTATAACCCGACAATGGCCTGGAATGCGGCAGGCGGTTATTACCAGGCTGAAATCAGCGGTGATGATCCATTTATGGTGGCGCTGCTGAGTAAGGCTGGTGCTTCAGCAGGTTATGCCGTGGGTAATGTTATTAAAGTACCAATGGACAAGATTCTAAATCCAGTATCAAAACAGTATGAGTGGGTGCCAACAGGGGTCTGGACTATCACAAAGCCAGTTCCTCAAAATAACTTACCCTCTCGTGTGCACTGCCGTGGTTGAAAATTAATTACGAGGTGATAATGACTATTTTTCATAAAATTTTGGTGGCCTCTTTCTCTATGATGGTGGCAATTTCCGCGCATTCAGAAATGAAAATGGAACGTACAGATTTTCCATCTCTGAAACTGAGCATCGAAATCCCGCAGACTTTTATGCCTATGCCGGAAGATATGGCAAAATTTAAATATCCTTCCGAAAATCGTCCAATGGTTATTTATGGCGATGAGCGTGGTAAAGCCTCTTTAGGTATTACTGCCGGGCGTAGTGCCATGCCCGCTGCCAAGCTTGATATGATGAAAGAGACTATGCTGAAAATGATGACTAACTACAGCCCACAGGCGGAGGCCGTGATGGTGGACGGGCATAAAGCGTGGCTGATTACCTTCCGTTCTCAGGCTATGGATACTGAGATTCTCAACATGTTATTGATGACCTCAGCTAACGAAAAAGTAGTGCAGGTGTCGTTCAATATGACCAAAGATTTGGAGAAGCAGTATGATGACGTGGCGAAGGCAGCGTTGTTATCGCTGAGATTTAATAAATAGCGTTTGATGAATAGCCTAGGCAGGCAAGAAATAAAACAGCTGCAGCAGTCCGTTGATCGGTGAGGCGGAGGCGGATGCCGCCGTAAACGCAAAATTGCCCACCGGCGCGGTAACGACCTAACCCCTCGAGCAGCGCATTGCTCAAGGGGCCGGCCGTCTATCTCAACCCCGGGACTCAGCCACGGCTGGTTTCCTCCCGCAGCGCGGCGCTGACTTCGTGAGCCGTCGGTTGTTCGGAACGCAGCGCCCGGCGGATGGCGAAGAAAGCGGCGATCAGCATGGTCACAGCCACCAGCATAAAGAACCCGCACAGCGCGGCGTTGATCTGGTTGCTGAACACGATGGTCTCCATGTCCTTCAGCGACTTGGCCGGCGCAATGATCGTGCCTTGCTCGATGCCGGTGGAGAACTTCTTCGCCTGCGCCAGGAAGCCGATGCTCGGTTTCTCATGGAAGATCTTCTGCCAGCCGGCGGTCATCGAGGTGACGAACAGCCAGGCGGTCGGCAGAATGGTGACCCAGGCGTAACGCTGCTTCTTCATCTTGAACAGCACCACGGTGCCGAGGATCAGCGCCATCGATGCCAGCATCTGGTTGCCGATGCCGAACAGCGGCCACAGGGTATTGATGCCGCCGAGCGGATCGACCACCCCCTGATACACGAAGAAGCCCCAGCCGGCCACCGCCACCGTGGTGCCCGCCAGGTTGCCGAACCAGGAGCGGTTGTTGGCCAACTGCGGCACCGCCACGCCTACCAGATCCTGCACCATAAAGCGGCAGGCGCGGGTGCCGGCGTCGACGGCGGTCAGGATGAACAGCGCTTCGAACAGAATGGCGAAGTGGTACCAGAACGCCATCATCGCCCGGCTGTTGAACACCTCGCTGATGATGTGCGCCATGCCCACGGCGAAGGTCGGGGCACCGCCGGCGCGCGACAGTATTGAATTTTCACCCACCTCTTTGGCGATCAGCGCCAGCGTTTCCGGCGTGACGATAAAGCCCCAGCTGTTAATCACCTGTGAAGCATTTTCCACCGTGGTGCCGATCAGCGCCGCCGGTGAGTTCATGGCGAAGTAAACGCCCGGATCCAGCACCGAGGCGCAGATCAACGCCATGATGGCGACGAAAGACTCCATCAGCATGGCGCCGTAACCGATAAAGCGAATGTGGCTTTCGCGCTCCACCAGTTTGGGCGTGGTGCCGCTGGAAACCAGCGCGTGGAAGCCGGAAATGGCGCCGCAGGCGATGGTGATGAACAGGAACGGGAACAGGGCGCCGGCGAACACCGGGCCGCTGCCGTCGATAAAGCGCGAAACCGCCGGCATTTTCATCTCCGGCATGGCGAAAACGATGCCGATGGCCAGACCGATGATGACGCCGATCTTCATAAAGGTCGAAAGGTAGTCGCGCGGCGCCAGCAGTAGCCACACCGGCAGCACCGAGGCGACGAAGCCGTAGATCACCAGCACCCAGGTCAAGGTGGTGCCGTGCAGCGTGAAGAACGGCCCCCAGTAGGGATCTTGCGCCACGTTGCCGCCGTAAATGATCGCCAGCAGCATCAGCACGAAGCCGATTACCGAGATTTCCGCGATCTTACCCGGGCGAATAAAACGCATGTAGACGCCCATGAACAGCGCGATCGGGATGGTGGCGGCGATGGTGAACAGCCCCCACGGGCTGTCGGCCAGCGCCTTCACCACCACCAGCGCCAGCGCCGACAGGATGATGATCATCACCCCCAGCGCGCCGAGCATGGTAATCACCCCGGCGAACGCCCCCAGCTCCTGTTTGGCCATCTCCCCCAGCGAACGCCCGTCGCGGCGGGTGGAGATAAACAGCACCAGGAAATCCTGCACCGCGCCGGCCAGCATGACGCCGACCAGGATCCAGATGGTTCCCGGCAGGAAGCCCATCTGCGCGGCCAGAATCGGCCCCACCAGCGGCCCGGCGCCGGCGATGGCGGCGAAGTGGTGGCCGAACAGCACCCATTTGTTGGTGGGCACATAGTCCAGGCCGTCGTTGTGACGTTCGGCCGGGGTTAGACGGCGGTCATCCAGTTCAAAAACCTTATCGGCGATGAACCGGCTGTAGAAGCGGTAGGCGATGCTGTAGCAGGCGACGGCGGCGACCACCAGCCAGACGGCGTTGACGTGTTCGCCGCGGCTGAGCGCCAGCATGGCGAAGGCGAAAGCGCCGACCAACGCCACCAGCAGCCAGATAAGTCCGGACCTGATGTTTTTCATGAAACAACTCCTTGGCGTGCAGAGGTAAAAATCGACCTTGTTATTAGGAATGACGTTTTAACAGTAGAAGTTTTGCCGCCGAACCGTGGCAGGTCGGATGAGAAATGTGAAGCAAGTGGGGTTTTGGTGGAAAAACAACGTGATGAAACCCCATTGGTGCAGGCTGTCGTCACAATGTGGCCCGGCAGCGTTTCCTGCTGCATTTTTAATTTTTATCTGGCGGATAATATTTAAACCCATCGCTTGCGCGATCCCTTTGGCATTATTTTTCTGTATTGCCGACGCGAGGGATACCAATAAACGTTTTGCGTGATATATCTTGGCTCGCGCTTGAGGTGCCATTCATTTATTTCACAAATAATAAAGTCAATAAAAGGAATTAATAATGATAGATAAAGTCATTGCAGGATATTTACCGCAGTTAACGGCTATTCGTCATGATATTCACCAGCACCCGGAGCTTGGCTTCGAGGAGTTTCGTACCAGCGATTTGGTGGCGGATTATCTGAGTTCGTGGGGGTATGAGGTGCACCGCGGATTGGCGGGCACCGGCGTCGTCGGTACGCTGCGAGCGGGCGCCGGTGCGAAGCGTCTCGGGCTGCGCGCCGATATGGATGCGCTGCCGATCGAAGAAAACAACGGCAAATCCTGGAGCAGCAGCGTGCCCAACCGCATGCACGGTTGCGGCCACGATGGCCATACCACCATGTTGCTCGGCGCTGCGCGTTACCTGGCGCAAACCCGCCGCTTCAACGGCACGCTGCACCTGATCTTTCAGCCGGCGGAAGAGACGCTGGGCGGCGGCGCGTTGATGGTGGAGCAAGGGTTATTCGAACGCTTTCCCTGTGACGCCATCTTCGCCATGCACAACATGCCGGGTCTGCCGGTGGGCGAGTTTTTCTTCCGTCACGGCGCCTTTATGGCTTCGACGGACCAATTCGTCGTTACCGTGCAAGGCTGCGGTGGGCACGGCGCTATGCCGCATCTGACCGTCGATCCGGTGCTCGTGGCCTCGCATATTGTCGTCGCGCTGCAAAGCATTGTCTCGCGTAATACCGATCCGCTGGAGGCGGCGGTGATCACCGTCGGCAGCATTAAGGCCGGTGAGGCGGCCAATGTGATCCCGGACAGCGCGGAAATGCGGCTTAGCGTGCGATCGCTGGGGCGCGAGTGGCGAACCGAGCTGTTAACGCGCATTCCTGCGCTGATTCAGGCGCAGGCGCAAAGCTTCGGTGCCACGGCAATCGTGAACCACATCAACGGCGCTCCCGTATTGGTCAACGATGAGGCCATGACGCGCTTCGCGCATCAGGTGGCGGAACAGCAGTTTGGCACCGCGCGCGCGCACTACGGCGCCAAGCCGCTGATGGGCAGCGAAGATTTCACCTTCATGCTCGAGGCGCAGCCGCAGGGGTGTTATCTGCTGATCGGTAATGGCGACGGTGAAGGAAGCTGTATGGTGCATAACCCGGGATACGACTTTAACGATGAATGTCTGGTGGCGGGCAGCCATTATTGGGGAGCGCTGGTGGAAGCCTATTTAAAATAAACTCAAAGAATAATAACAGGGAAGGTCATAATGAGTGAAAATACGCTTGCGGCCCGGCAGGAAATAACGACGCGACCGAAAGTCGGCGGCAAGAAGGTGATATTCGCCGCCTCTTTTGGCAATGCGTTAGAGTTCTTCGATTTCGGTATTTACAATTTTTTCGTTATTTATATCAGCGTACTGTTTTTCCCTCCCTCCAGCGATCCCAATTTGGCGCTGCTGCTGGCGTTCGCCACATTCGGCGTCAGTTTTATCATGCGGCCGTTGGGGGGCATTTTGATCGGCGCTTATGCCGATCGCTGCGGGCGAAAATCCGCGATGATTCTGACGATATCCCTGATGAGTCTGGGCACGGCGATGATTGGTTTTGCGCCGACCTATGCCAGCGCCGGCTATTGGGGCACGATCACGCTGGTGGCAGCGCGCCTGATCCAGGGCGTGGCGGCGGGCGGCGAGGTGGGTGCCTCCATGTCGATTCTGGTGGAATCGGCGCCGCCTGGCCGGCGAGGATTCTACTCCAGCTGGGCGCTGGCGACGCAGGGCATCGCCAGCGTGATCGGCGGCGTGACGGCGTTGGGGCTCAGCGGTTGGCTGCCGGTGCTCACGGGCGATCCGCAGGCCATGGCCAGTTGGGGATGGCGCATTCCTTTCTTCATCGGCGTGGCGCTGGCGCCGCTCGGTTGCTGGCTGCGTCTCGGGCTGGAAAGCGACCGGCCGCCGGCTGAGCGTACCCATGAAGCGCCTGTACCACTGCGCAAACATTCCCGGGCGGTGATGCTCGGCGTGATGTTGACCATCGGCGCCACCGTCGCTACCTATATCTCGATGTACTATCTGGGCACCTTTGCGGTCAAGTATCTGGGGATGGCGCAGACCTACGGGTATGCGGCGATGCTGCTGGCCGGGATCATCACCTTCGCCGGCAGCTTGCTGGTCGGGCATTGGTGCGATCGCTACGGTCGCCTGCCGCTGATCCTTTGGGCGCGGATCGCCATTTTGTTGTTGGCGTTGCCGGTTTTCTGGCTGCTGACGGTGGCGCCGCATCCGGCGGTGTTGCTGAGCGTGGTGGCGTTGATGGTTGCGCTGACAACGTTAGGTTCTGTTCCGACGTTGTTGATGATTTCCGAGCTGTTTCCGCAGCGAGTGCGTGCGTTGGGGTTTGCGCTGGTTTATAGCCTCGGCGTCGCAATTTTCGGTGGCTTTGCCCAATACATCGCTTCCCAGTCGATCGTGCTCAGCGGTTCATTGTTGGCGCCCGCCGGCTATCTGATGCTGGCGACGCTAATCTCGCTGGCCGCGCTGCCGCTGTTGCGCGAAACCGGCGGTGATAAGTTGCAATAGCGGGTGCGAGGCAAAAAAAACGCCGGCGGTTTTCACCGCCGGCGCTTGACGCTTGTTACCGCACGTTATCCGGCCGTCAGGCCGCAGGGCGGGCGATCACGCTGCGGGTTTCCATGCGCACTTCGGCGATGGTGACCTGCAAGGTGTCGCTCTGGCGGTAAACCACTTCACCTTTGATCTGCACGGTGCCGGTTTCCTGGCTGCATTGCATCTCGTCACGCACCGCGTGAATAAACGGCGCCGGGATAAAGGCAACCGCGCCGTTGTCCAGCAGACGTACGCGCAGGCCGCCGCGGGTCACGTCGATGATCTCGGCGTTGAAACGGGTATCGGTACCGGCCTTGTCCTGCAGGAAGCGGGCGTACAGCCAGTCGCCGACGTCGCGTTCCGCCATGCGGTTCAGGCGGCGGCGTTCCGCCAGCTGCACCGTCACGTCATCCTGCGGTTTTTCCGCCGGCTGCTGGTTGATGATCGCCTTCAGCAGACGATGGTTGACCATATCGCCGTATTTACGGATCGGCGATGTCCAGGTGGCGTAAGCCTCCAGCCCCAGACCGAAGTGCGGCCCCGGCGTGGTGCTGATCTCGGCGAAGGTCTGGAAGCGGCGGATGCGGCTGTCGAGGAACTGGGTCGGCTGCGCATCCAGATGGCGGCGCAGTTCGCAGAAACCGTCGAGGGTCAGCAGCTTCTCGGCTTCGGCTTCCACGCCGTTGGCCTGCAGCACGCTGACTGCTTGCTCGACCAGCGCAGGATCGAAACCGGTGTGCACGTTGTACACGCCAAAACCCAGGCGATCGCGCAGCACGATGGCGGCGCAGACGTTGGCGGCGATCATGCATTCTTCAACGATGCGGTTGGCGCTGCGGCGCTGCTCGGTGACGATCTCCAGCACGTCGCCTTTTTCACCCAGTACGAAGCGGTAGTCCGGGCGATCTTTGAACACCAGCGCGTGCTGGTGGCGCCAGGCGTTGCGTGCGTCGCAAACGCGTTTCAGCAGGGTAACCTGTTGCGCTATGGCGTCGCTCGGCGGCTGCCAGCCGGCAATGCCTTCCAGCCAGTCGGAGACTTCGTCGTACACCAGCTTGGCTTTGGATTCGATCTCGGCGGCGAAGAACTGAATATCGTCGCCCAGCGCGCCGTCGGCGGCGATGGTCACGCGGCAGGCCAGCACCTGGCGGCGCTCGTTAGGGCGCAGCGAGCACAGGTTGTCCGACAAGTCGCGCGGCAGCATCGGGATGTTGAAGCCCGGCAGGTAGTTGGTGAAGGCGCGCACGCGGGCGATCTCATCCAGCTTGCTGCCTTGTTCAACGTAGGCGGTCGGATCGGCGATGGCGATGGTCAGCTGCAGCGAACCGTCGCCGTTGTCGGTCACGTACAGCGCATCGTCCATGTCTTCGGTGCTGGCGCTGTCGATGGTGACGAATTCGAGCGCGGTCAGATCTTCACGCACCAGCGCCGCGTCCGGCTCGCTGAGGGCCTGCATCTCCGGCGCCTCTTTCTCCAGGTTGTGACGCGCCAGCGTCACCCACCACGGGGCGAAATGGTCTTCACCGTCGGTGATAAACTGGGTCAGGTCGGCGTTGAAGCCGCGATCGCCTTTCAGCGGGTGGCGGCGCATTTCCGCCACCGCCCAGTCGCCGGCCTGGAAATTGTGGGCCAGTTCACGCACCGGGCGGCACGGAATCGCATCCTTCAGCAACGGATGATCGGGCACGATGGACAGGCGATCGTCGCGCTTTTGCACGCGGCCGACGAAGCGCGAGAGGAATGGCTCGACCAGGGTTTCCGGCTCGGCGATTTCACGTTCTTTCTCGGTGTGCAGGGTGGCGATAATGCGATCCCCGTGCATGACTTTCTTCATGTACGGCGGCGGAATGAAGTAGCTTTTTTGACCGTCTACTTCAAGAAAGCCAAAGCCTTTCTCAGTCCCTTTCACGACGCCTTCAACGCGCGGGGTCTGAGAGTGAAGTTGCTGTTTTAGCTGCGCCAGCAGCGGGTTATCTTGAAACATATCGTCCAGTGAATGGGTTGTGAGTGGCAAGATTTGCGGCTGACAGTTTTACGCGAATCACCCGCTGCGAGCAAGCCTAACGTCACGGATCCCCGCGTTGCCGCCCGTTTTTGCGCAAGATCGGTCAATCGAAATGCGATAGATGAAAAACCCCGGCGCGCAGGCCGGGGTGAAGGGGGGGTGACAATCAGTCCTGCAGCGGCGTCGGCTGCAGGATTTCAATCCAGTAATCGTCCGGATCGCGAATGAACGCGACGTAGTTCATACGGCCTTCATGCAGGCGTTTCTGGAAGGTGACGCCGAGGCGCTCAAAACGCTCGCAGGCGGCGCGCACGTCCGGCACCGTGACGCACAGGTGGCCAAAGCCGCGCGGCTCGCCGTTGCCGTTGTGGTAGTGGAAATCTGCCTGATTTTCGGTGCCGTGGTTATGGGTCAGTTCGAGAATGCCCGGCTGGCTCAGCGCCCAGCGTTTGCGCTCGTCGTCATCCTGCGGGATCTGCTCGCGCGGGCTGCGCGTCAGGTAGCAGATGGTGAAGGCGGCTTCTTTAAACTCTTCCAGATAGACTGGGGTAAAGCCCAGCACGCGGGTGTAGAAATCCAGCGCTTTGGTCAGGTCTTTCACGCGGATCATGGTGTGGTTGAATACGTAACCGTCGGTTACCGCGTCGGGTTGGGCCGCCACGCCGGGCAGCGTCAATAAATCATTCAGTGGCATCAGTGATCCTCCTCAGGGTGTCGGCAGACTGTAGGTGAAATCGATGCTAATCTAAAGTGATTGTTTTTAACTAAAACACTTACTAAAAGTGAATGAAACATGAAGCTGAGCCAACTGAAGTTTTTCTGTACCGTGGTGGAACACAAAACCATCGCCGCCGCCGCCCGCGAGCTGCACTGCGTGCCTTCCAACGTCACGCTGCGGCTGCGCGAGCTGGAGGAGTCGTTGGGCGGCGAACTGTTTTTTCGCGACAAGAACCGGCTGTACGTCAATCCCAAAGGCCGGTTGTTCTACCAGCAGGCGCGCGACATCGTGGCGCAGGCGGAGCGCAGCAAGCAACTGTTCGCCGGCGAGTACCAGCACGGGCTGCTGAACCTCGGGGCGCTGGATTTCTCGCTGGTCAGCCATTTGCCGGCGCGTATCGCCCGGCTGCGCCGTTTACAGCCTCATCTGCAGATCAACGTGCTGAGCCGCGATTCATTGGTGCTGGAGCGCATGCTGATCGACAGCGATCTCGATCTGGCGATCAGCGATGGCCCGATTGAACATCCGCTGCTGGCCAGCCAAAAGGCGTTTGACGAACGGCTGGTGCTGCTGATGCCGGCCGGCGCCGGGCAACCCGACGCCGCTACCCTGGCGGCGCTGGAGTTTTACACCTTCAGCCGCGAATGCTCGTTCCGCCTGAAGGTCGATCACTGGCTCGCCTCGCGCGGGCTGAAGCCGCGTATGACGCTGGAAATGGAATCTTATGCCGCGATGGCGGCCTGCGTGCAGGCCGGTTGCGGCGTTGCCTGTGTGCCTGGCTCTTTGCTGCCGCAGATCTTGCCGGCGCCGGGGCTGAAGGTGGTGGAAATGGGCGAGGAGGGCGTGAGCGATCTCTACTTTGTCTGGCGCAGGCATCAGCTGTCTGACGAATTGCAGACCATCCTGGAGATATTGGCGCGCCCGGCGTGAACCGGGCGCGCGTTTTCAGGCAATACGCAGCGAGGGTTGCTGTTCGCTGCGGCGAATTACCACCGGGATTGACTTCGACGTCGGGGTGCCGGTGCCGTCGCCGAAGCTCGCCAGCGGCACCAGCGGGTTGGTTTCCGGATAGTAGGCCGCCAGGTTGCCACGCGGAATGTCGTAACTCACCAGCTTGAAGCCGTCCACCTTGCGCACCACGCCGTCGTTCCACAGGGTTTCTATCTCTACCCGTTCGCCATCCTGCAGGCCCAGCGCCGCCAGATCTTCCGGATGGATGAACAACACTTCGCGTTGGCCGTATACGCCGCGGTAACGGTCATCCAGGCCATAGATGGTGGTGTTGTACTGATCGTGCGAACGCAGGGTTTGCAGGGTAAACGGCGCTTGCTCGTCGCCCAGCTGCGGGAACAGGGTCGCCGGCAGCGCGGCGGCGCTGAATTCCGCCTTGCCGCTCGGCGTGGCGAAGCGCAGTTCGGCGGCGGCGTTGCCCAGGTAGAACCCGCCGGGCTGGTCGCAGCGCCGGTTGAAATCCTCGAAGCCGGGAATGGTGGCGGCGATATGATCGCGGATCAGCGAGTAGTCGTCGGCCAGTTCCAGCCAGTCCAGCTGTTGCGTGCCCAGCACCGCGTCGGCAATGCCGCAAACGATCGCGGTTTCCGAGCGTTGGGTATCCGCCAGCGGTTTGCCGATGCCTTCCGAAGCGTGAACCATGCTGAAAGAGTCTTCGACCGTGATGTACTGCGAGCCGCTGGCCTGCATATCCAACTCGGTGCGGCCCAGCGTTGGCAGGATCAGCGCGTCTTTGCCGGTCACCAGGTGGCTGCGGTTAAGTTTAGTGCTGATATGCACCGTCAAATCGCAGTTGCGCAGGGCGCGGGCGGTGCGCTCGGTGTCCGGCGCCGCGGCGGCCAGGTTGCCGCCCAGCGCGATCAGCACTTTCACTTCGCCGCGCAGCATCGCCTCGATCGCTTCTACCGTGTTGTGGCCCAACGCGCGATTGGCGGTGAAGTTAAAGTGGCGTTCCAGGCTGTCGAGCAGCGCCTTCGGCGACTTCTCATCGATCCCCATGGTGCGGTTGCCCTGGACGTTGCTGTGGCCGCGCACCGGACACAGACCGGCGCCCGGCTTGCCCAGTTGCCCGAACAGCAGCTGCAGGTTGGTGATTTCGCGCACCGTCGCGATAGAGTGTTTATGCTGTGTCACGCCCATCGCCCAGGTGCAGATTACCCGCTCGGCGCCCTGGTAGGTGGCCGCCGCCTGGCGCAGTTGCGCTTCGCTCAGGCCTGACTGTGCGGTAATGGTCTGCCACTCGGTCGCGTCCACCTGCGCCAGGTAAGCCTCCACGCCGACGCTGTGCTGTTCGATAAACGTCAGGTCGAACAGGGCGGGTTCACCGGTGGCCAGACGCTGACGGTGGGTTTCCAGCAGCGCTTTCACCATGCCGCGCACCGCCGCCATATCGCCGCCCAGATTCGGTTGGTAATAGGACGAGCTGATCGGCGAGGACTTAGGCGTCAGCATTTGCACCGGATCCTGCGGATCGGCGAACCTTTCCAACCCGCGCTCGCGCAGGGTGTTGAAGCTGACGATGCGCGCGCCGCGCCGGGCGGCGTTTTTCAGGCTGTGCAGCATGCGCGGGTGGTTGGTGCCGGGGTTTTGGCCGAACACGAAGATGGCGTCGGCTTTTTCAAAGTCGTCGATGCGGATGGTGCCTTTACCGACGCCGATGCTCTGTTTCAGCCCAACGCCGCTCGCTTCATGACACATATTGGAGCAGTCGGGGAAATTGCTGGTGCCGAGCATGCGGCCGAACAGCTGATAAAGGTACGACGCTTCGTTGCTGGCGCGGCCCGAGGTATACAGCTCGATCTGGTTCGGGTTGTCCATGCCGTTGATGTGTTTGGCGATCAGCGCCAGCGCGTCCGGCCAATGAATAGGTTCATAGTGGTCGGTTTCGGCGTTGTAACGCATCGGATGCGTGAGGCGCCCCTGATATTCGAGGAAATAATCGCTCTGCTGCTGCAGGGTGCTGACGATGTGGGCGGCGAAGAATTCGGGCTCGACCGCGCTGCGCGTCGCTTCCCAACTGACCGCTTTGGCGCCGTTTTCGCAGAAGCTGAAGGTGCTGTGGTTGTCGTCGCCCCAGGCGCAACCGGGGCAGTCGAAGCCGCGTGCCTTGTTGACGCGCATCAGGTTGCGCATGTTTTTTAGCGTTTGTTTACTGTCGAGGACAAAGCGGGTGGTGGCTTCAAGCGAACCCCAGCCGCCCGCTGGGCCGGTATAAGGCTTGATTGACGGTTTGAATTTCATGGTGACACTTCGCAGGTGGTTGTAGCTAAAAAGTAAACGCTTTTTTATGCGTCTTGCGTATTTATGTCACAAGTTTAGGGGCGTTGCGGGGTGGCGTCTAATCGAATGGGGCAATGGCGGCATAGAGCATATCTATCGCGGGCGGGCGGTGACGTAAACAAATGGTTGCATAAAGACACTCGCTGCAAAAGAGTAATGGTTTCGTCTGAATGTGAATTAATGCAGTCTATCTCGCGGATTATATTGGTATTTTATTTAGCCTGCGGGCCTGAGGAACACAGCGTGAAGCGTTCAGTATCAGTGGTGATCGGCGGTATTTTACTGCCTTTGGCGGCGCAGGCGGCGGAAACGTCGCCCAATTTTCCCACCATGACCCCGCCGGCGATAGACGCCGCCTCTTACGTGTTGATGGATTACACCACCGGCCAGGTGTTGGCTGCCGGCAATGCCGACGAACGGCGCAACCCGGCCAGCCTGACCAAACTCATGACCGGGTTGGTGATCGACCACGCGCTCGATCAGCATAAAATTGGCCTCGACGATGTCGTCACCGTAGGGAAGGATGCCTGGGCGCAGGGCAACCCGGTGTTCAAAGGTTCCTCGCTGATGTTCCTGAAGCCGGGTGACAGGGTCACTGTTCGCGATCTCAGTCGCGGCATCATCATCGATTCCGGCAACGACGCCTGCGTGGCGATGGCGGACTACGTGGCGGGCAGCCAGGCCAACTTCGTCAAGCTGATGAACGAGAAGAGCGCGCAGCTGGGGTTGCAGAATACCCATTTTGAAACGGTGCATGGGCTGGATGCGCCGGGGCAGTTCACCACCGCCGGCGATCTGGCGGTGATTGCGCGCGCCATCATCATGAGCGAACCGGCGGAATACCACATGTACAGCGAGAAGTCGCTGACCTGGAACGGTATCACGCAGCAGAACCGCAACGGCCTGTTGTGGGACAAAACCCTGCACGTCGACGGTTTGAAAACCGGCCATACCGCCTCGGCCGGCTTCAACATCATCGCCTCCGCCACCGAAGGGGATCGCCGCTTGATCGCTGTGGTGATGGGTGGCAAAAGCGCGAAAGGGCGTGAGGAGCAGGCGCGTAAGCTGTTGACCTGGGGGCTGCGCGATTTTACCACCGCGCATCTGTTCAGTGCCAGCCAGAGCCTGGGGGATGAGCCGGTCTGGTACGGTGCAAGCCATCGCTTGCCGGTCGGCAGCGCGCAGGACCAGTCGCTCAGCCTGCCGAAAACCGAGGCGGACAAGCTGAAGGCGCAGTACGTGCTCAACGTCGCGCGGCTGGAAGCGCCGATCAATAAAGGGCAGACCGTCGGCGAGATCCGCATCAGCGACAATGGCCAGGTGGTGAAAACCCTGCCGCTGGTGGCGCTGCAGGCGGTGCCGCAAGGTAGCGTGTTCTCACGGCTGATGGATTACGTGAAGCTCAAACTCTGACTCACCGGGCGGGCGGCGGCGCCCGGTGGTATACTGGTGCGAATGCCGATCATTGAGCCGCGCTATGGATATTAAACAACTGATTTATTTGTGTAATTTAGAACGAGAACGCCACTTCGGCCGGGCGGCGGAGGCTAGCTTCGTTAGCCAGCCGACGCTATCCATGCGATTGAAAAATCTGGAAAAAGAGCTGGGCGTTTCGCTGATTAACCGCGGCAACCATTTCGGCGGTTTTACCGCCGAAGGCGAACGGGTGCTGGCATGGGCGCGTGAGATCGTCTCGGTTTACCAGGGGCTGAAGCTGGAGGTGGAGTCGCTCAAGCATGGCTTGCATGGCACGCTGCGCCTTGGCGTGGTGCCTCAGTGCAGTATCTCGGTATCGGAAATGCTCAAGGCGGTCAGCGAGCGTTATCCGCACCTCGATTACCGGCTGGCGGTGCTGAGTGCCGATCAACTGCTGGAGGCGCTGACGGCGCATACCGTCGACATCGGCATCGGCTTTTTCGAGCTGTCGACCTTGAAGGAACTGCATTTCCAATCGCAACCGCTGGTGGAAACCGGCGTCGAGCTGGTGTTTCATCCGCAGCATTTTCCGAAGCTGGTGGGCGATGCGCCGTTGCCGCTGGAGGCGGTGGCCGCGTTACCGCTGTGCCTGGCCGAACCGACGCGTTACTTCCGTCGTTATCTCGATCAGCACTTCCGTGACGCCGGGTTGACGCTGCACCCGCGGCTGGAAACCGCTTCGATCTTCCAATTGCTCGAGGGCATTTTCGTCGGTTTGGGTTGCGGCTTGTTCCCGCGCGGCCAACTGCAATCACCGCTGATGCCGGCGTTGCAGCGGCGCCCGGTGGCCATCGGCGCCATGCCGCGTCATGCGGCGGTGGTGGTCGATATGGCGGAGCGCGCTACGCCGCTGGCGCAGAAGTTTTTCGACGCCGCCAGCGAGTGGCTGCGGCGGCAGAATATCTGAGGACAGGCTGTCTTGCGGCCGAGGGTAAGGCCGCAAGCGCTATTCAGTCGGAGACGGTGAAGGTTTCAGCATCGCCCAGCGTTTGGCGCAGGCGGTTTTCCCAGGCGTAAAGCGCGGTGGTAAGGATCACCTCCAGCGCCTGTGCCTGATTCAGGCCGCTGTTGAACAGCGGCTGCACGCTCTGCGGAGTGAACTTCTCCGGCGCGCGCGTCAATTCGGCGGCGGTGCGCATCACCGCGCGTTTTACCGCGTCTTCGGTATACGCCAATCCCTGAGGCAGCCCGGCGAACAGCGCCTCGGCCAGTCCGTCGTCCTGCAGCTCTTGCGCCACCGTCGCCGCGCAGTAGCGGCTGCCGTTGATGCGCGAGACCGCCAGCGTCGCCAGCGCCTTCAGGCGGGCCGACAATCCATATCCTTCGGCATTGATGCCATTGAATACGCCGTTGCGTTCGCGCAGCGTGGCGGCGTCGTGGGCCAGCAGCAGGTAATAAGACTCGGCTCGCGCCTGCGGGTGGCTTTGATCCAGCACATCGAGCTGTTCGGCGGCGGCGTTTTCCGCGTCGATCGGCGGCAGGCGCGCAGTCCAATTCAGTTCCTCGGCGCTGAACGCGACGCCCTCGGCGTCTTCGACGTTAGGGAAACCGGGAACCACCACCGCCGGCCGGCCGGCCAACGCCGCGATGCCTGCCACCACGCGCGCCTGATAGCTGACAAAACCGATGACTTGCGAAAAGGTAACGATATCCGCCTGGCTCAGCCCGACGTCGCCAAGCTGTTGCAGCGCCTTGCGGCAAATCAGCGTGGGCTGGCTGGCAAGCTGACGGGCATATTGGGTGATCTGAGCGAGGCGGATATTGCTTTCCCGGGAGGCGTCCGGGCTATGCAGCGGGGCGAGGCGGGCGGCGTAGTGGCTACAAAGCGATTGCACCCCCGTCACCTGAGCGACGGTCAGGGCGGTGCTCAGGCGATCGTAGGGTGACAATGTCACGTAGCGCGATAGCGGCACATGGTCGGGAAACAGGGCATGGTAGCCGGCCAGCGAAGCGCTGAACACCCCGGAGCGGGCGCTGAGTGCATTGTTTAATGCTTCATCGGCAAAGGCGCCCAGCCCCAGCAGAAAACGATCGCGATGGGTGGCCGCCTGCGGCTCCAGCGGCGCATCGCCGCGCACGCTGCTTTGGGTTTCGTGATACCACTGGGCGTTATGTTGTCGACGGAGTCGTTCCATAGGGTCAATCCTTAATCATGATCAACAGCCGCCGCTGCGCTGGCAGCGACGGCTGGACAAAGAGGCAACATGCCCGCAGGCGGGGCGAAAGGCGGATTTAGCGCAGCTCATCGCAGCACAGGGCGTGGCCGTAAACAGAGAAACCGGCGGCCAGGGTGAGCAGAAACTGCGTGAGGCGGCGATGGCGAATGCTGTTCATCAGTGCGATATCCTGTCGTATGAGAAGCGCAACGTAGGGGATATCCTCACCGATCGCCCTGGCGAGATAAAATAATGTTACGGACTAATCAATAACTGAAAGGAATAAAATATAAGGATATATAACAATAATGTAATTTGTATGTGCGCTTTCTCGCTAAGCGGCAGACGCGCGGCAATAAAAAACCCGCCGCAGCGGGTTTGGAAGTGAGGCCGTAACTCAGAAACGGCCGCCGTCGCGCCGCCAGGCGTCGGCGGTCAGCGCTTCGCCGAAGTGGCTGGCGATAAGCCGCTTGGTCAACTCGTGCAGCGGCGCCGCCAACACTTCGGCGGTGCTGCCGCGCTCGACGATTTCCCCTTCGTGCATCACCAACACCTGGTCGCTGATGTGTTTCATCATGCCGAGGTGCTGGGTAACATAGATATAGGAAATACCGTGTTTTTCCTGCAATTCCAGCATCAGGTTGATGATTTGCGAGCGCATCGACATGTCCAGCGAGGCCAGCGCCTCATCGGCGACGATCACTTTAGGCTGCAGGATCAGCGCACGCGCCAGCGCGACGCGCTGTTTCTGCCCGGAAGCCAGCATGTGCGGGTAGTAGTAGGCGTGATCCGGCAGCATGCCGACCTGGCGCAGCGTCTGGTTGATGCGCTGCTCGCGCTCGGCGGGCTCAAGATCGGTGTTCAGCCGCAGCGGCGCGTCCAGCAGCTGGCCGATGCGTTGGCGCGGGTTGAGCGAGGTGCTCGGATCCTGAAAAATCATGCGAATGCGCTGGCTACGGTAGCGGTAGTCGCCGAATTCCAGCGGATGATCGTCGATCAACAGTTCGCCGGCGGTCGGCTCCACCATGCCGGAGAGCATCTTCGCCAGCGTGGATTTGCCGGAGCCGTTCTCGCCGATTACCGCCAGCGTCTGGCCTTCGCGCAGGGTAAAGCTGACCGATTTCACCGCCTCAACGTGCTGGCGGCGGAACAGCCCGGTGCGATAGCGGTAGGTTTTGCTCAGGTTGCGCACTTCCAACAGCGTTTCCATGTTATTGCTCCTCCATGTTCAGCGGGAAGTGGCAGGCGAAGAAGTGGTTCTTGACCGGGCGCAGGCGCGGCGTTTCGATACATTTCTTCTGCGCGTAAGGGCAACGCGGCCCCAGACGACAGCCGATCGGCAGGTGTTCCAACGAAGGAATGGCGCCCGGCAGCGTATTCAACCGGCTCTTGTGCGGCAGCGAGCGGCCGAAGTCCGGCATGGCGCGGATCAGTGCCTGGGTGTACGGGTGGTGCGGCGCCGCCAGCAGCTCTTCGCACTGGGCGCTTTCCACCGTTTGCCCGCAGTACAACACGTTTACCCGGTCGGCCCATTTGCTCATCATTTGCAGGTCGTGGCTGATCAGCAGAATGGTGGTGTTGTTGTTCTGATTGAGGCGCGCCAACAGCCGGAAAATCTGCGCCTGGGTGGTCGGCTCCATGGCGTTGGTCGGCTCATCGGCGATCAGCAGACGCGGCTGGTTGGCCAGCGCAATGGCGATCATCACTTTCTGGCATTCGCCTTCGGTCAGCTCGTACGGGAAGCTGCCCATGATGTCGTCGTGATCCTTGATGCCGACGCGGTGCAGCAATTCGATGGCGCGGCGTTTGCGCCAGTTGAAGCGTTGCCACCAGCGGCCCTTGTAGGTCCACCCCGGGATGGCTTGCGCCAGCTGGCGGCCAATGCTCTCGGAAGGATCGAGACAGGACTGCGGTTCCTGGAAGATCATCGACACGTTGTGGCCCACCAGCCTGCGCCGTTCGCGCGGGCTCAGCTGCAGCAGGTCGATGTCGTCGAAGCGGAAACGATCGGCGGTGACGCGCCAGTTGTCTTTGGTCACGCCGCAGATGGCTTTGGCGATCAGGCTCTTGCCGGAGCCTGATTCGCCCACCAGGCCGCGCACCTCGCCCTCGGTCAGCGTCATGCTGACGCGGTCGACCGCCTTGACCGGCCCTTCGGCGGTCATAAATTCAATCGTCAGATTGCGGATATCGAGTAACGGCATTATTCCACCTCGGCATTGATTGCGCGGCGCATACCGTCGCCCAACAGGTTGACCAGCAGCACGCTGACGAGGATGGCCGCGCCGGGCAGCATCACCGTCCAGGGTGCGACGTACACCAGCTCAAGCGAATCGCCGAGCATCGCTCCCCATTCCGGCGAAGGCAGCTGCGCGCCAAGATCGAGAAAGCCGAGCGCGGCGATATCCAGAATGGCCATCGACAGCGCGCGGGTGAATTCGGTCACCAGCACCGCCGCGATGTTCGGCATGACCGCGTACCACAGGATTTGCATCGTGGAAGCGCCGTCGAGCCGCGCCGCCACCACGTACTCTTTCTCCAGTTCGTCGTGCACCGCGCTGTAGATGGTACGCACCATGCGCGGCAACAAGGCGAGCCACACCGCCAACATGGCGTGTTCGAGTTTGGGGCCGATAAACGCCACCACCACGATCGCCAACAGCAGAGACGGGATAGACAGCAGGGTATCGAGAATGTGGTTGAGCACCGCCGAGCGCAGCCCGTGAGTGACGCCGGCGAACACGCCGAGGATCACCCCGCAGAACGCCGCGGCCAGCGTCACCGCCAGCGCCGAGCCGAAGGTGGCGGCGGTGCCGGTCAACAGGCGGCTGAGGATGTCGCGCCCGAGATCGTCGGTGCCGAGGAAGAACGACACATTGCCGTAACGCGACCAGGAAGGCGGCAGCAGCTGATAACCGAGGAACTGCTGATCCAGCGCGTAGGGCGCCAGCAGGCTGCCGAACAGCGACAGCAGCAGCAGGGCGATCACCCCGTAAAAACCGATCATCGCCAGCGCGTCGCCGTAGAAAATCCGCCAGGTGTAGCGCAGCGGGCTCGGCATCTTTTTTTCGCGGTATACGTTATCGAAGGGCATACCATTCCTTATGTTTCAGCGGGTTGGTTGCCGCGCCCAGAATGTCGGCCAGGACGTTAATGGTGATCACCAGCGTGCCGACCACCATGACGCCGGCGGAGATCGCCGCATAGTCCTGCTGACGGATGGCGTTGATCAGCCAGCGGCCGAGGCCGGGCCAGCTGAATACCACTTCGGTGATCATCGCCAGCGTCAGCATGGTGGAGAACTGCAGCCCCAGTTTGGGGATGATCGGCGGCAGCGCATTGTGCAACACGTGGCGGCGAATGATGGTGAAGCGCGACAGACCACGGGTGGCGGCGGCCTTGATGTAGTTTTGGCTCAGGACATCGTCGGTGCTGATGCGCATCAGGCGCACCACTTCGGTGGTGGGCGCCACCGCCAGCGCGGCGATCGGCAGGATCATGTGGCGCAGCGCGCTGCCGATCATCTCGTTGCGGTACGGCGAATCCGACAGCCAGGCGTCGAGCAGCGCGAAACCGGTGATCGGTTTCACCTGATACAGCAGGTCGAAACGGCCGGAAACCGGCAACCAGCCCAGATGCAGCGAGAAGAACAACATCAGCAGCAGCGCCAGCCAGAACACCGGCATTGAGAAGCCCAGCAGCGCGAAGGTGCTGATGGCGGTGTCCTGCCACTTGCCGCGCAGCACGCCGGCGATGATGCCCAGCGGAATGCCGATAAACAGCGCCAGGGCGAAGGCCAGCAGGCACAGTTCCATGGTGGCCGGGAACACTTCGCGCAGCTGTTCGCTGATCGCCTGGCCGTTGATGCTGGAAACGCCGAAGTCCCAGTGCAGCAGGCTGACGAAGTAGAACTGATAGGCGTCCAGCAGGGCGGCGCCGTTCAACGGCGCGCGCGGCGTGAAATAGCTCAGGCTGAAGCTGACCAGCGTCAGGAAAAACAGCGTGATCAGCAGCAGCAGGATGCGGCGCAGGGTAAAGATAATCACTTTTTCACCTCCGGCGCGGATTCACGGTACACCCCGGCGAACGAGGCGTTGCCGAACGGACTCAGCACCAATCCCTTGATGTCGTAACGGTAGGCCTGCAGGCGCAGGGAAGAGGCCAGCGGCAGCACCGGCAACTGCTGCTCGAGAATTTTCTGCGCCTTGCGGTAGTTGTCGATGCGCTGAGACAGTTGCTGCGACAGCAGCGCGTTTTGCAGCACCTCGTCGAAGCCCGGGTCACACCAGTGAGCATAGTTGGTTTGCGAACGGATTGCCGCGCAGCTCAATAGCGGCCGGAAGAAGCTGTCCGGATCGTTGCTGTCGGTGGCCCAGCCGGTCAGGGTCAGATCGTGGTTCATCTCCATCAGGCGCGCTTCCTGGAAGCGGCCTTCCACCGGTACGATGGTGACGTTGATGCCCACCTGGCCGAGATCGGCCTGGATCAGCTCGGCGGTCTTCAGCGGGCTCGGGTTATAAGATTGCGATGCGGTCGGCACCCACAGCTTCAGGTTCAGCTGGCCGACGCCGGCCTGCCGCAGCATCTCGCGCGATTTGGCCGGATCGTACTCGGTGACGTGCGCGTCGTTGTCGTAAGCCCAGGAGGCGCGCGGCAGGATCGAGGCGGCGGTTTCCGCCGTGCCGTAATAGATCGACTGCATCAAGCGCTGATTGTTGATCGCCAGCGAAATCGCCTGGCGCACGTTGAGGTTGTCGAGCGGCGGTTTGCGGGTGTTGAACGCCAGATAGGCGATGTTCATCCCCGGGCGCAGCGTCAGGCGCAGGCGCGGATCGTCGCGCAGAATCGACAGCTGGCTGGCCGCCGGATAGGCCAGCACGTCGCACTCGCCGGTCAGCAACTTGGAGAGGCGGCCAGTGCCGCCGGCCCCCAGATCGATCACTACCTGCGGCATGCGCGGCAGGCCTTTCCAGTAGACGGCGTTGCGCGCCAGACGAATATATTGCCCCGAGCGGTATTCGTTGAGCAGGAACGGGCCGCTGCCGACCGGCTCGCGGTCGATCAGCTCCTGATGGCCCTCGCGCGTCAGCACGTCGGCGTATTCGGCGGACAGCACCGGCGCGTAGTGGGTGGCCAGGTGCCACAGGAACGAGGCGTCCGGCGACTGCAGACGAATCTCCACCGTGTAGTCGTCGAGCTTTCTCACGCTCTGTACCGAATCGCCGAACTGCAGGCTGTCGAAATAGGGGTATTCGCCGCCGTTAACGTCGTGATACGGGTGTTTCTGGTCAAATACGCGCGCGAAGCTGAACACCACGTCGTCGGCGTTCATCTTGCGGGTGGGCGTGAACCAGGCGGTGGTCTGGAACGGCACGTCTTTACGCAGATGGAAGCGGTAGGTGGCGCCGTTGTCCAGCACTTCCCAGCTTTGCGCCAGTTCGGGGATCAGGCGATAGGTGTACGGGTCGACGTCCAACAGGCGATCGTACAGCTGGGCGGCCAGAGTATCCACCGTCAGGCCGCTGCTGGCCATTTGCGGGTTGAAGGTATTCAGTATGCCGCTGACGCAATAGACAAAGCCGCTCTGGCGAATGTCCGGCAGCGGCGCCGCGACGGGCGCGGGCGGTGTGGTCGCGGCCAGGGCAGAGCCCGTCAGGCACAACGACAGTATCCAAAGGGGTAAACCACGCATAGAGGCTCATGGGGTTAATCAGCAATAGCGTTAGTGTATCGCACTCTGACCAACAGCCCAATCCATTGAACAAAATCGCTGAGTTTTCTGCTACTTGATTAAGCAAGGCGGTTCGCGACGTGAAAAAAATCTTATTTGATATGTTATAACATAACAAAATCGTGTTACCGTTCCCCGGCAAAGTCACAATAACGCAAGGGGATGTATGAACGAAGTTGCACTTCCACCACGCCGTTCGCTGCCAGACGCTCAGGCATGGCGCGGCGAAATGAGTGATGTCGGGCTCGATTGGGTCGGGATGCAAGGGATCGCGCTGCCGCTGGAACTGGTCGGCAAGCCATTGATGGCGAAGGTCGACGCCGGTATCAACCTGCACGCCGAAGCGGCGGGCGAACGCGGCATTCACATGTCGCGGCTGTATCTGGCGCTGGACGAATTGACGCAGGGCGAGCTGACGCCGCAGCGCATCGGCCGGACGTTGCAGGCCTTTCTGGATTCGCAGCCGGAGCACAGCGATCGCGCCAACCTGACGCTCAGCGGCGAGCTGTTGTTGTCGCGCCCGGCGCTGCTGTCGCCGCAGCGCGGCTGGAAAGCCTACCCGCTGCGCATCGAGGCGGCGCTGGCGAACACACAGACGCTGGCGCTGACCGTCGGCGTGCCTTACTCCTCCACCTGCCCGAGTTCGGCGGCGCTCAGCCGCCAGCTGGCGCAACAACAGTTTCAGTTTGACTTTGAACAGGCGGCGGAGCGTGTCAGCCAACGGCAGGTGAGCGATTGGCTGCTGGAGCAGGGCATGCCGGCCACGCCACACAGCCAGCGCAGCTGGGCCTGGGTCACCGTGACGCCGGATAATGACCGGGCGTTCGAACCGGTAAAACTGATCGACTGCATCGAACACGCGCTGGGCACGCCGGTGCAAACGCTGGTGAAACGCCGCGATGAGCAGGCCTTCGCGCTGGCTAACGGCCAGAACCTGATGTTTTGCGAAGATGCGGCGCGGCGTCTGTATCGCATGCTGCGCAGCCAGTGCGACTACCGCGCCTTCTCGCTGCGCGTCGAACATCAGGAGAGCCTGCATGCCCACAATGCGGTGGCGGAGCTGAGCTGGCGGGGAGAGAATCATGCTGCGTAAAAATCCCAGCGGCCATCTGCCGCAGGTCTCGCCGCTGGCCTACATCGATCCGACCGCCATTCTATGCGGCCGGGTGATCGTCGAAGACTTCGTCTACGTCGGCCCTTATGCGGTGATCCGTGCCGACGAGCTGAACGCCCGTGGCGACATGGAGCCGATCGTCATCGGCTCGCATTCCAATATTCAGGACGGCGTGGTGATCCACTCCAAAAGCGGGGCGGCGGTCACCATCGGCCGTTACAGCTCTATCGCCCACCGCGCCATCGTCCATGGCCCGTGTCGCATCGACGATCGGGTGTTTATCGGTTTCAACAGCGTGCTGTTCAACTGCCACATTCAGTCCGGCTGCGTAGTGCGTTACAACGCGGTGGTGGACGGCGTGACGCTGCCGGAAAACCGCTATATCCCGTCAACCGAGCGTGTGGGGCCGGACAGCGACCTGTCGCGTTATCGCCAGGTCGATCGCGGCGCGCTGCAATTCTCCGAAGAAGTGGCCGCCACCAACGTCGAATTGGTGCGCGGTTACCAGGCATTACGCAATGAATTTTAATGAGGTTCCCATGAAGCAACTTCCCGTGACCGTGCTTTCCGGCTTTCTCGGCGCCGGCAAGACCACGGTGCTGAACCATATCCTGAACAACCGGCAGGGCATGCGCGTGGCGGTGATCGTCAACGATATGAGCGAGGTGAACATCGACGCCGCGCTGGTGGAAAATGCAGTGCATCTCGATCGCCAGGAAGAGAAGCTGGTGGAGATGAGCAACGGCTGCATCTGCTGCACGCTGCGCGAAGATCTGCTGGTATCGGTGCGCGAGTTGGCGCAGGACGGGCGTTTCGATTACCTGCTGATCGAATCGAGCGGCATCTCCGAGCCGCTGCCGGTGGCGGAAACCTTTACCTTTGAGGACGAAAAAGGCGAAAGCCTGTCGCAGTTCGCCCGGCTGGATACCCTGGTGACGGTGGTCGACGGGGTGAATTTCATCCAGCAGTATCAACAGGCGCAAAGCTTGCAGGAGGCCGGCCAAAGTCTGGGCGAGGACGATCTGCGCAGCGTGGCGGATCTGCTGATTGAGCAAATTGAGTTCTGCGACGTGATTCTGGTCAGCAAGACCGATCTGTTGACGCAAACGCAGCAGGGCGAAGTGATGGCGCTGTTGGCCAGCCTGAATCCCGACGCCCGCATTGTGCCGATCGCGCCGGGAAAACTGCCGCTGGAGGCGGTGCTGAATACCGGCAGCTTCAGCTTTGAAAAGGCGCAGCAGGCACCCGGCTGGTTGAAAGAGCTACGCGGCGAACACCTGCCGGAAACGGAAAACTACGGCATCAGCAGCTTTGTTTATCAGGCGCGGCGGCCTTTTGCACCGGACAAGTTCTACCGGGTGATCAACGGCGATTGGGGCGGCGGCCAGCTGCTGCGCTCGAAAGGCTTTTTCTGGCTGGCGACGCGGCCGCGGCAGGCCGGGCAGTGGAGCCAGGCCGGCGGCATCGCCCACTATGGTCTGGCGGGCACCTTTTGGCGCGCCATTCCACAAGACAATTGGCCGCAGGATCCCGAAACGAGGGCGCATATTCAGGAAAAATGGGTGGAGCCGTTCGGCGACATGCGCCAGGAGCTGGTGTTTATCGGCCAGCATCTGCAGCAGGCGACGATCGCGCGTCTGCTGGACGATTGCCTGCTGAGCGACGACGAAATGGCCGCCGGCGTGGACTATTGGCTGGATATGGCGGACCCGTTCCCTGAGTGGTAATTGCGCAATCTTCGTGTGGTAATGAGAAAAATTCTCAACAAAGTGCTTTACAGACGATACTGATAACTATTATCATCGCCTGGCAGTTCACGGAAGGCCACAGTTTGCGGCTCTGATGTGGAAGGCACGACATTGCTCACATTGCTTCCAGTGTTTTTTTAAGCCAGCTCGGGTGCTGGCTTTTTTTTTGCCTTATCTTTTCCGCGCTGAAAAGCGCCGCCCGGTACTTGCAACGGCCCGTCTTTATCATTTACCGACCCACAATAACTGCAGTCAAGCAGTTTTGCCGGGCATGGAATTATGCGGCAGAGTATCAGCTCGGGAAAAGAGCTGCGGCTACTGGGTCGCCACGCTCGTGCCGGAGTCAAGTCATGGGTATTATTGGAACCCGTGTTAGCCTTGTTCATGCGGCCTGCAAATGATGCGTACGATCAGTACGGACTTTTCGAAAAGAAAAGCCAAGAGCTGTCAATGCGAAAATCCTGTAATTGAGCCAACGAGTATTTCTTTTTGCCATACCAGGGGTCAGCGATAAGGTATTGTTCATTGTCGTACCCGTACAAGGTAGCTGCATGACCAGAATTATACCCAATAACGATGGGCTCGTCCGCTTCCAAAGCTTGAAGTATTAGCGGGGTAACACTCGGATCCAAGGTGGAAAAAAGTGTTTGATGACTAAATATTTGCAAATGTCTCATTGGTACATCAGGATATCCCGTTTGATTGCATGGGTGAGTGCCTGGGAGTTTATTTGGAAACTGCTGATTCTCCACACAGGCGTTTCTGCCTGTGGTGACGACGTCAGCATACACTTGGCATTGCCTGCTCTGCTCAACCGGAAAAACAGATTTCTCCGCTGCATAATAGTTCGCCACCGCAACCGAAGTGGCTATCCAGCACCAGTTGCTCTGTTGCTGCGGCTGGAAATATTTACTGAAATTTCTGATTTCGTATTTGCTAGGAGAAGATTCTGGAATGTAAAACAGATTGTCAGCCATTTTTATTCACGCCTTGGTGTAGAAAATCGTTTCGCAGAGAGTAAGCAGAATCACAGAATTTTCATTGTCCTACACGACTACGGTGAAGTAGGGATCCCACTGGAAATAGATAGTACGGGCTCGTAAACCCCCGGTTACCAATTTGCATTTGATCCTGTAAGTTGAGTTGCTGTTATTTATAACTTGCCCCACCCAAAAGTTGGGGTGCACATTTTCCACCTTAATTGGAAAGCCGTCTGAACCGAATATATCACCAGACAAAACTTGAAAGCCTTCAATTGACACTATATCTCCCAAAGTGGTGTCGATAGGATCGATATAAAATCCAACAAAATCCCGGAGACGTACATGCGTGTTTGGATTTAATCCTCCCTGTCCGGTGCTGCCGAGATTGCCACGGTTGTCAATCATGTAGACACCTTTATTGATCACGCTCGTGCCGGCATTGGCGGATACACTGGCAGTATCCACAAAAATACGGATAACTGTTTGCGGCTTATACTCACTCCATGCTTCGCTCCGAATGATCTTTGGATTGCTATTATTGTTGGCACCAGGAATGGTTTCTTGATTGCTCATTGGGGTTCCTTTAATCTTCTGATGGATTAAATAACGTGCAAATTATGTGGTACACTTAACGTCATACCATCTCCATCACTGGTAACAAGTTCAATGGCGATGTTGTAACTGTAACTTCCGGATTCTTCGGCCTCCCCGGAGTATGCATTTGGGTTATCATAAGCGGGTTCAGGTTGTCCGCTGAACCCCCATGCCCGGCAATTGCCAATTTCAGTCAATCCGACTGTGCCCCCTGAGTTTGGGTCGACCAGAGTAATTTGCCAATAAATCTTATCCCCCTTTGCAACTGTTGTTGCAACACTGGGGAGCGCGGGGTGAGCGGAATTGTTTCCCAATTGATTATCCATCAGATAAATACCCTTTATTGTGCCTTCTTGGGCAAGATTTTCATCGATGCATATCAATATTTGAATGGCGCAGTCGTCTATTTTGTGTGAGTGACCCACGAAAAGGCTCCTGATTTAATTAGTTGGTTGCTGTATGTTGAATTTGTCCGGTCGCGACGCGAGTCTGACCTGAAAATAGAACGTTGTTCAATGTGTTTCAGCCGCATTCCATTTATTATAAAGATGGTGGCCGATATTGGTAATAGTTAAAGTTCGCGATTACTGCAAGATAAAGCAGTACATTCACATAATGAAACCAACAGATTTGTGAGCTGTATGGCTATTCAAAAAAATATTATCTTCCTGATGGTAATATAGCAAATAGTGGTCTAACTCTTTTTCTGCCGCTTACGCCGGACGATCTCGACAGAAGCTTGGATTCTCACATATTCACAGTCCCGTTGCGGCATTTCATACTCTTGCTCATCGACGCGCTGGCCACGAGGAGAATGCCTGTGATTATCCAACAACCCCCCATCAAATCAGGACTCGGGCCTAAAACGACCGCCAGTGAGGTGGCTGCGGAGCTGGATTTGTCCGGAAAGTGGCCATTGTCACCGGCGGTCATTCCGGTCTCGGCCTGGAGACGACGTTGGCTCTGAGGTCATCGTTGCGGCCCGGCCGCCGCCAGGGAGGCGTTAGGGAGCAGGGCCGGCGTCGAGATCGCCGAACTTGACCTCGGCGATTTAAACAGCGTGCGTCGCTTTGCCACAGACGTTGTCGAGTCGGGGCGGCGAGAGGATGTCGTCATCAACAACGCCGGCGTGATGGCGTGCCCGGAAGCGCGGGTGGGGCCTGGCTGGGATAGAAATGACCGTCGGGAAAGGCCGACATCCCCAGGTGTCCGCTCTTTGTCCGTATAACTCAACCTGGGGTTAATAGCTGACAGCCGGGAAAGACCGGCACCCATTTCCCATCGCCGCTATGCGTCGTCCGGCTCGCCGTTTTGCAGCAGCGCATGTTTTTTCAGCATGCCGCGCAACTGGTGGTAGGTGAGCCCCAGCAGCTGCGCCGCCTTGCGTTGGTTGAACCGCCCTTGCTGCAACGCCGCTTCGATCAATGCCTTCTCCTGCTCCAACTGCCAATTTTTCAACTCCAGCGGCAGCGCCGGCAGCGCGCCGGCTCCTTCAAGCGGGAGCGCGACCGGCGGGGCCTCGCGCGGTGCAAACGGGTTGATCACGATCTCATCCAGCGGGTGGTCGCTGTCGCCGTGACGATAGACCGAGCGTTCAACCACGTTTTTCAGTTCGCGCACGTTGCCCGGCCAACCATAGCCGAGCAGCGTGTGCCTGGCGCGTTCGGTAAAGCCGGGAAACAGCGGCAGCGCCAGCTCGCGACACATTTGAATGGCGAAGTGTTCGGCCAGCAGCATGATATCGGGCCGGCGTTGGCGCAGCGGCGGCAGCTGCACCACGTCGAACGCCAGCCGATCCAGCAGATCGGCGCGGAACTTGCCCGCGGCTGCCAGCGCCGGCAGATCGTCGTTGGTGGCGCACACCAACCGCACATCCACCCGCAGCGGCTGGCTGCCGCCCACGCGCTCCAGTTGGCCGTATTCGATGACCCGCAGCAATTTCTCCTGCACCAACATCGGCGCGGTCGCCAGCTCATCCAGGAACAGCGTGCCGCCGTCGGCGCGCTCAAAGCGGCCCAGATGGCGTTTCTGCGCACCGGTAAAGGCGCCGGCCTCGTGGCCGAACAGCTCGGAGTCCAGCAGGTTTTCATTCAGCGCCGCGCAGTTGAGCGAGATGAATGGCCCTTGCCAACGGTTGGAGAGGTAGTGCAGGCGGTGGGCGATCAGCTCCTTGCCGGTGCCGCGCTCGCCGATCACCAGTACCGGTTTGTTCAACTTGGCGACCTGGGAGACTTGCTCCAACACTTCGACAAAGGCGTTTGCTTCGCCCAACAAATTCTCTGGCTGCTCGTTCATGATGAAATTCGCCAATGTTTGGTGAAAATAATCACTCTACAGCAAGCTCACAGAGAGTCAAAAATAAAATGTTGTTCTTTTTCAATCAAATAAAAGTTGGCACGGGTTTTGATTATATCTTTGGGCAAGCTGTACGACTTAACGCGGCGCTTCAGACGCCATCAGAACCAAGAGGAAGTGAATTATGGGTATTTTTTCTCGTTTTGCCGACATCGTGAACGCCAACATCAACACTCTGCTGGACAAGGCAGAAGATCCGCAAAAGCTGGTGCGGTTGATGATCCAAGAGATGGAAGACACGTTGGTCGAAGTTCGTTCCACGTCGGCGCGCGCGCTGGCGGAGAAAAAGCAGTTGCTGCGTCGCATCGAGCAGGGTGAAAACCAGGTTGGCGACTGGCAGGAAAAAGCCGAACTGGCGCTGCGTAAAGATAAAGAAGACTTGGCCCGCGCGGCGCTGATCGAAAAACAGAAGGTTGCCGATCTGATCGCCACGCTGACGCAGGAAGTGGCGACCGTAGAAGAAACGCTGGCGCGCATGAAGAGCGAAATCGGCGAGCTGGAAAACAAGCTGACCGAAACTCGCGCGCGGCAGCAGGCGCTGGCGCTGCGCCATCAGGCCGCGTCTTCTTCGCGTGAAGTGCGCCGCCAGCTCGACAGCGGCAAGCTGGACGAGGCGATGGCGCGTTTCGAACAGTTCGAACGACGCATCGACCACATGGAAGCTGAAGCGGAAAGCATCAGCATCGGTAAAAAGAAGTCGCTGGAGCAAGAGTTTGCCGAGCTGAAAGCCGACGACGCCATCAGTGAGCAACTGGCGGCGCTGAAAGCCAAGATGAACCGCTCCGAGTAAGGCGAACCGCGGCCACACGCCGGAGGTGGCCGCTACCCAGGACCCGATAAGAAGGAATAACAATGAGTGCTTTATTACTTGCCATTCCGCTGACAATTTTCGTGCTGTTTGTCGCGCCGATTTGGCTTTGGCTGCATTACAGCAATCGGCAACAGACCGGCATCCAGCTGAGTCAGCAAGAAATGCAGCGCCTGGCGCAGCTGGCGGAAGACGCCAAACGCATGCGTGAACGCATTCAGGCGCTGGAAGAGATCCTCGATGCGGAACACCCGAACTGGAGACAGTCCTGATGAGCACAACGCTGGGCAGTAAAAAGCTTTATCGCGTTCCCGAAGAAGGCATGGTGAAAGGCGTCTGCGCCGGTTTGGCCCACTATTTCGACGTGCCGGTGCGCCTGATCCGCGTGATGGTGGTGCTGTCGCTGTTCTTCGGGCTGTTCTTCTTCACGCTGGTGGCCTATATCGCGCTGGTGTTCGTGTTGGACGAAGCGCCGGCCAGCCGTTTCGAAGGCGAGCATCAGAAGACGCCGCGCCAGCTGCTCGATCAGCTGGAGTATGAACTGGGCAGCGGCGAGCAGCAGCTGCGTCAGGTCGAGCGCTATGTGACGTCCGATACCTTCGGCGTACAGAGCCGTTTCCGCAAGCTGTAACCCTTCTTGCGATACCCGGCCTGCACAGGCCGGGTATCTTCGCCGCCGTTATCCCGTGAATGTAACCTTAATCGTCTTGTGCCGGAGGGCATTGTCATGAATAAAATCGATGTCGCAAACACCGCCAGAACGGGTGGATTTAAACGAGGAGCGGCGGCAATGTTGAAGACATTGGCTAAAGTCATCATCATAGCGTTATTGAACTATGGCCCGGCGGGTGCCGCCGGCTGGCTGTTGAAGACCGTCGGCCGCAAACCGGTGCGCTTCGTGCTGGCGCTGGTGCTGGAACCGCTGTTCCGTAAAGGCCTGAACAAGGCATTCGGGCGTTACGTCAAGGAGAGCAATGAAACGACTGCAAAATGAGTTAACCTCGCTGGTCAACCGCGGAATGGATCGCCATCTGCGCCTGGCGGTGACTGGCCTGAGCCGCAGCGGCAAAACCGCCTTTATCACCGCCTTCGTCAACCAACTGCTGCATGTGCACAGCGGCGCGCGCATGCCGCTGTTTTCACCGGTGCGCGAAGAGCGCCTGCTGGGCGTCAAACGCATCCCGCAGCGCGATCTCGGCATCCAGCGTTTCACCTATGACGAAGGGCTGGCGCAGCTTTACGGCACGCCGCCGGCCTGGCCTACGCCGACGCGCGGCGTCAGCGAAATCCGCCTGGCGCTGCGTTACCGCTCCAACGACTCGCTGCTGCGCCACTTCAAAGACACCTCGACGCTGTACCTGGAGATCGTCGATTATCCGGGTGAATGGTTGCTGGATCTGCCGATGCTCGAGCAGGATTACCTGGCCTGGTCGCGTCAGATGACCGGGCTGCTGCAGGGCGAACGCGCCGAATGGGCCAAACCCTGGCTTGAGCTGTGCAAGGCTTGCGATCCGCTGGCCCCGGCCGACGAAAACCGCCTGGCGGCGATCGCCCAGGCCTACACCGATTATCTGCTGCGCTGCAAAAGCGAAGGGCTGCACTTCATTCAGCCGGGGCGTTTCGTGCTGCCGGGCGACATGGCCGGCGCGCCGGCGCTGCAGTTTTTCCCGTGGCCCGATGTGGCCGCGATCGGCGAATCGAAGCTGGCGCAGGCCGACAAACACACCAACATCGGCATGCTGCGCGCTCGCTTCAACTACTACTGCCAGTCGATCGTCAAAAACTTCTACAAAGAGCATTTCGTTCGTTTCGATCGGCAAATCGTGCTGGTCGACTGCCTGCAGCCGCTGAACAGCGGCCCGCAGGCGTTCAACGACATGCGTCTGGCGTTGACCCAACTGATGCAGAGCTTCCATTACGGCAAACGTACGTTGTTCCGTCGCTTGTTCTCGCCGACCATCGACAAACTGATGTTCGCCGCCACCAAGGCGGATCATATCACCGCCGATCAGCACGCCAATCTGGTGTCGTTGCTGCAACAGCTGGTGCAAGAGGCGTGGCAGAACGCGGCGTTCGAGGGCATCAGCATGGATTGCGTCGGCCTGGCCTCGGTGCAGGCGACCGAGAGCGGCATCGTCGATCACCAGGGGCAGCGCATTCCGGCGTTGAAGGGCAACCGCCTGAGCGACGGCGCGCCGCTGACGGTGTTCCCCGGCGAAGTGCCGGCGCGCCTGCCGGGGCCGGCGTTCTGGCAGAGCCAGGGATTCCACTTCGATGAGTTTCGTCCGCGCGCCATGAGCGTGGACAGCCCGTTGCCGCACATCCGGCTGGATGCGGTGATGGAGTTTTTACTGGGAGACAAATTGCGATGAGCGAGCCGATCAAACCGCGTATCGATTTTGACGAGCCGCTGCAGCCGCCACAGGAGCCGGCGTTGCGCGCCGGCGTCGCTTTTGACGCCGAGCAGGCGGAAAGCTTCTTTCCGGCGGCGCCGGAGCTGCAGCAGGAAGAGGAAGAAGGGCGCGCCGAGGGCATCATCAACGCTGCGCTAAAGCCGAAACGCAGCCTGTGGCGCAAAATGGTCACCGCCGGGCTGGCGCTGTTCGGCGTCAGCGTGGTGGCGCAGGGCGTGCAGTGGGTGCATACCGCCTGGGTGCAGCAGGACTGGATCGCCATGGGCGGCGGCGTGGCCGGCGGCCTGATCGTGTTCGCCGGCGTCGGTTCGGTAGTCACCGAGTGGCGGCGTTTGTATCGGCTGCGTCAGCGTGCGGAGGAGCGCGACGTGGCGCGCGAGCTGTTGCACAGCCACGGGCTGGGGCAAGGGCGCGAATTCTGCGAGAAGCTGGCGCGCCAGGCCGGGCTGGATCAGGGGCATCCGGCGCTGCAGCGCTGGCAGGCGTCGCTGCATGAAACGCAGAACGATCGCGAAGTGGTGGAGCTGTACGCCAAACTGGTGCAGCCGGTGTTGGACAACCAGGCACGGCGCGAAATCAGCCGCTCCGCCGCCGAATCGACGCTGATGATCGCCGTCAGCCCGCTGGCGCTGGTAGACATGGCGTTCATCGCCTGGCGCAACATCCGCTTGATCAACCGCATCGCCGCGCTGTACGGCATCGAGCTGGGCTACTTCAGCCGCATCCGCCTGTTCCGGTTGGTGTTGTTGAACATCGCCTTCGCCGGCGCCTCCGAGCTGGTGCGCGAAGTGGGGATGGACTGGATGTCGCAGGATCTGGCGGCGCGGCTGTCGGCGCGCGCGGCGCAGGGTATTGGCGCCGGGCTGTTGACCGCGCGGTTGGGCATCAAGGCGATGGAACTGTGCCGTCCGCTGCCGTGGCTGGAAGGGGAAAAACCGAAGCTCGGCGATTTCCGCAGCCAACTGATCGGCCAGTTGAAAGATACGTTGAAAAAAAACGACGGCAAGGCCAAATAACCTCGCTACGGCGCTCGCGAGAGCGCCGTTTTCTGAGCGGTACCGGCGCGGGACGTAATCAAGACTTGACGATAGTCGATCCCCCTGCGAATGCGTGATAAATATCTGCCATATTAATTCTTGTTGTGATAACTCTCTGTTTGATGGCTAAAATGACGCCGATGCTGTTATTCACTTGCGTTTAAAATCAGCAGCCACGGCAATAAATCAGAGTTCTGTCAACTTTTGCTGACAGATCGCTTCTACCGCCCGGTGTGAGGGAGTATCATCATCGTCAACGATCCCCGCACCTGCAGAGATAAGGCCAACACTGATGCGTTTGGAAGTATTTTGCGAAGACCGTCTCGGTCTCACTCGAGAATTACTCGATCTTTTGGTATCGCGCAGCATTGACCTGCGTGGTATCGAGATCGATCCCATCGGCCGCATTTACCTCAACTTCTCCCAGCTGGATTTCGATACTTTCCGCGCGCTGATGGCGGAGATCCGCCGCATCGCCGGCGTGACCGACGTGCGCACCGTCAGCTTTATGCCTTCCGAACGCGAACATCGCGCGCTGCGTGCGCTGTTGGAGTCGATGCCGGAACCGGTGTTCTCCATCGATATGAAAGGCAAGGTCGAGCTGGCCAACCCGGCGGCGCAGGCGTTGTTCAGCCTGAACGAAGACAAAATCCGTAACCAGACCGCCGGCGCGCTGATCGGCGGCTATAACTTCAGCCGCTGGCTGGAGAGCGAGCAGACGGCGCCGCACTCGGAACGGGTGGTGATCCGCAGCCAGGACTTCCTGATGGACATCACGCCTATCTATCTGGAAGACGAACAGCAGCAGCCGGCCGCGGTCGGCGCGGTGGTGATGCTGAAGTCCACCGCGCGCATGGGCCGCCAGCTGCAAAATCTGTCGGTGAACGACGATACCGAATTCGATCACATCGTCGCGGTGAGCGCCAAGATGCGCCATGTGCTGGAGCAGGCGCGCAAACTGGCGATGCTCGACGCGCCGCTGCTGATCGTCGGCGATACCGGTACCGGCAAGGATATTCTGGCCCGCGCCTGCCATCTGCGCAGCCCGCGCGGCAAACAGCCGTTCCTGGCGCTGAACTGCGCCGCGTTGCCGGATGACGTGGTGGAGAGCGAACTGTTCGGTCATGCGCCGGGCGCGTATCCCAATGCGTTGGAAGGCAAGAAGGGTTTCTTTGAGCAGGCTAACGGCGGTTCGGTGCTGCTGGATGAGATCGGCGAGATGTCGCCGCGCATGCAGACCAAACTGCTGCGCTTCCTCAACGACGGCACCTTCCGCCGCGTCGGCGAAGAGCATGAGGTGCATGTCGATGTGCGCGTGATCTGCGCCACCCAGAAAAACCTTACCGAGCTGGTGCAGCGCGGCGAATTCCGCGAAGATCTCTACTATCGCCTCAACGTGCTGACCATCACTATCCCGCCGCTGCGCGAGCGTCCGCAGGACATCATGCCGCTGACCGAGCTGTTCGTGGCGCGCTTCGCCGACGAGCAGGGTGTAGCGCGGCCCAAGCTGGCGAGCGATCTGGGCGGTTTCCTCAGCAAATACGGCTGGCCGGGCAACGTGCGCCAGCTGAAAAACGCCATCTACCGCGCGCTGACGCAAACCGAAGGCTACGAGCTGCGGCCGCAGGATATCGTGCTGCCGGAGTTCGAGGTGGAGATGTCGCTGGGCGACGAGGTGTTGGACGGTTCGCTGGACGACATCAGCAAGCGTTTCGAGCGCTCGGTGCTGACGCGTCTGTATCGCACCTATCCCAGCACCCGCAAGCTGGCGAAACGGCTGGGCGTTTCCCATACCGCCATCGCCAACAAGCTGCGCGAGTATGGCCTGAGCAGCCGCAAGGGCGGCGCCGAAGGCGAAGAATAAAAAAGGCGCCTTGCGGCGCCTTTAACGTGTATCCAAAGCCGGCATCCGCCGGCTTTGTCATTTCAGCGCAGCCAGCGCCGCGTCGTAGTCTGGCTCGGTGGTGATTTCGTTCACCAGCTCGCTGTACAGCACGTTGTCCTGGCCATCCAGCACCACGACCGCACGCGCGGTCAGGCCCGCCAACGGACCTTCGGCGATTTCGACGCCGTACGCCTGCTTGAATTCGGCACCGCGCAGGGTGGACAGGGTGACCACGTTGCTCAGGCCTTCCGCGCCGCAGAAACGCGACTGCGCGAACGGCAGATCGGCGGAGATGCACAGCACCACGGTGTTATCCAGGCCGCTGGCCAACTGGTTGAATTTACGCACCGACGTCGCGCAGACACCGGTATCGATGCTTGGGAAGATGTTCAGGACTTTGCGTTTACCCGCGAAGCTGCTCAGCGCTACGTCTGACAGGTCTTTGGCAACCAGCGAGAAGGCCTTGGCCTGTTCGCCCTGCTGTGGCAGCTTGCCCGCTACGCCGACCGGATTGCCTTGAAAATGTACTGTCTGAGTCATTGCTAGATTCCTTTTACAGGTGTTTATACAAAGGGTATGAACCTGATGAAACGGTGCGCCGGTAACGGCAGTTAACATCAGGTTCACACCCTGGCGACAGTTTATGACAACCGGGGCGGATTGGATATCAAAGTTTGCTAAATAGTTGTATATATTAGGCTGTTCTATAAAACATCACCGGCGCATCCACCCGCCTGGATGCGCGGTTTTCGCTCAGGAGCCGTTATGAGAGACATGCGTTTTTACCCGGAAGCCTGGCCGCTGCATACCGCCTTCGTGATTGCGCGCGGCAGCCGCACCGAAGCCCGGGTGGTGGTGGTCGAAATCGAACAGCAGGAGGTGCGCGGCGTCGGTGAATGCACGCCGTATCCGCGCTATGGCGAGAGCGAGGAGTCGGTGATGGCGCAGCTGGCTGAGATGGCGCCGGCGATCGCGCAGGGCATGACCCGCGAGCAGCTGCTGACGCAGATGCCGGCGGGCGCCGCCCGCAACGCGCTGGACTCGGCGCTGTGGGATCTGGAGTGCAGGTTGCACGAACAGAGCCTGTGGCAGCGCAGCGGCGTGACGGCGCCGGCGCAGATTCGCATGGCGCAGACCGTCAGCATCGGCACGCCGGAGGCAATGGCCTTCGCCGCGCGCGAACTGGCGCGGCAGGGCGCCACGCTGCTGAAGATCAAACTCGACGATCACTATATCAGCGAGCGGCTGGTGGCGATCCGCGCTGCGGTGCCGCAGGCGATGCTGATCGTCGACGCCAATGAATCCTGGCAGGCGGAAGGGCTGGCGGCGCGCTGCCAGTTGCTGGCCGATCTCGGCGTGGCGATGCTGGAGCAGCCGCTGCCTGCCGGTGACGACGCCGCGCTGGAGCATTTCATTCATCCGCTGCCGATCTGCGCCGACGAAAGCTGCCATACCCGCGCCGATCTGCCGCAGCTGGCGCAGCGCTATCAGATGGTCAACATCAAACTGGACAAAACCGGCGGCTTGACCGAGGCGCTGGCGCTGGCGCAGGCCGCGCGCGAACAGGGGTTCGCCATCATGCTCGGCTGCATGTTGTGCACGTCGCGGGCGATATCCGCCGCCTTGCCGCTGGCGCCGGCGGCGCGCTTCGTCGATCTGGACGGCCCGACCTGGCTGGCGCGGGACGTCGAGCCGGGACTGGCGTTCGAATGCGGGGCGATCGTCGATATCGCCCCGTAGCGATTAATTCGGGTAGGTCAGCAGCTCGGTCATCGCATCGATGTAGCGCTCGCTGGCGGCATCGGCGGAGATCGGCGGGAATTCGGCGGTGATGCACGGCAGTGACAGATCCGCGCACCAGCTGCCGAACGAACCGGGGGTTTCATAACCGACGCTGGTTACCAGCGGCAGTTCGAACTTGTGCGACAGCCAAACGCCGAGTCGCGAGCTGGCGGGATCTTCGATGCAGGCCAGCGGCTCATGGAATGACACCACCCAGTGCGGTTTCAGGCGATGAATAAGATGGCACAGCGCCTGGGTTTCCGGTTCGGAACCGGGGCGCCCGCCAGTGGAAAGCTTGACGTCACGCACCGGCGCCGCGCTGTTCCAGCGGTAGACGGTGTCGCCGGAGCGCCAGTTGGCGGCCGGGAAATTGCGGTTCAGATCGACGCCGTTGGCATTGGCGCGCAGCCCCAGCTGGCAGCCGTCGGGGTTGACCGCCAGCACCACATGGTGACGCAGCTGGCTCGGCGCGATGCTGCGCAGCGCACAGGACAGGGTTACGATGGCGGCGCTCTCATCGCCGTGGGTGCCGGCGATGATAAGCCCGGTCTCGGGGCCGCTGACCGCCGCCGGGAAATAGAGCAGCGGCGCGCCCAGCAGCGAGCTGCCGTAGTTCTCTCCTGCGACGGCCAACTGGCCACGTTCACTGCGCGGTCGATGTTCGGTCATGGTGTTGTCCCTGAGTTAAAGTTCGAGAGTCATTGTCATTTTATTCAGTGTATTACGCTTTGCGGCATCTTTCCCATCGCAATTGTGCGGCGTTTGCGCGATCTGTGACGCCGCGGCGGCGAAAACGCCAATTAAACCGCACCTGGCCTGAGGCTGTTGTTATACTAACGGCAGAGCTAAGCCAATCACCCGCAAGAGGATTTAACATGCCAGTAGCCAGAATCATCGCCAGCTATAGCGAAAATGAAAATGACACCATCACGCTGCTGTGCGGCGTGGACGCTGAAAACCAGATCCGCCAGGGGGAATGGTTCGGCGTGGTGAAAAACGACGACGGGCGCGGGGACGAATCGAACTATCCGTTCACCCTGCACATCGATTATCAGAAAGATGCCTTCTATCTCGACTACGGCTACGATGACGCCGACGCGCGTCAGCTGCAAAAAACCGATATCTCGGCCCGCCCGCTGGCCGAGAAAGGCTTTTTCACCGTATTCGATGAAGAAGAGGGTGAAGAGTTCAGCTACCGCATCAACAGCATCCACCTGTACGACTGACGGTCGCTGCTGTAAACACCACCCGTGCCGCCCTGCGCCGCACGGGTTTTTTATCGCCTGAATCGCACTTTTTGCAACTTCTCGGCCGCGGGCTCTAGGCCGGACGGATCTTGTGCTATATGATAAAAAATTCAGATGGTTAACGGGGGACAAATCACAATGACGGGAAAAAAAATGCAACGGGGTTTTCGTTTGGCGCTTTGCGCGGCGGCGATCGGCGCCTGTATGAGCAGCGCCATGGCGGCGCAGGTTCCCCCGGGCACCGCGCTGGCGGACAAACAGGAAATCGTGCGCCACATTAAAGACGAACCGGCCTCGCTCGACCCGATCAAAGCGGTGGGCTTGCCGGAGGCGCAGCTGGCGCGCGATCTGTTCGAAGGGTTGGTCAACCAGGACGCCACCGGGAAAGTGATCCCCGGCGTCGCCACCCGCTGGCAGACCAGCGATAACCAGACTTATATTTTCCATCTGCGCAAAGACGCGCGCTGGTCAAACGGTGACCCTGTCACTGCGAAGGATTTCGTCTACAGCTGGCAACGGCTGGTCGAGCCGAAAAACCTGTCGCCGTTCGCCTGGTTCGCCCAGCTGGCGGGGATCCAGAACGCCGAGCAGATCATCAGCGGCAAGCTGCCGGCCGATCGCTTGGGCGTGTCGGCGCCCGATGACTACACGTTGAAGGTGCAGCTGGATAAGCCGGTACCGTACTTCGTCAGCCTGACGGCCAATTTCAGCCTGTTCCCGGTGAATAAGGCGGTGGTGGAAAAATACGGCAACGACTGGACCAAGGTCGGCAATCTGGTGGGCAACGGCGCGTTCAAACTGCAGGAGCGGGTGGTGAACGAGAAGTTGGTGCTGACGCCTAATGACCATTACTGGGATCATGCGCGCACCGTGCTGACCAAAGTGACCTTCGTGCCGATCAATCAGGAATCCAACGCCACCAAGCGCTACCTGGCGGGCGACATCGACATCACCGAATCCTTCCCGAAAAATATGTATCAGAAGCTGCTGAAAGACATTCCGGGGCAGGTGTACACCCCGGATCAGCTCGGCACCTATTACTACGCGTTCAACACCCAGCGCGCGCCGACCAACGACGTGCGGGTGCGTCAGGCCTTGTCCTACGCCATCGATCGCAAGATTATCGCGGAAAAAGTGTTGGGTACCGGCGAAAAACCGGCCTACCACTTTACCCCGGACGTGACCGCCGGGTTCAAACCGGAAGCGAGCTTGCTGCAACAGCAATCGCAGGCGGAACTGGACGCACAGGCCAAGGCGTTGCTGCAGGCGGCCGGTTACGGCCCGAACAACCCGCTGAAGTTGACGCTGCTGTATAACACTTCGGAAAGCCACCAGAAGATCGCCATCGCCGTGGCCTCGATGTGGAAGAAAAAGCTGGGGATTGACGTCAAGCTGCAAAACCAGGAGTGGAAGACCTATATCGACAGCCGCAATACCGGCAATTTCGATGTGATCCGCGCTTCCTGGGTGGGGGATTATAACGAGGCGTCGACCTTCCTGTCGCTGCTGACCTCAACCCACAGCGGCAACATCGCCAAATTCAAGAGCGCGGACTATGACAAGCTGCTGGCGCAGGCGGGGCGGGAAACCAACCCGGCGGCGGTGACCGCCGATTACAACAAGATGGAACAGATCATTGCCGATCAGGCGCCGATCGCGCCGATATATCAATACACTAACGGCCGCCTGATCAAACCGTGGGTAAAAGGCTACCCGATCACCAATCCGGAAGACGTGGCCTACAGCCAGACGATGTATATCATCAAACACTGAACCGGTTTATTTATCGCCCCCGGCTAATGCGGGGGCTTTATTTTTTCGGCGTTGCAATGGCGAAGGTAATTAATTTTTCCACGCGATAAACCCCGTTTAATAATAAACAGGGCGGCTATCATCACATTATTGTTTCGCTATTTCAGAGTGCGGCTACGCTTATAGGCAGTCCCGCATGGCATCCACCACCACGCGGCCGCTCATATCGGTTTGAGTGATGCGGTAGCTGGTGGGGTAAGAGCGGCGGGTGCTGAAACGATCGTGAACGGAAACCTTGCCAATTTGCAGGCCGGCGGCGTTTTTCACGACAAACTCACTGATCTCTTCCTGGCCCTGGTTTTGCAAATGAATATTGCTGATTTTTTCCAACGTATCGCTGGCGTTTATTTTTAAATGGTCGCGTAACATAACTACCTCCTCGTAGTGAGAAAAGTATATGCCCCTAAAATTTGCGCTGAAACAGCTTTGTGTTGATTTATTATTATCATTTTGAATTAAAATTGATAGCAATATGTTAAGTCATAATAATAACGGCATTGCCAGCGCTTTATCGGCGATATTGTCTGATTTATCGGCGGTGGTTTATTTCATTGCCGTTATTATTAGTCTGCATTAATGGGAAAGAGCGCCGGCCTGGCCGCCGGAGCTGGAAAGACACAGGCGACGTTGTGCCCACAGCCGGGTACGATCGTTAACCGATGCGGTTTATCCGGCGCCAAATAACGTCGATCATAGTCAGTATAGGCCAGGGCGCGCTGCAGCCGATAGGGACCCTGTAGCTCGGCGGCGCAGGACTTGTCGAGTATCCGATAGTAGGCACCCGGTACGGCGCCGGTATCATCGGCGGCGGCCAGATAGGTGATATCGGCGGCGGCGTAGCGCCGGCGGGCCGCGTCGGCGGTGCGTTGCAGGTGAGCGGGAAACGTTTCCAGGCCGTATTTCCAGCGGTTGGCCTGTGGACACTGTCCGGCGTCCGCCGTTTGCCAGTGAAAACGGCACGTTTTTTCACTGGTGCAGTTCTCCCAGTTTGTCGGCTGGGGCCGCAGGCTGTCAAAATAGAGCCAGCTGCCGGGATCGGCCACCACATAACGCACACGCACTCCGTCCGGCGGGTTGGCGAAGCCGACATAATGCTGCACGAACTGGGCGCCGGCGGAAAAACCGGCCAGGGTTATCGTCTGCAGCGACGGCCAGCGCCGATGCAGATCGGCCAACAGCTTATCCATGGCGTTGAACGAGCCGGCTTTCCCACCATTATCCAAACCGCCTTCGATCCAGGAGCCACAGCGCCACAGGGCATCGCCGTCTTGTGGCCGGGGCAGGCCGGTGGAATGGCAGTGTGTGGCGAGTTTTTCCGGTACCTGGAACAGCGGGGCGGCCAGCAGGGTATCGCTTCCCGCTCCTGCTGCTTGCGCGGCGTCGATCGCCGCTTGCAACGTCTTAGCGACATCGCGTGGATAACCGTGCATCACCACCAGTGCGACGTTTGGTTGGGGGGTGTGATCGTGAGCGACAAAGTAAGGTAAATCACCGGCAACCGTCGCCACGCGGTAGGTGGCGACGGGGCGCTTTGGCATCGGTTCGGGGCGCACCGGTTGGCTGATGGGCAACAGCATCGCTATCACGCTGCAGAGCAGCACCGTCAGGTTTGGCGCAGAGCGTCGCGCAGTTGGCTCAATACTTCCCGGCATCTTTGTTCCTCACGCGCCTGTTGATAGTAGCGATAAAAGGCGCGTTCCGAGCTGAGGTTGCCCGCCAGCGCCAACTGCCTGAAGATTAAGTATGTCAGACTGAGCATAATGATAATAAATAATAAGCCGGGGAACAGCAGCTGCCAGCCGTCGGTGATATACCCACCGGACATAAACACCAGCGAAGGCGGGATAACCAGCACGCCAAGCTGCCGCAGACCCCATTGCGCCAGCATCGGCATTAGCACCAGCAGCGTGACGAATAACAGATATTTCAACAGATAACGGCAGGAGAGCAGGGAGCGTTTTAACGCACTGTCGGCACGGCGCTGCAAAACGAAACCCGCAGATGTGGTGCGCAGGATCTGTTGACGGCCGCCGGTGAATCTATAGCGTTCCAGCGCCGTTACGCCGTCCGGCAACGCCAGTAACTGCCGCAACTCCGCCAATCCGACGGTTTTACTGCCGATGTAATCCCGGAACAGCAGCAGGCAAACCGGTTCACTGTGGGGTTTTTCGACGGATTCGAGCAACTTGAGCAGTTTGTCGTGGTTTTCCCGCCGGATGCGGAAGGGGGTTTTAACCACGGCGATGAACATGGTTATAACGGTCAAGCCGATTTTAAGAATATCTGCGGCGCTTATCTCTAACATAGCTGTCTCCTGTCGTACTGCCATTCGTTCCTTGGGCCAGAAGTATAGAACACGCTTTTAGTCTGACGTGAAAACTGGCGTTACAGCTTGGCCTTTGATCTCCAAGGCGTTAACGCTAGACTCAGCAACATAAGCAAGACTTGAGGGGATAAATGAATGGATGTGATTGAGGGGAGCGAGCTGCAGGTCGCCGATGCGGTTTACGCCTACCAGTTGGACGGTAAGGGGGGCGTAACGTCGATCGAGCAGGATGACAAGATTACCTGCGACGCACCGTGCTGGCTGCATCTTGATTACGCGCACCCGGCCAGCGCCGAATGGCTGAGCACCACACCGTTATTGCCGGACTCGGTGCGTGAAGCGCTCTCCGGCGAAAGCTCACGGCCGCGCGTCAGTCGCCAGGGCGAAGGCACCATGATCACCCTCCGCAGCATCAACTTCAACGCCAACTCGCGGCCGGATCAGCTGGTCACCATCCGCGTGTACATCACCGACAAACTGATTCTCTCCACCCGGCATCGCAAGGTCTATTCCATCGATCAGGTGGTGAACGATCTGCAAAGCGGCGCCGGGCCAACCAACAGCGGCAACTGGCTGGTGGAAATTTCCGATGCGTTGACCGATCACACCAGCGAATTCATCGAAGATCTGCACGACCGGATTATCGACCTGGAGGACGCATTGCTGGAGCAGCAGGTGCCGGAGCGCGGCCAGCTGGCATTGATCCGTAAACAGCTGATCGTGTTGCGTCGTTACATGGCGCCGCAGCGCGACGTCTTCGCGCGGCTGGCCAGCGACCGCCTGCCGTGGATGAGCGATGACGATCGCCGCCGCATGCAGGACATCGCCGATCGGCTGGGGCGGGGGTTGGACGATCTGGACGGCAGCATCGCGCGCACCGCCATATTGTCCGACGAAATCACCACGGTGATGGCCGACGCGATGAACCGCCGCACTTACACCATGTCATTGTTGGCGATGGTATTTTTGCCCACCACCTTCCTGACCGGGCTGTTCGGCGTCAACCTGGGCGGCATCCCGGGCAACACGGCACCATTTGGTTTCGGTACGTTCTGCCTAATGCTGTTGGCGCTGGTAGGAGGCGTAGCCTGGTGGCTGAAGCGCAGCCGCTGGCTATAGGCAAAAATGATGAAAACCCGGTTAACATTGAGCAATATCAACATTTAGCCGGGGCAAATGGGGCATGATCTCTCTCGCAGGTGAATGCAACGTCAAGCGATGGGCGTTGCGCTCCATAATTGTCTTACTTTCTTATTTTTGAATTACTGCATAGCACATTTGATTCGTACAATGCCGGTTTAATCACCGGCATTTTTTTATTCCGCTTTCTCGCTTCCTCAGGCCGCGCTTTCATCCCAGAAGCTGGCTTCAATCTTGTGCCCATCCAAATCACGGACAAAGCAGCCGTAGTAGGCCTCGCCGTAGTGCGGCCGCGAACCGGGTGCGCCTTCATCGACGGCGCCGGCCAGCAGCGCCTGGCGATGGAACTCATCTACCTGTTGCTTGCTGGTGGCGAAAAAGCCGACGTGCGTGCCGTTGCCGAGCGAGGCGGGGTGGCCGTCGATCGGCACCTGCAGCCAGAACTCCGGGTAGTCGCGGCCATAACCGATAGCGCCGGGATGCTCCAGTACGCGGCGGCAACCCAGGGCGGCCAGCGTGCGATCGTAAAAGGCGGCGGCGGCAGCGAAATCGTTGGTGCCAAGCGAGACGTGGGACAGGCAGGGGGTGATATTCATTGCGCGATCTCCATATGACTGTATAAATACACAGTATAGGGTAAAAACGGCACAGCCCAGTAAAATTTGCGCAAACTGTGAACAGGATCGAGATCGTCGAGAGAGAGAAATGTCGCCGCTTGCAGGGGGCAAGCGGCGAAGGGCGTTATTTGATTTCCAGCACGTTCAAACGCTCCGGCGCAGGCGCTGCGTCATCCACGTCTTCCGGCTGCCAACCGACCGGCTGCATCGGAATGTCTTCACGATCGAAGGCCAAATCGCCGCCGTCCACCACGGCGCTACCGTGTTGGATGCCTTTGAAATCGAACAGGTTGATATCGCTCAGATGCGAAGGCACCACGTTTTGCATGGCGCTGAACATGGTTTCCAACCGGCCCGGGTAACGTTTGTCCCAGTCGCGCAGCATATCGCCGATGACCTGGCGCTGTAGGTTAGGCTGTGAGCCGCACAGGTTGCATGGGATGATCGGGAATTCTTTGGCGATCGAGAAACGCTCGATGTCTTTCTCGCGGCAATAGGCCAGCGGGCGAATGACCACGTGCTTGCCGTCGTCGCTCATCAGCTTGGGCGGCATGCCTTTCATCTTGCCGCCGTAGAACATATTGAGGAACAGCGTCTGCAGAATGTCGTCGCGGTGGTGACCTAGCGCGATCTTGGTGGCACCCAGCTCGGTGGCGGTGCGGTACAGAATACCGCGGCGCAGGCGCGAGCACAGTGAGCAGGTGGTTTTGCCTTCCGGGATCTTGTCTTTGACGATGCTGTAGGTGTTCTCTTCGACGATCTTGTACTCCACCCCCAGGCTTTCCAGGTAGGCGGGCAGAATATGCTCCGGGAAGCCGGGTTGCTTCTGATCGAGGTTTACCGCGATCAGCGAGAAGTTGACCGGCGCGCTCTGCTGCAGATTGCGCAGGATTTCCAGCATGGTGTAGCTGTCTTTGCCGCCGGACAGGCAGACCATGATGCGGTCGCCTTCTTCAATCATATTGAAATCGGCGATCGCTTCGCCCACGTTGCGGCGCAGGCGCTTTTGCAATTTGTTCAGGTTGTATTGCTCTTTTTGGCTAACGGATTGCTTTTCTGACATTTAAATCGTGCTCATTCTCAATGGGGGGCACTAGGGGCATGGCGTTTTAGACCGCAAGTTTACCATTCAACCGGTCGATTTTGATCATTATTCATCATCATGCATCCATACACCCGACGCGAGGCCTGTATGGTACGGATTGCGCGCAGGAATGCCAGCAGGTTTTATCGCTACGGCTTACGTCAGCGGTAAAAAACAGGGCGCGAATCGCTCGCGCCCTGATGGGGTTACTCGGCGGCAGATTTTTCCGCCTTGCCGGCCAGCAGGCTGAGGAAGTCGTATTTCTCCTTCAGCTCTTTTTCCGCGGCCTGGTACAGCGCGCTGGCCACTTCCGGCTGCTGCGAGTTCAGGCGACGGAAGCGCTGCTCGTTCAGCAGCGTTTCAGCCAGGCTGCTGTTCGGCGGCCGGGAGTCCAGCGCCAATGCGGCCTTGCCCTCGGCGCTGCGGCGCGGATCGAAGCGGTACAGCGGCCAGAAGCCGGTGGCGGTCAGCTGTTTCATCTGATCGTGGCTGAGCGCCAGATCGTAGCCGTGCTCTTCGCACGGGCTGTAGGCGATGATCAGCGACGGCCCCGGATAGGCCTCGGCTTCCTGAATCGCTTTCACCGTTTGATTGAGCTGCGCCCCCAGCGAGATTTGCGCGACGTAGACATGACCATACATCATCATGCTGACGCCCAGATCCTTGCGCGCTTTGCGCTTGCCGTGTTCGCCGAATTTGGTCACCGCGCCGAGCGGCGTGGCCTTCGACTGCTGGCCGCCGGTATTGGAGTAGCACTGGGTGTCGAGCACCAGCACGTTGACGTTCTCGGTCAGGCTGAGAACGTGATCCAAACCGCCGAAGCCGATGTCGTAGGCCCAGCCGTCACCGCCGATCAGCCAGATGGATTTATCCACCAGATAGTCGGCATCGGCCGCCAGCTGACGCGCGTCTGCGCCTTCAATACTCGCAAGTTGCGTGCGCAGTTCGGCGATTTGCTTACGGCGCGGCTCCGGCGCCACGTCGGCCATCTGCAGAGCGTTGACCAACTGCTCCGGCAGCTGCGGCGCCAGCGCGTTCAGCAGGCGCAGCACCCGCGCGCGATGTTGATCGACCGTCAGGCGGAAGCCCAGGCCGAATTCGGCGTTGTCCTCGAACAGCGAGTTGGCCCACGCCGGCCCGCGCCCTTCGGCGTTGGTGGTATACGGCGTGGTCGGCAGGTTGCCGCCGTAAATTGACGAGCAGCCGGTGGCGTTGGCGATCAGCAAACGATCGCCGTAGAGCTGGGTCAACAGTTTGATGTACGGCGTTTCGCCGCAGCCGGAACAGGCGCCGGAGTACTCGAACAGCGGCGTGATCAGTTGCGAGGTGCGAATGTCGATGCGCTCCAGCTGCGCCGGATCGATTTCCGGCAGCTGCAGGAAGAAGTCGTAGTTGTCTTTTTCCGCCGTCAGATTATCGAGGCGCGAAGCCATGTTAATCGCCTTGATCTCCGGGTTCTGGCGATCTTTCGCCGGGCAGACCTCGACGCACAGGTTGCAGCCGGTACAATCCTCCGGCGCCACTTGCAGCACGTATTTTTGCCCGCGCATATCGCGCGCTTTCACATCCAGAGACTGCAGAGAAGCGGGCGCGTGTTCCATCTCGGCCGGCTGAACCACCTTGGCGCGAATGGCGGAGTGCGGGCAGGCGGCGACGCAGTGGTTGCACTGGGTACAGAGATCGGGCTGCCAGACCGGGATCTCTTCGGCGATGTTGCGCTTTTCCCATTGGGTAGTGCCCACCGGCCAGGTGCCGTCCGGCGGGAAGGCGGAAACCGGCAGCGCATCGCCCAGCCCGGCCAGCATCGCCGCGGTAACGGTTTTGACGAAGTCCGGGGCGGCGTCCGAGACCACCGGCGGGCGCATCGGGCTGCTGCCGTCGACCGGCTGCAGCGGAATTTCAATCAGCGCGCCACGGGTGGCGCCCAGCGCCTGCCAGTTGCGCTCGACGATCTCCTGGCCCTTGCTGCTGTAGCTGCGGGCGATGGCGTCCTGCAGCTGTTGCAGCGCCACGTCGCTCGGCAAGATCTGCGTCAGATGGAAGAACGCCATCTGCATCACGGTGTTGATGCGTGCGCCGAGCCGGCATTCACGCGCCAGCTTGGCGGCGTTGATGATATAGAAACGCGCCTGGCGTTGGTGCAGCAGCGCCTGAACCTCCTGCGGCAGGCGCGACCAGACCTCGTCGGCGCCGTAAGGGGTATTGAGCAGGAAGGTGCCGCCGGGCTTCAGGCGTTCGACCATCTGGTACTTATCGATAAACTGCAGCTGGTGGCAGCCGACGAAGTCCGCGCGGCTGACCAGATAGGCCGAGTTGATCGGCTGCTCGCTGACGCGCAGGTGCGATACCGTCAGGCCGCCGGCTTTTTTGGAGTCGTAGACGAAATAGCCTTGGGCGTACAGCGGCGTGGCGTTGCCGATGATTTTGATGTTGTTCTTGGTGGCCGAGACCGAGCCGTCGCTGCCTAAACCGTAGAACAGCGCTTCCAGCGAGGCACGCTGCGGCAGGATTTCGTCGCTCAGCGGCAGCGAAAGGCCGGTGACATCATCGAAGATGCCGACGGTGAAACGCGGGCGCGGCTGCGGCTGCGCCAACTCGCGGAACACCGCCAGCGCACAGTCCGGGCCGAACTCTTTCGACGACAGCCCGTAACGGCCGCCGATCACCCGCGGCAGCGTGGCGCGCTCCCCCCGGCTGTAGGCTTCCGCCAGCGCGGTCATCACGTCCAGATACAGCGGTTCGGCCAGCGCGCCCGGTTCTTTGGTACGGTCGAGCACCGCGACGCTGTGCACGCTGTCGGGCAGTGCGCCGAGCAGGTGTTTGGCGGAAAACGGCCGGAACAGCCGAACTTTCAGCACGCCGACTTTCTCGCCGCGGGTCAGCAGGGTGTCGATCACTTCTTCGCAGGTGCCGGCGGCGGACCCCATCACCACCACCACGCGCTCGGCCTGCGGATGGCCGTAATAGTCGAACGGCCGATAGTGACGGCCGGTGAGGGCGGCGAAGGCTTCCATGGCCTCGATCACGTGCTGACCGGTGGCGTCATACCACGGGTTGGTGGCTTCGCGCGACTGGAAATAGGTATCCGGGTTGGCGGAAGTGCCGCGCACCACCGGATGATCCGGCGACAGCGCCCGGCTGCGGTGAGCGTCGATCGCTCCCTGCGGCAGCATTTGTCGCAGCGTATCGTCGCTCAGCGGCACGATCTTGTTGATTTCGTGCGAGGTGCGGAACCCATCGAAGAAATGAATAAACGGCACGCGCGCGTTGAGGGTGGCGGTCTGCGAGATCAACGCGAAGTCCTGCGCTTCCTGCACGCTGCCGGCGCACAGCATGGCGCAGCCGGTCTGGCGTACCGCCATCACGTCCGAATGGTCGCCGAAGATCGACAGCGCGTGCGTAGCCACGGTGCGCGCGGCGACGTGCAGTACGAATGGCGTCAGCTCGCCGGCCAGTTTGTACAGCGTGGGGATCATCAGCAGCAGACCCTGCGATGAGGTGAACGAGGTCGACAGCGCACCGGTTTGCAAAGCGCCGTGTACGGTGGCGATCGCGCCGCCTTCCGACTGCATTTCCACCACCCGGGGGATATCGCCCCAGATATTTTGCCGGCCATCGCCGGACCAGGCGTCCGCCTGCTCAGCCATGGTAGAACTTGGCGTGATAGGGTAGATGGCAATCACTTCGTTGGTGCGATAGGCCACGGAAGCGACTGCATTATTACCATCTGTAGTTATCATCGACGTTACCTTTTCATTGCTCACAAAGCCGCGAAAGCACGCTTTCGCAGTAATGGAAAAAAGTCTAACAGAGGGTTTGAACGTGGCTTTATCGCATTTGTGTGGCGAGCGATAAATCGGCAATGCGGCCGGGGGCGGCTATTTTCCCTGCGGAGAAACGTCACGCCAATAAATTGTTTTCGCCGTTTAAAGACAATTTATTTCCGGCGGGTCATAATTGCCTATCGGTAAACTGACAGAAGAAAACCATGAGCGCATTTATGTATTTAGCGATGGCGATCGTCGCAGAAGTGATCGCCACCACCATGTTGAAAGCCTCCGAGGGTTTTACCCGCCTGTGGCCGTCGTTGCTGGTAGTGCTGGGCTACGGCGTGGCATTTTGGGGGCTGTCGATGGTGGTGAAAAGCATGCCGTTGGGCATCGTGTACGCGATCTGGTCGGGCATGGGGATCGTGCTGGTGTCAGTTGCTGCGGTATTCGTTTATCAGCAAAAATTGGATTGGCCGGCGATCGTCGGCATGGGATTAATTATTGCCGGCGTGCTGGTGATTAATTTACTGTCGAAAGCCTCGGTGCACTGAGTGTTATTTTGATGTAAAAAAAAACCGGCGTGACAGCGAGCCGCGCCGGTTGAAGAATTCAGCCATCATTCACTGAAAATAGTGGAATGCTAATTAGTTAGCGCCGTCAGCATAGACGTAAATATCGTTCTCTCCGGTAGCAAAAAATGCGCCGTCATGGCGAAAGCACGCGGGGCTAATTAATACCCATATCGCCGCTAAAAGCGGCGCAGCCGGCAGCGGTGACGTTATCACTTTCTGCCTGCCTCCGGGCCCAGACCGCGGGTGGCGCCGTCACGTTTGGCGCTTCGCGCCGCGACGGAAATATTCTGCAAACAAAATAAATGTCCGGCCGGCGCAAAAAAACGATAAATAATGGCCGGAATATATTTTCATTATTTATATATCGAGCTAGATTAAACAAGTTTGCATCAAAGATAGCGAAACGTGTCCGCCAAGTGACGCGCGTTATCAGCAATGGCGATTTTACACAGCGCAGTTCCGGGTTCAGGAGTGGGATAATGACGACATCAAAATGGCTGCTTGCCAGCGCCGTGCTGCTTTTAGCCGCCTGCAGCAGCAATAACGAAGAGCCAGTACAGCAGGGTAACAGTGCCAGAATCAATACGTTGCAGACCAGCGCCGGTTGCGCGGCAGTCGGCGGCGTCACCACCATCGCGCACAACTTGAACGGCGAAGCGCTGCGCATGTGCCAGATGCCGAACGGCAAACAGTGTGAGGAACGCACGCTGGGCCTGGGCAGCTGCGCCGGATAAGCCCGCGGCGCCAGACCCGGCGCGCAGGTCAATACACCCAGTCGCGCAGGGTATAAACCAGCGTGTGGCCGCTGCCGCTCAGCGTCAGCCGTTGGGCGTTTAGCGTCACGTCGGCGCCGTTTTCCAGCACGGCGCCGATGACGTGATCCCAGCGGTTGCGCTGCGCATCAGGGCACAGCTTGCGCGTCGTGGCCAGCGGTTTCACTGTCAGCACACCGTCGCGTAATTGCCCCTGCCCGAAGAAGCGGTTGCACATCGTGCCGGACACGTGCAGGTGCTCGCCGAACTCCAGATTGAGCAGGCCGCTGCCCGTTGGGGCTTTTGCCGCTTCGCCATCCACGCTCTGCAACACGAAATTATGATGCAGCAGGTCGCCGGGCGTGACGGTCGCGTGCGGTTTCATATTGCACCCCGCTAAGGCCAACGCCGCCAGGGCGGCCGTCGTGACTTTTCTCATCGTCGCTCTCTCAAATAAACAGGGCGCCTTGGCGGCGCCCTGAGATCAGGTTCAGGCGTTCAACTGGTTCGGGCAGGTTTCGCCGCGATCCAACTGGCTGATGTTCTGCAGCGTGGTTTGCGAAATGCTGGTCAGCGCCTCTTCGGTCAGGAAGGCCTGATGGCCGGTGAACAGCACGTTATGGCAGGCCGACAGGCGGCGGAACACGTCATCCTGAATCACGTCGTTAGACTTGTCTTCAAAGAACAGGTCGCGCTCGTTCTCGTAGACATCCATCCCCAGCGCGCCGATTTTCTGTTGCTTCAGCGCGTCGATGGCGGCGGTCGAGTCAATCAGCGCACCGCGGCTGGTGTTGATCACCATGACGCCGTTTTTCATCATCGCGAAAGCGTCGGCATTCAGCAGATGGTGGTTTTCGGGCGTCAGCGGGCAATGCAGGGTGATCACGTCGGACTGTGCGTACAGCGTTTTCAGATCGACATATTCCGCACCCAGCTCCAGCGCCTGTTCGCTCGGGAATGGATCGTAGGCCAGCAGTTTCATGCCGAAGCCTTTCAGAATGCGCATCGTCGCCACGCCGATTTTACCGGTGCCGATCACGCCGGCGGTGCGGTTGTGCATGTTAAAACCGATCAGCCCTTCCAGCGAGAAGTTGGCGTCGCGGGTGCGTTGATAGGCGCGGTGAATACGGCGGTTCAGGCACATCATCATGCCAACCGCGTGTTCCGCCACGGCCTCCGGCGAGTAGGCCGGCACGCGCACCACCTTGATGCCCAGCTCTTTGGCGGCGTCCAGATCGACGTTATTAAAACCGGCGCAGCGCAGGGCGAGGATCTCGACCCCCAGCGCCGCCAGTTCTTCGAGCACTTCACGGCTGCCGTCGTCGTTGACGAAGATACACACCGCCTTGCACCCGGCGGCCGTTTTGGCGGTTTTTTTGCTGAGTAAAAAGTCGAAGAATTCCAGCTCATAGCCAAACTGCTGATTCACCAGTTCGAGATATTTACGGTCATACTGTTTGGTACTGTATATCGCCAATTTCATCGTGGTTTCTCCACCGTGATTTTGTGATCAATTTAACAGATTTTAGTAAATTCGACAATTGGTTAGCCATTTCCGACAGGGTCAAAATCGCCGCTGTCGGGCTGCGCTGGGGGCTTGGTACGGTGAAGGGAAGGCGACGGTGGTGGCGAGTGACAAAAAAATCCCCACGGGGGTGTGGGGAATGGCTTCTCTAGTACACAGTTAGCTAGCAGCTAAACTTTTATTAGAATGCTTGCAAGACTATTAATCATCAACGGTAACGACAATAACAAAAGTCTGAAAACTGTCTCATTCATGTGATGTATATGTAACGAAAATCTACAATCCCGCATACGTTTGCGCCAAAAGGGTGCAAATCGCCTCTGCGACCGCGCTCAGCTTCACCCTATGTCAAATTCGTGCCATCATTATTGTCAATTCAGGCATAGACTTAACGAATGCCTAACTCAGGAACGAAGCAATCATTTAATGACCAGGCGATTGAAAGTATTCATAGGGACGGTGGCGGGTGGCGCAATCCTGGTGCTGGCGTTGTGGCAAACCTTGCCGCGCTGGCTGCCGGGGGTGTTATCGCATTGGTTGCCGGCGGGAAGCCGACTGGAATTGCAGGGCGGATTGCATTGGCGCCAGGGCGGTCTGGCGTTGGCGGGGGCGCGTTTCAGCGCGCAAGATTGCCTGCTGGCCAACGTCGGACCGACGCGACTGGCTTACCGGCAAGGCCGCTGGCAGCTGTCGAGCGATAAGGTCAGCGTCGATAGCGCCTGTTTGTCAAAACTGCCGGGCGGCGACGAAAACAGCGCGCCGCTGGCGCTCGACCAGCTGCAGCGGCAGTTGCCGCCGCTGGATCTCACGATTAACGATCTGACGCTCATTCCCTGGCAGCGCTATGCCGGCAAGCTGCAGCTTACCTCCGGCACTGACGGGCAACGCCTGCATTATCAGGGGCCGAATCTCAGCGCCGAGGCGCAGCTGGATGAAAAACAGCAGTTGACGTTGCAGAGCCTGACCGTCCTCCCGCCCAACAGCGCGCAACCGCTGCACCTCGCCGGCAAGATAACCATTCCGCTGGATCTGGCCAGCCTGCCGGCGCAGGGCGCGCTGCAGGGGGAAATGCAGACCGCCTATCTGGAAAAACCGGTGTTGCTGGACATGCGCTGGCAACAGCAGCAGGGCGTGTTGACGGTGAGCGAAAAAGGCGACGATCGGCCGCTGGCGGTGTTGCCGTGGGAAGTGACGCCGCAGCGCGTCAGCATCAAGCAGGGCGAGTGGCGCTGGCCGTACAGCGGGCAACCGTTGAACGGCGGCCTGAGCGTCGCGCTGCACGATTGGAGCAAAGGGCTGGATGAAACAGAGATCAGCGCGCGGCTGAACGTGATCACCGCCGGCCATAATGGCAAGGGCAATGCGGTGCTGACCCTCGGGCCGGGTAAGGTAGGTTTGACCGACAGCGATCTGCGTTTCCAACTGACCGGCCAGGCCAATCTGGCCGACTTCTCCACCACGGCGTCGATCCCGGGTGTGATCGGCGGCAGCATTCTCAACCCGACGCTGGTGCTGCAGCCGGGCTCGCTGCTGCGCCTGTGGGGCAAAGTGTCCCCGGAAATGAAGCTGGACGAGGCGCGCTTGCCGCTGGCGGGGGTGAAAGTGACCGCCGCCGGTATCACCGGCCGTCTGCAGGCGATTTTGAGCGCCAGCGACAGTTACTGGGGGCGTTTCAAGCTGCATCTGGATGGCCAGGCGCAGGATTTCTGGCCAGACAAGGGCGACTGGCAATGGCGTTACTGGGGTAATGGCCGTTTGCCGCCGCTGCAGGCCGCCTGGGACGTGGCCGGCAGCGGCCGCTGGCAGGACAGCGAGCTGGTGCTCGACAAGCTTTCCACCGGCTTCGATAAATTGAAGTACGGCCTGGTGACGGTCGCCGCGCCGCGCTTGAGCCTCAATCAGCCGCTGCGCTGGCAGCGTGATGAACAAAACCCGCAGTTCAACGGCGAATTACAACTGGCGGCGGATAAGGTCAGCTTCAGCGACGGCGGCCATCTGCCGGCACCGGTGCTGGCGCTGCAGCTGAACGGCCGTTCGCCGGACAGTTTCCAGCTGCAGGGCAAACTGCAGGCGCAGCAGATCGGGCCGATCGCGCTGCGCGGCCGTTGGGACGGCGAACGCCTGCGCGGTGAGGGCTGGTGGCCGAAACAGTCGCTGAAGGTCTTCCAGCCGCTGCTGGCGCCGGATCTTAATCTCACGCTGCGCGACGGCGAATTTTACGCCCAGTCGGCGTTCTCCGCCGCCCGCGAACAAGGGTTCGAGGCCGGTGGCCACTGGGTGGTGAAAAACGGCGGCATGTGGCTGAAAGACGGGGAAATGAGCGGCCTGGACTTCATCCTGTCATACCGGTTCAAGCAGCATCAGTGGCAATTGGGGGCTAAACAACCGGTGTCGCTGCGCATCAAGTCTTTCACCAACCTGTTCGAGATGCAGAACATTTCCGCCGATCTGCAGGGCACCTATCCTTACAGCGAAGGACGGCCGCTGACGTTGAGCAACGTCGGCGTGGACATGCTCAACGGCCATATCAGCCTGTCGGCGCTGCGGTTGCCGCAGCATGACGCTGCGGTGCTGAAGCTGGACAAGGTCGATCTCAGCGCGTTGTTCACCGCCCTGAAACCCAAGCAGTTCGCGATGTCCGGCCGGGTCGACGGCGAGTTGCCGCTGTTCCTGAACCACCCGAAATGGCTGGTGCAAAACGGCTGGATCGCCAACGCCGGCACCCTGACGCTGCGGCTGGACAAAGACATGGCCGACGCCATCGGCAGCAATAACCTGGCGACCGGCGCCGCGATCGACTGGCTGCGCTACATGGAAATCAACCGTTCGCACGCCCGGGTCGATCTCGATAACCTGGGCGAGCTGACGCTGAGCGCGCGCATCGACGGCATCAACCCGCAGAAGAGCGCCAAGCGCGAGGTGATCCTGAACTATCGCCATCAGGAAAACGTGTTTCAGCTGTGGCGCAGTTTGCGCTTCGGCGACAATTTACAGGAGTGGCTGGAGCAGGCCCTCTCACAACCTGGGGAACAACAATGAAAATCATGAGTGTGTCGGCGCTGGCAGCGGTGCTGTGCGTTTCGCTGCTTAGCGGCTGCGTGCCGCGCATCGAGGTGGCGACGCCGAAGGATCCGATCACCATCAATATGAACGTCAAGATCGAGCATGAGATTCATATCAAGGTGGATAAGGACGTCGAAAACCTGCTGAAAACCCAAAGCGGTCTGTTCTAGGAGCCGACATGAAAAAACGTTATGTGTGGCTGGCCGGCGCCGCCTGGCTGTTCAGCAGCGTGGCGATGGCGCTGACGCTGGATGAGGCGAAGCAGCAAGGGCGGGTGGGCGAAACCCTGAGCGGCTATATTGCGCCGGTGAAACAGGATGCGGAAACGCTGGCGCTGGTGAAGCGCATCAACGCCGGCCGCGCCGAGAAGTATCAGGAAGTGGCGGACGGCAACCATATCGCCGTCGACGAAGTGGCGCGCATGGCCGGGCAGAAGCTGGTGACGCGTGCGCAGAGCGGCGAGTATGTGCGCGGCATCAACGGCCAGTGGCTGAAGAAATAAAAAAAAGCGCGCCGTCTGGCGCGCCAAGAGATACGGATAGATGATTATTATGAGGGTAGTGCAGGTTTGACAGGACTGACGTCTTGTCCGGCAGGGGCATGGCGCCCCTGCGCAGGATCTTAGGCGGCAACCACCTGAGACAGGGCCGCTTTGGCGTCTTCCTGGGCTTTGGTGGCCACTTCCGGGCCGTAGGCGATGCCTTCCGCGAAGACGAACTCCACGTCGGTGATGCCGATGAAGCCCAGGAACAGACGCAGGTAAGGTTCTACCAGGTCGGTTGGGGTGCCTTTATGGATACCACCGCGGCTGGTCAGGATCACGGCGCGTTTGTTTTTCACCAGGCCTTCCGGACCGTTTTCGGTGTAGCGGAAGGTTACGCCGGCGCGGGCAACCAGATCGAAATAGTTTTTCAGCTGGGTCGGGATGTTGAAGTTGTACATCGGGGCGGCAATCACGATGACGTCATTGGCCTGCAGCTCGGCGATCAGTTCGTCCGACAGCGCCAGCGCTTCTTGTTGACGCGGGGTCAACGGAGCATCGGAAGGACGCAGCGCGCCAACCAGTTCGCCGTCCAGCACCGGGATTGGCTGTGCGGCCAGATCGCGTACGGTGATGGTGTCGCCGCTGTGGGCGTTGCTCCATTGCTCTACGAAGAAATCGGCCAGTTGGTTAGACTGAGAGTAGGTCGCCAGGATGCTTGATTTCAGAACCAATACTTTGCTCATCGATAATTCCTTACGTTGTGACAGTGACATCAGGACTCAGCGTCCCTTGCATGAAGTACATGCTATTCACATTCCTCCGACAGTGATAGCGCAATATTTCGAGATCTTCGTTCGATTTTATTGAATGACATGCCGAGGCTTTGCTCGCGGAAGTAGGGCGAAAAAGCCGTTTGTGATACGCTGTGCGGCTAAAGCAAAAAAATCGCTAAAAAAACATTAAACCGTTGCTAAGCCTGGTCTTGGCCGCGATGAAACAAGGAACACCGAACGTGAAATCTCCGCTCGAGGCACTGCCGGCCCAACTGGGCGAGCTGATGCTCCGCGATCAACAACGCCTGCGTCGTCGCCTGCAGGGCGCACGAAAAATCAAAAATCCCGATGCCCAGCTGGCGGTCGCCGCCGAAGTCGAAAGCGACATCGCGGCGGCGCGGCAGAAAGTGCAGGCTCGCGCCGCGTCTTGCCCGCGCATTTCCTACCCGGAAAGCCTGCCGGTCAGTCAGAAAAAGCAGGACATTTTAAACGCTATCCGCGATCACCAGGTGGTGATCGTCGCCGGGGAGACCGGCTCGGGGAAAACCACCCAGTTGCCGAAGATCTGTCTGGAGCTGGGGCGTGGGGTGAAAGGGCTGATCGGCCACACCCAGCCGCGCCGCCTGGCGGCGCGCACCGTCGCCAACCGCATCGCCGACGAGCTGGAAACCCCGCTCGGCGGCAGCGTCGGTTACAAGGTGCGCTTCAACGATCAGGTGGGGGAAAACACCCTGGTCAAGCTGATGACCGACGGCATCTTGCTGGCGGAGATTCAGCAGGATCGCCTGCTGATGCAGTACGACACGCTGATCATCGATGAAGCGCACGAGCGCAGTCTTAACATCGACTTTATTCTCGGCTATCTGCGTGAACTGCTGCCGAAGCGTCCGGATCTCAAGGTGATCATCACTTCGGCGACCATCGATCCGCAGCGCTTCTCGCGCCACTTCAACAATGCGCCGATCATTGAGGTTTCCGGCCGCACTTACCCGGTGGAGGTGCGTTACCGCCCGGTGGTCGACGACGGCGACGATACCGATCGCGACCAGCTGCAGGCGATTTTCGATGCGGTGGACGAGCTTGGGCGCGAAGGGCCGGGCGACATTCTGATCTTCATGAGCGGTGAGCGTGAAATTCGCGACACTGCCGATGCCCTGAACCGCCTCAATCTGCCGCACACCGAGGTGCTGCCGCTGTATGCGCGCCTGTCGAACAGCGAGCAGAACCGGGTGTTCCAGTCGCACCACGGCCGCCGCATCGTGCTGGCCACCAACGTGGCGGAAACTTCGCTGACGGTGCCGGGCATCAAGTACGTCATCGATCCGGGCACCGCGCGCATCAGCCGCTACAGTTTCCGTACCAAGGTGCAGCGCCTGCCGATCGAGCCGGTGTCGCAGGCTTCCGCCAACCAGCGTAAAGGGCGTTGCGGCCGCGTGTCGGAAGGGGTGTGCATCCGCTTGTATTCCGAACAGGACTTCCTGTCGCGGCCGGCGTTTACCGATCCGGAGATCCTGCGCACCAACCTGGCGTCGGTCATTCTGCAGATGACCTCGCTGGGGCTGGGCGACATCGCCGCGTTTCCGTTCGTCGAAGCGCCGGACAAGCGCAACATTCAGGATGGCGTGCGCCTGCTGGAAGAGCTGGGGGCGATCACCACCGCCGACAACGGCCATTACCAGCTGACGCCGCAGGGCCGGCAGCTGGCGCAGTTGCCTATCGACCCGCGTCTGGCGCGCATGGTGCTGGAAGCGCAGAAGAGCGGCAGCGTGCGCGAGGTGATGATCATCACCGCCGCGCTGTCGATTCAGGATCCGCGTGAGCGTCCGATGGACAAGCAGCAGGCTTCGGATGAAAAACACCGTCGCTTTGCCGACAAAGACTCGGATTTCCTGGCGTTCGTCAATCTGTGGGATTATCTGCAGGAGCAGCAAAAAGCGAACTCTTCCAGCCAGTTCCGCCGGCTGTGCCGCAACGATTTCCTCAACTATCTGCGGGTGCGCGAGTGGCAGGATATCTATACCCAGCTGCGTCAGGTGGTGAAAGAGCTGGGGCTGCCGATCAACAGCACGCCTTCCGACTACCGCAGCGTGCATACCGCGTTGCTGACCGGCCTGCTGTCGCACATCGGTCAGAAGGATGCCGACAAGCAGGAATACACCGGCGCGCGCAACGCCCGCTTCTCGATCTTCCCCGGCTCCGGCCTGTTCAAGAAGCCGCCGAAGTGGACCATGGTGGCCGAATTGGTGGAAACCAGCCGCCTGTGGGGGCGCATCGCCGCGCGCATCGAACCGGAATGGATCGAGCCGCTGGCTCAGCATTTGGTGAAGCACAGCTACAGCGAGCCGCATTGGTCGAAGTCGCAAGGGGCGGTGATGGCCAGCGAAAAGGTCACGCTGTTCGGTCTGCCGATCGTCGCGGCGCGCCAGGTCAACTATGGCTCCATCGATCCATTGCTGTGCCGTGAGCTGTTTATCCGCCATGCGCTGGTGGAGGGCGACTGGCAGACGCGCCATGCCTTCTTCCGTGAAAACCAAAAGCTGCGCGCCGAAGTGGAAGAGCTGGAGCATAAATCGCGCCGCCGCGACATTCTGGTGGACGACGAAACGCTGTTCGGCTTCTACGATCGCCGTATCCCCAACGATGTGGTCTCCGGCCGTCATTTCGACAGCTGGTGGAAGAGCGCGGCCAAACAGCAGCCGGATCTGCTGAACTTTGAAAAAGAGATGCTGATCAAGGATGGCGCCAACAAGATCAGCGCGCTGGACTACCCGAACTTCTGGCATCAGGGCAATCTCAAGCTGCGGCTGAGCTACCAGTTCGAACCGGGCACCGATGCCGATGGCGTGACGGTGCACATTCCGTTGCCGATCCTCAATCAGGTGGAGGAGCAGGGCTTCGAGTGGCAGATCCCCGGCATCCGCCGTGAGCTGGTGATCGCGCTGATCAAGTCGCTGCCGAAACCGGTGCGCCGCAACTTCGTGCCGGCGCCAAACTACGCCGAAGCGTTCCTCGGCCGGGTTACGGCGCTGGAATTGCCGCTGCTGGACGCGTTGGAGCGCGAGCTGCGGCGCATGACTGGCGTGACCGTGTCACGTGATGACTGGCAGTGGGATCAGGTGCCCGATCACCTGAAAATGACTTTCCGCGTGGTGGGCGAGAAGAACCAGACGCTGCGTGAAGGCAAAGATTTGGCCGCTCTGCGCCTGCAGCTGAAAGAGAAGGTGCAGGAGACGCTGTCGGCGGTGGCCGATGACGGGCTGGAGCAGAGCAATCTGCATGTCTGGAGCTTTGGCCAACTGCCGGCGTTCTACGAGCAGAAGCGCGGCGGCTATTCGATGAAGGCCTACCCGGCGCTGGTGGATGAGAAGGACAGCGTGGCGATCCGTCTGTTCGACAGCGAAAGCGAGCAGCAACAGGCGATGTGGCAAGGTACGCGCCGTCTGCTGCTGCTGAATATTCCTTCGCCGATTAAGTACCTGCATGAAAAGCTGCCGAACAAGGCCAAGCTGGGGCTTTATTTCAACCCGTACGGCAAGGTGCTGGAGCTGATCGACGACTGCATTTCGTGCGGCATCGACAAGCTGATCGCCGAACACGGCGGCCCGGTCTGGCAGGAAGAAGGCTTTGCGCGTTTGCAAGAGCAGATCCGCGCCGAGCTGAACGACACGGTGGTTGAGGTGGCCAAGCAGGTTGAGCAGATCCTGACGGCGGTCTTCAACATCAACAAGCGGCTGAAAGGCCGGGTGGACATGTCGTTGGCGCTGGCGCTGTCGGACATCAAGACTCAGCTCGGCGGCCTGATCTACCGCGGCTTCGTCACCGGCAACGGATGGAAACGCCTGCCGGACACGCTGCGTTACCTGCAGGCTATTGAGCGCCGGCTGGAGAAACTGGCTATCGATCCGCACCGCGATCGCGCGCAGATGCTGCGGGTGGAGCAGGTGCAGCAGGCGTGGCAGCAGTGGCTGAACAAGCTGCCGCCGAAGCGGCAGCAGGAAGAAGAGGTGAAAGCGGTGCGCTGGATGATCGAGGAACTGCGCGTCAGCCTGTTCGCGCAGCAGCTGGGCACGCCTTACCCGATCTCCGACAAACGCATTCTGCAAACTATCGAGCAGCTTTCGGGCTAAACGCTGGCGCGCCGGTCGGCGAGCGGCCGGCGCGTTATCTGCCGTGCAAGAAAAACGGCGCTTTACGCGCCGCCGAGTAGGGATTATTTGCCTGCCGCCAAGGCGTCCAGGGCTTCGCGGATGCCGGGTACCGCCAGGGCTCGGTTATCGGCGCGATAGCGATCTTTCGCCGCCGGCGCCGAGCTTTGGATGGCGATAAGTTGCCAGCCGTCGGCGGTTTTCAGCAGCAGCGGCGAACCGCTGTCGCCCGGCAGGGTATCGCACTGGTGCGACAGCACGCCTTGTTGAGCCCAGCCGGTCACCTTGCAGTTTTGGTGGCTGTAGAGATCATCCAGATGATCTTCCGGGTAGCCTGCCTGGGTTATCAGCCTTTTGGCCTGTTTCAGCGCCTGGGTCAGCGCTTTGCTGTCGCCTTGCCACAGCGGCAGCGGCGCGATCGGCAGCGGCTTCTTGTCTTTCAGCCGGATCAGCGCAAAGTCATAGGCGGCGGCGGCGGGCGGCACGATCCAGCCGTCACCGTCCGGCTTCAGCTTTTTGCCCAGCTTGCTGTCGACCAGGGTCTCGATATTGTCGGTTTGATACTGCCACGATTTATCGCCCGCCACGAAGCGCAGAGCGACGGCCTTATCCAATTGCCCCGGCGGCGCCAGCACGCAGTGACCGGCGGTCAACGCCAGATGCGGGGAGATCAGCGTGGCGGTACACAGATTGCCGCTGGCGGTTTCGACCTGGCCGATGGCCTGCCACGGCTGGGCGGCGGTATCCGTGACCTTGATTCGTTCATCTTTGCCAAAAAACAGGCGCGTTTGCTCGGCCTTGGACGGGCCGTCGGCGCGTGCCGCCTGGGAGGCAACGAACGGGAGTGAACACAGCAACAGTAAAACGGATATGCGCATAGATCTCTTGCCTGACAAATACGGATCATCCATAAACACACTGAATGCTAACTATAGACTGATTTAGCAGCCATGTGGATGGGCAATAATTGATTTTTCAATAATTTCCCGCCGGCGGCGCGGCAGGCTACAGATAAAAAAAGACGGCGATCAGTCCACAAAGGATCAGGGCGGTCAGAATGATCTCGAACAGGTAGCGGCGCAGCATCAATGAGAACCCCCCGATGAAAAAACACCCGGCGAACCGGGTGTCGTACACGTCAAGCCTGAAGCGGTGAGGGGACCCTCACGTCATTACGCTTTTTTGTGGCTGGCTTTCTTGTGGTGCTTTTTAGCCGCCTGGGCTTTTTGCGCTGGGGCTTTCTTGCCGGCTTTCTTGTGATGCTTTTTGGCCGCCTGAGCTTTCTGTACCGGGGCTTTCTTGCCGTGATGTTTCACCTGAGCTTTAGCCGGCGCAGCGGTGGCGGTGGTTGCGGTAGCCGCAGGTGCGGTGGTGGCCGCCTCGGCAGCGAAAGCTACAGAAGACAGACCCATTGCAGCGGCAACAACCAGAGCTAATACTTTTTTCATCGTAAAATCCTCAATATGACTTTTGGGTATCAACCCCACTGCGGGGCCGTTGAGATGATAGTAGGCAAACGGCGCGCGGCTTTCCGTGAGTGATTGGTTTCGGCTTGTAACCTAATGTACAGGGCAGCGGCGGCAGGGGGGATTGCTGCTATAATGACCGTCAGGCGCGATAAAAGGGATTTAAAATGAACGAGATAACGGTTCGTTGTGGCGTAACTGAACAGGGTGAGGTGCCGCTGGCCTATGAGGACTGGGGCGATGAGACGCATCCGCCGTTGCTGCTCATCATGGGCATCGGCGCGCAGCTTTTGCTGTGGCCTGACGATTTCTGCCGCGCCCTGGTGGCCAAGGGATTTCGGGTGATCCGTTACGACAACCGCGACGTCGGGCTTTCCGGCAAGACGCAGGGGCAGCGCACGCAGCCGTTGTGGCTGCTGATGTTGCGCGCCCAGCTCGGTTGGCAAACGCCGGTGCCTTATACCCTGGCGGATATGGCGGCGGACGCGGCGCATCTGCTCGATCATTTGCGTATTCCGCAGGCTCACGTGCTGGGCGCTTCGATGGGGGGAATGATCGCCCAGGTGCTGGCCGCCGACTACCCGCAGCGCGTCGCCTCGTTGTGTATCTTGTTCTCCAGCACCAACCAGCCGCTGTTGCCGCCGCCGGCGCCTTCGCTGCTGTGGCTATTGGTGCGCCGGCCCGCGGCGGAGATGACGCTGCAGCAGCGCCATGAGGGGATGAAAGCCTTTTTACGCGCGCTTGGCACCGCGATGTATCCGCCGGAGGAGGCGGAGCTGGATGCGCTGGTGAAGCGGTTGTTGAAGCGGGGTGTGGATCCGGAAGGCATGCAGCGGCAGCTTTCCGCGCTGCTCGGCAGCGGCGATCTGCGTCGTTACAGCCGACGCATCGCCGCGCCGACGCTGGTCATTCACGGCGACCGCGATCGGCTGGTGCGCAAGGCGGGCGGGGTGGCGATCGCCCGCGCAGTCGCCAACGCCGAATTACATATTATGCCGGGCATGGGGCATGATCTGCCCGCGTCGTTGAGGCCGCAACTGGCGGCGATGATCGCCCGTCATGCGCTGGGATGAAAGGCGGAGCGGTTTGGTGCTTTTTACTATTTTAGTTACAACATACTCTAGGAGAGTAGCCACCCGACACTCTGCAGCCAAGGTGTTGTCGGCAAGAGTCGTGCGCTATGAAACACCATCAGGTCTAGCAGGGGGAAAATGGCGCGACCGTGGCCGCGCCAGGGGGGATTACAGGTAGCGGTTTTCCAAATGTTGACGGAAGTAGCGCGGGTTGAGCGCTTCGCCGGTTGCGTTGGCGATCAGCGTTTCGGTCGGGAAACGGCTGCCGTGGCGCCAGATGTTATGCTGCAACCAATGGAAAAGCGGCTGCAGATTGCCGGCGGCGATATCTTCACTCAGCGATGGCAGCGCCTGACGCACGCTGTGGAACAGCTGCGCAGCGTACATCGCGCCGAGCGTGTAGGTCGGGAAGTAGCCGAAGGCGCCGTCGGTCCAATGGATATCCTGCATGCAGCCGTTGCGATAGTTGCCGATGGTGTCGAGGCCCAGATACGCGTGCATCTTCTCATTCCACAGCGCCGGAATGTCCTCCACTTCAATGTCGCCTTCGATCAGCGCCTTTTCAATTTCGTAGCGCAGGATGACGTGAGCGGGATAGCTCACCTCGTCGGCGTCGACGCGGATCAGGCCCGGTTTAACCCGCTGATTGAGGCGAATGAAGTTGGCTTCTTCCAGCGCCGGCTGCTCGCCAAACTGCGCGGTGACCAACGGACGCAAGATTTGCAGGAACTCATTGCCACGCGCCAGCTGCATTTCAAACAGCAGGCTCTGCGATTCGTGAATGGCGGTGGAGCGGGCCAGAGCGACCGGCTGGCCGAGCAGATCGCGCGGCAGATTCTGTTCGTAACGGGCGTGGCCGGTCTCGTGCACGATGCCGAGCAGCGCGGTCAGAAACTCTTTGTCATTGTAACGCGTGGTGATGCGCACATCTTCCGGCACGCCGCCGCAGAACGGGTGCGCGCTGACGTCGACGCGGCCATTGTCGAAGTTGAAGCCGAGCAGTTTCATCACGCTCAGGCTCAGCTGGCGTTGGGTGTCCACATTGAACGGGCCCTGCGGCGCCTGGCAGGGTTCGTTGGCCTGTTTGGCCACCACGCGCTGCAGCAGATCCGGCAGCCAGGTTTTCAAATCGCCGAAGATACGGTCAAGATCGCTGCTGCGCATGCCCGGCTCATACAGATTGAGCAGGGCGTCGTAACGGCTGGTGCCGGCCGCCTGCGCGCGGATTTGCGCTTCTTCGCGGCTAAGCTTGACCACTTCGCGCAGATTCTCGGCGAAGCCATCCCAGTCGTTGGCCGGGCGCTGGGCGCGCCAGGCGTGTTCGCAGCGCGCGCCGGCCAGCGATTTGGCTTCGACCAGGGAGGCCGGCAGCAACACGGCGTCCTCATATTGGCGGCGCATCTCGCGCAGATTGGCGCGGTCGAGCTCGTCCAGCGTCTCTTGCTGCGCGCGATCCAACAGCGCGCCGGTGCTTTCCGCGGTTAAAATCTGGTGTTGCAGTACGCTCAGTTCGGCCAACGCTTCTGAACGCGCCTTGCTGCCGCCTGGCGGCATCATGGTTTGCATGTCCCAACCGGCGATGGCGGACAGGTGGCCGAAACGCGACAGCCGGCTAAAAAGCGCGCGCAGTTGATCGTAAGCAGACGTGTTGGAATGTGCAGATGTCATTATTATTCGGCTCCCAATTGATAATGGTCCGGCGGTATTACGCCAGATCGGCTTTTAAACTGAATGTCGGCTTCACCGGCCAGCAGAAGCGGAAGCTGGCGCCGCCGAGCGAACTGCCTTCAACGAACACCTGTCCCTGGTAGGCGACAGCGATGGAATGGACGATGGCCAACCCCAGCCCGCAGCCGCCGGTGGCGCGATCGCGGCTGGGATCGAGGCGGACGAAAGGCTCGAACACCCGTTCGCGCTCTTCCGGCGGAATGCCCGGCCCGTCGTCTTCGACTTGCAAACAGGCGAGATCGCCGTCAAACCACAGGCCAACGCGCAGGCGCTGCTCGGAATAGCGCAGCGCATTGTTGACCAGGTTGTCGAGCACGCGTTCCATCAGGCGCAGATCGACGCCGCCGAAGTCGCCGACGTGCGGAATATCGAGCTGGATGTCGCGTTCCTGATGAATAAGACGGATATCATCGACCTTGTCCTCGAGCCACTTTGGCAGATCGATGGGCTCGATGTTTAACGCAACTTGCGGGCGGTCCAGACGGGCATAGGTCAGCAGTTCGTCGATCAGCGATTCCAGCTGGCCGATATCGCGGTTCAGCGCTTGCTGTTCGCTTTCGGACAGGTTATCGCTCATCTCGAGCCGGTAGCGCAGGCGCACCAGCGGCGTGCGCAGCTCGTGAGCGATACCGTCGATCAACTGTTTCTTGCTGGCGATCAGGGTGTTGACGTTGTCCGCCATCTGGTTGAATGCAACCCCGAGCCGGCTCAGGCTGGAGGTAGGATCGAAATGGGTGCGCTCATCCAGATGCCCGGCGCCGAGGCGTTGGGCGGCGTTTTCCAGCTTGAGCAGATCTTGCCAGTGCGGCCGCATCCACAGGAACACCGGCAGCGCCAGCGACATGCCGATAAACACCAGCAACACCAGATCCAGCAGGCGCATCTGATGCAGGTAGAACAGATAAGGAATCGGGCCGACGACCAAGACATAGTGGCTGCGCGGGATGCGCTGCATGAAGGTGTATTGATCGTCGAGGGCGATGATCTCCCCCAGCCGCAGCCGTTTTTTCAGATCTTCGCTCAGTTCCTGTTTGCCGAGCGGTTCGATATGCAGTTTGAACGACAGGTTGAGATCCAGCGTGGCGATGGTTTTGTTCCAGTCCTTCAGCGGGATTTCGCGCAGCTCGCTGCGCATCAGGTACAGCGAGCTTTTCATCAGATCGTCCATCGACTGGCGGCCGGCGCGCTCGGCGGTCACTTTATACACCAGGCCGACCAGCATCGCCATCACCAGAAAACAAACGAACAGCAACAGGAAGAACTGGACGAAAAGTTTTCTCATTGTTGCACCGATGCCCAGGCGTTAGGGGCGAACAGATAACCCTTGTTGCGCACCGTTTTGATGCGGAACGGCTCCAGCGCGTTGTCGTACAGTTTGCGGCGCAGGCGGGAGATCGCCACGTCGATGCTGCGGTCCATGCCGTCGTAGCTCACGCCGCGCAGGTTTTTCAGCAGCGCCTCGCGATCCATGATCTGCCCGGCATGGGTCGCCAGCTCCCACAGCAAATCGAAGTCGGAGGTGGACAGGGTGACGGTCTCTTCCCCGAGTGAGACCTGGCGGTTGACCGGATCGATGCACAGCAATCCGAAATGCAGCGCGTTGTGCTGCGTGAGCGGCTGAACCGACTCTTCTTTCGGCTGCTGGCTGTGTTGGCGCAGGTGCAAACGCAGGCGCGCCAGCAATACCGCCGGCGGCGTGGTTTTCAGGATGTAGTCGTTGGCGCCCATCTCCAGCGACAGGATATGGTTCATGTCGCTGTCGAGCGAGGTGAGCAGCACGATTGGGCCGGGGAAAGTGGGGCGCAGATCGCGGCACAGCGTCATGCCGTCTTTGCCGGGCAGCATGATGTCCAGCAGCACCAGATCGGGTTGCTCGCGCTCGATGCACGCCTGCGCGCTGTCGCCGCGCGGTTCGATCAGCACCTCGATATCGTGTTTGCCCAGATAGGCGGCAATCAGTTTGCCGACTTCCGGATCGTCTTCCACAAAAACAATTTTATGCATATGCCCGTGTTTTAATAAGAAAAGCGGATTTCAGCATAGCGCGGCCCGTGAAGATGCGCCATGCGGATCTTTAGCGCAGCGGACGGCCGCCGTCGACGCCGTGAGTGCGGCCGGTAACGTAGCGGCTTTCCAGCAGGTAGTTCACCAGATTGACCACTTCGCTCTCGCCCGGCGCCACCTTCATCAGCGATTTCGCCAGCGCCTGTTGGCGGTAGGCTTCATCGTCGCCCGGATTGAAAATGATCAGCGCCGGGGCGATGGCGTTGACCTTGACCTCCGGCGCCAGCTTGCGGGCGAACGAGCGGGTCATATTGTCCAGCGCGGCCTTGCTGGCGGCGTAGGCGATGTGCTTGTCGCTGCCTTTTTCCACCACGTAGTCGGTCAGATGGATAATGTCGGCACCGGCCTGGCCCTGGCCGGTCAGGCAGGGTTCGAGCAGCTGGTTGAGCAAATAGGGCGTGTAGACGTGAATTTGCAGCATCGCCGCCATCACCTGTTCCGGCGGCACTTCCGGCGATTCGGCTTGCCAGGCGCTGGCGTTGTGGATCACCGCGCGCAGCTTGGGCGCGACCTGCCGCACTTGGTCGGCGAAACGGTAGATGCCTTCATGGGTGGAAAAGTCGCCCTGAATGCAGCAGGCGCCCAAGGCTTGCAACTCGGTCATCGCCGGATATTCACTGCGATAGGCGATGATGACGGGAACGCCGCGCTGAAGAAACGCTCTGGCGAGCGCCAGCCCTATGCGCCGCGCGCCGCCGGTAATCAGCACCGGGGCGGAGTTGGGGTGTTCCATTGATTAAAGCTCCTGGACAGACTGGCAAACAATAGGGGAATTATGCCATCATACGGCGGAAAGTCGTTAAAGCTTCGCATGATTATCCATTTCTGGATGTAAGATCCCCAATGCATTTCAGGTTGCCGTCCGGCGGCGGCTTGAAAGACCACGGGTTAACACTGGCCATGAGAGGAATGAGGGGATGAACAGCAATCACCTTGCATCCATCGCGCGCAGTGAGAAAATCTGTTTCGACTACATGGATTTTCTGTCCGCATCGTGCAGGAAGCACTGGCGCTTTGTTGATGCTATTTATGGTGTGATGCCGATCTTCGGCATGGTGTTGAAATCGCGCGTGACCACGTCACAAACGCGCAAAGAGCAGTTGAAAGAGTTGGCGCTGCAGGTGGTGTCGACCCAGGTCAGCGATGAAACCAACATCGTTCGCCTGATTGACCTGGCGCAGCAGCAGGGCCTGGCGGTATTTGACATTCAGTTGCCTTATGCGCTGGAAACGCAACAGCTGGCGGCGATTCAGAAAGAGTGTGCGCAAGGCGTTGCGATCGCCCTGGTGGGTGAGCGCATGACCGTTACCCTTCCTCCTAAAAGCTGACCGGGCACATCGGCCCGGCCGCTCGCTCATGGTCAGGCCATTGGCACACCGCGATGCCCTGACCATTAGCGTGAAGTTTCACGCGGCGTGATACCCGGCGGCTTCTAGAGCCGGGTTCCGGCATTGGGGCCGGAGCGCAGGGTATAAATACTGTCTATATGAATTAACACCGCGTATTTCGGCGGTTTCATCCCGTTTTTTTCTGCAAACGTCAGCGCATCGTCAAACGGCTTGCCCGTCTGGCACAGTTCGGGCGTGCCAACGAAGCGGTAACCGTCCAGCGCCTCGCGATCGATGACCACCACGGCCATTTTCGAGCCTTCCTTGATGTTTTGCAGCGTTTGGCCGCCGGTATTTTCGTTATAAATCAGCGTACGGTCATCATAGAGGCGCAAAGAGCGCTTGGGGCCGATATCCGGCACGCCGTTTGGGCTGCTGGTCGCCTGCACAGGCAGCTGCTTAGCCAGCATCTTCTTCATCTCGTCATTCAATTCATTCATTTGCCGATCGCTCCTCATGTCAGCGTGACGTTTTTAATGCACGGTGGCGGAATGGCTGGCGGCAGACGCACAGACGCTGGTTTCCGGCAGCCGGTGTTCGCGCAGTAAGTGCAGGGTTTCAATCCTGAAGCGCAGCAGGTGCCGTTCGGCGATCTGCTGCATCTGTTCGCACAGCGAGGTATCGCCCAGCAGCCCTTCGACGGCGACTCGGGCCTGATGCACGTGCAGTTCGACGCCGCGAAGGGGCTTTTGCCGCAGGCGCAGATGGGTGATGTTGTTGAATGTGACGATCAGCGCGGCAAGGGCAGATTCGAAAATATTGGGCGCTTCAAATCTGGCGGTATATTCCGCATTCAGCCAGGGTTTTTCGGCGATGATGGCCTGAGCGACCTCGAGCGCCTGTTGGTAGCTCGCCATCGCCTGGCGATCGTGTTGCTGATTAAACGCCGTGTTGCCCTCGGCGATCAGCGCTTCCCAGGTGGTAAACAAAGGTAATGCGTGCAGCAGTTTTTCAGCCATGAAATACCTTCCATTTTCAGCCTGTCCTAACCCGCCTCCGATGCCTCTCGGCAGGGGGCACTCGCGTCTTTGCCGTTAACGTTTAGATGATAATGATAATTAATTGCATTTAAGATCGCAAGCGCGACGCATGGCTGATGATGTAAAGGCCGAAGGAAAGAGGTCGAAGGGAAAGAGGCAATAATGCGGCTGACGGGCAGCCGCATTGGCAGGTCATCTTAGTGCAGCATAAACCAGCCGGCAGGCAGCGTGGCCACCAGCAGCAAGAGGATGCTGCCTTTTTCCAGGCGGTTCAGCAGATTGATATCGCGGTGGCCGCGGCGGGCATACATGAACACCAGCAGACCCGGCGCATACAGCAGCACCGACATCAGCAGGTGCATCAGCCCCGAAGCGTACAGCAGCCACAAACCATAGATGCAGGCGCCGGTGGCGGCAAAGATCAAGCGTTTGTCGCGGCGGCGGTACGCCACCTTAAACAGAAACGCGCCGACCAGGAAATAAGGCACCAGGATCATTTCCGAAGCGATGGTCAACAGCGAGTTGTAGTTGCTGCCGGTCAGCCAGATCAGCACCAGCGCCAGCTGTACGGCGATGTTGGTCAGCCACAGCGACGAGGACGGGGCGTGATGGCGGTTCTGCTTGCCGAATACGCGTGGAAACGCACCGTGCTGCGCGGCCAGCAGCGGCACTTCCGCCGCCATGATGGTCCAGCTCAGGTAGGCGCCGCAAACGGAAATGATCAGACCGGCGGCAATGAGCACGTCTCCCCATGGGCCGATCAGTTCCACCATCAGCACCGCCATCGACGGGTTGCGCATTTCGGCCAGTTCGCTGCGCGGCACCACGCCCAGCGACAGCAGCGTGACCATCAGATACACCGCCAGCGCCGACAGTACCGCCAGCATGGTGGCGCGGCCCACGTCTTTTTTATTGCGGGCGCGGGCGGAAACCACCACGGCGCCTTCCACGCCGATAAACACCCACAGGGTGATCAGCATGGTGTCCTTGACCTGTTCCCATACCGGCTTGCCGAGGGCGACACCCTTGAAATCCAGCGTAAACACGTCCATTTTGAAGGCGATCGCCGCCAGAACGGCGAACATGCCCAGCGGCAGCAGCTTGGCGAGGGTGGCCGCCAGGTTGATGCTGGCGGCGGTTTGCACGCCGCGCAGCACCAGCGCGTGCACGATCCACAGCAGGGCGGATTCGGCGATCAGCGCCTGCCAGGTATTGCCGTCACCGAGAATAACGTCGCCGCCGCGATCGGTGAAAATACTCAGCGCCGCGAACACGATCACCAGATACGAAACGTTGGCGATCACGGCGCACAGCCAGTAGCCCCAGGCGGAGCAGAAGCCCATCAGCTCGCCGAACCCTTCTTTAGCATAGGTGAAGATGCCGCCGTCCAGATCCGGACGCAGACGCGTAAGCAGCAGCATGGCGAAGGCCAAAAACAGAATGCCGACGCCGGTGATCCCCCAACCCAGCAACAGTGCGGCGGGGCTGGCGACCTGCGCCATATTTTGCGGCAGACTGAACACGCCGGCGCCCAGCATTGAGCTGAGCACCAAAGCGGTTAGCGCGGTAAGACCGAGTTTTTTTTCCAATGACGGATCCTGAACGCAGAATAAACAACTGGAAGGGAACTGCTTGGCGGCAACAATGTGTTAACAACCACTGCGCGAATAGACAATAGCCCTAAAAATTGGCGCAAATTCTACGGAGGGATGATTAGAGATGCAATGATTGAATATGCGGAATTTACAAAAAACTATTCAACGGTGGGCGAAAAGAGCGGCAATAAAAACGGGCAGCTCAAGGGCTGCCCGATGGTAAACCGAAAAGCGGGTTTTATTTGAACAGATCGGCGCTGACGGTCAGGTTGCCGCCGCTCTTGTTCTGCCACTGGCGAGTGACGTGGTAGTACTTGGCGCCTTTCTCGGCCGCGCGTTTCGCCACTTCGGTAGACACGTCGGTCATGCTGTTGAAGTGGCCGGTGAAGGTGACGGAATCGAACGGCACCATCTGCGCGGCGGTCACGTTGTTCACTTCCTGGATCTTGGTGCCGTTAGGCAGCGTGACGGTATAGCGCTGGCCGGTAGAGGACTGGGTTTCGAAGAAACGGCCCACGTCGCGGCTTGGCGAACCGGAAGACGCGACGCCAGGAATTTCGACTTTCGCGGCTTCGGCGCCACCGGCGGCCAGGGCGGCGCGGCCGGCGTCAGAGTCGGCCGGGATGGCGTCCGGGCTCTGCACACGGCGTTTCGGCGCATCGGCCTTATAGATGTACGCGGTGACGAACTGGTTGCCGCCGGAGTTGGCGTCAACCTGGCGCACGATAAAGAACGAGGCGGCGCCTTTTTTCTTCGCTTCTTTGGAGATGGCGTCGTTGATGTCCGGCTGGCTGCGGTAGAAGCCGCTGACGCTCACGGTATCGTAAGGCTCCAGCAGGTAGGCTTCATCTTTAGGCAGTTCATTCACGCCGTTAAATACGCGGTATTTTGGTGTTTTGCTCACTTCTGGCGCATCTTTATGATAAAGGTCTGCGGTGACGCGCCAGTTGCCGCCGTTGTTGCTGTTGTTGGTGTCCTGGATATAGAAGGAATCGGCACCCAGTTTGTCTGCACGGCGGGATACGGCGTCGACGGCTTCATTGATGGCATTGAAGCGGCCGGTAATCGTGATGCGATCAAACGGCTTCAGCGCCGCTGCTTTCTCAGGAGTTAACTCTTGCGCAGCTTGAGCAGACAGCGCGGTGAGTGATAACAAGGCTGACGCGATGATCGTGGTCTTCAGCTTCATAAAAAATCCTTTCGCCTAGCGCATTAACGTTTATAACGTACTGAACTGTTTAAGTGTAATTCAGCCGTCGATTATTACATGTAATTCTGAAAACTGTCTCAGCATTTTATGTTATCCCGTGCGACAAATCGCCGAAGGTGACGCGGGTCGCACGGATGGCGCCGCCGTCATAAGTTTCCATAATAACGGCTTTGGTGTCATTAATGTTAATTATTCACAAAATGATAACTTTTATGCTTTTGCGCCGCGCACGGCCATAAATCGTTACGCCGGGCGTAAACCTCTTGTCACGCAGAATGTGCTGTTCTGTATGGGTTTTTTCACTGTAAATTGCGATTTGTCATATCGCGCGCGGCGTTTTTATGTAAAAACAGGGCTGAATGCGTAAGCAATTATGGATCATCGACCTTATTTTCAGTAGGTTATAGTTGGCGCCTGAAATCAGTGCGGGCAAGTTAACGCAACGCTCGCCGACGGCGCCGTGCTATGGGCAGGAAAATAATAAACATCATCCAAGACAGGTGAGAAGGGAACATTATGCGTATTGGTGTACCAAGAGAGCGGTTGGCCAATGAAGCCCGGGTCGCAGCCACGCCGAAAACGGTGGAACAACTGCTGAAGCTGGGTTTTACCGTCGCGATTGAACGCGGGGCGGGCAAACTGGCCAGTTTTGAGGACGTCGCCTATGAAGCCGCCGGCGCGGCGCTGGTCGACGAAAGCGAAGTGTGGCAGTCGGATCTGATCCTGAAAGTCAACGCGCCGCAAGACGACGAGATCGCCTTGATGCGTGAAGGCAGCACGCTGGTCAGCTTTATCTGGCCGGCGCAAAATCCCGAGCTGATGGCCAAGCTGGCGGCGCGCAACGTCACCGCGCTGGCGATGGACTCGGTACCGCGCATCTCGCGCGCCCAGTCGATGGATGCGCTGAGCTCGATGGCCAACATCGCCGGTTACCGCGCGATTGTCGAAGCGGCGCATGAGTTCGGCCGCTTCTTCACCGGTCAGATCACCGCCGCCGGCAAAGTGCCGCCGGCCAAGGTGATGATCATCGGCGCCGGCGTGGCCGGCCTGGCGGCGATCGGTGCCGCGGGCAGCCTCGGCGCCATCGTGCGCGCCTTCGACACCCGCCCGGAAGTGAAAGAGCAGGTGCAGAGCATGGGGGCGGAATTCCTCGAGCTGGATTTTGAAGAGGAAGCGGGCAGCGGTGACGGTTACGCCAAAGTGATGTCCGAAGCCTTCATCAAGGCCGAGATGGCGCTGTTCGCCGCGCAGGCCGCGGAGGTCGATATCATCGTCACTACCGCGCTGATCCCGGGCAAACCGGCGCCGAAGCTGATCACCAAAGAGATGGTGGCGTCGATGAAACCGGGCAGCGTGATCGTCGATCTGGCGGCGCAAACCGGCGGCAACTGCGAACTGACGGTGGCCGACACCATTACCGTGACCGACAACGGCGTGAAAATCATCGGCTATACCGACCTGCCGAGCCGCCTGCCGACGCAATCTTCACAGCTTTACGGCACCAACCTGGTCAACCTGCTGAAGCTGCTGTCGAAAGAGAAGAACGGTGAGATCGACATCGATTTCGACGATACGGTGATCCGCGGCGTTACCGTGGTGCGCAGCGGTGAAGTCACCTGGCCGGCGCCGCCGATCCAGGTCTCCGCCCAGCCGAAAGCGGCGCCTGCCGCCGCACCGGTGGCCAAACCCGAAGCCAAACCGACCTCGCCGTGGCTGAAGTACGGCCTGATGGCTCTGGCGATCCTGCTGTTCGGCTGGCTGGCGGACGCGGCGCCGAAAGAGTTCCTGTCGCACTTTACCGTGTTTGCGCTGGCCTGCGTGGTCGGTTACTACGTGGTCTGGAACGTCAGCCATGCGCTGCATACCCCGCTGATGTCGGTCACCAACGCGATCTCGGGGATTATCGTGGTCGGTGCGCTGCTGCAGATCGGGCATGGCGGCTGGGTGAGTTTCCTCTCCTTTATCGCCGTGCTGATCGCCAGCATCAATATTTTCGGTGGGTTCACCGTCACTCAGCGCATGCTGAAGATGTTCCGCAAGAACTAAGGGGTAGCAAATGTCTGGAGGATTGGTTACAGCTGCATACATTGTTGCCGCTATTTTGTTTATTTTCAGCCTGGCGGGCCTGTCGCGCCACGAAACGTCGAAACAGGGCAACCTGTTCGGCGTCGCCGGTATGGCGATTGCGCTGATCGCCACCATTCTCGGGCCGGATTCCGGCAACGTCGGCTGGATCATCATCGCCATGATCATCGGCGGCTCGATCGGCGTCTATCTGGCGAAAAAGGTCGAGATGACCGAAATGCCGGAACTGGTGGCGGTGCTGCACAGCTTCGTCGGCCTGGCCGCGGTGCTGGTCGGCTTCAACAGCTACCTGGATCACGGCGCGCCGATGGAGCCGGTGATGGCGAATATCCATCTGACCGAAGTGTTTCTCGGCATCTTTATCGGCGCCGTGACCTTTACCGGTTCGATCGTCGCTTTCGGCAAGCTGCGCGGCATCATCTCTTCCAAGCCGCTGATGCTGCCGAATCGCCACAAACTGAACCTGGCGGCGCTGGTGATCTCGTTCCTGTTGCTGGTGGCATTTGTGCGTACCGACAGCGTGGGCTGGCAGGTAGTGACGCTGCTGCTGATGACGGCGATCGCGCTGGCGTTCGGTTGGCATCTGGTGGCGTCGATCGGCGGTGCCGACATGCCGGTGGTGGTCTCGATGCTCAACTCCTACTCGGGGTGGGCCGCCGCCGCGGCGGGCTTCATGCTGAGCAACGATCTGCTGATCGTCACCGGCGCACTGGTGGGTTCTTCGGGGGCCATCCTGTCTTACATCATGTGTAAGGCGATGAACCGCTCGTTTATCAGCGTGATCGCCGGCGGTTTCGGTAGCGATGGTTCGTCTACCGGCGATGCCGAAGAGATGGGCGAATACCGCGAAACCACGGCGGAAGAGGTGGCCGAGCAGTTGAAGAACTCCACGTCGGTGATCATCACCCCAGGCTACGGCATGGCGGTGGCGCAGGCGCAATATCCGGTGGCGGAAATCACCGAGAAACTGCGCGCGCGCGGCGTGAAGGTGCGTTTCGGCATTCACCCGGTCGCGGGGCGTTTGCCGGGCCACATGAACGTGCTGCTGGCGGAAGCCAAGGTGCCGTACGACGTGGTGTTGGAGATGGATGAGATCAACGACGACTTCCCGGATACCGATACCGTGCTGGTGATCGGCGCCAACGACACGGTGAACCCGGCGGCGCTGGAAGATCCGCGCAGCCCGATCGCCGGTATGCCGGTATTGGAAGTGTGGAAAGCGCAGAACGTGATCGCGTTTAAACGCTCGATGAACACCGGCTATGCCGGCGTGCAGAACCCGCTGTTCTTCAAGGAGAACACCCAAATGCTGTTCGGCGACGCCAAAGACAGCGTGGAAGCGATTCTACGGGCGCTGCAGAAGTAATTGGGCAACAAAAAAATGGGCCGCTTAGCGGCCCATTTTTTATGCGCGAAGCTTAATCTTCGTCGTCGTGTTCATCGTCTTCATCCGCCTCGATCGGGCAGGTGAAGTTTTCCGGTTTAATCACCAGCAGATCGCATTTCAGATGGTCGATCACATGTTCCGCCGTGTTGCCGATAAAGGCGGCCGAAATGCCGGTGCGGCCCAGGGTGCCCAGAACCACCACGCCGGCCTGCAGGTGCTCGGCCAGATCGGGAATGACCTCTTCCGGCAGGCCTTTCTCCACGTGGGTGAACTCTTCCTTGATGCAGAATTTTTGCCGCAGCGCCTTCATGGCGATCAGATGCTGGCCGCGGATGGCGTCGTTGTAGACGCTGGGATCGAAATCGGGCAGCTCGATAGCGATGTTGATCGGGGTAACGGGGTAAGCGCCAACCAGATGAACTTCGGTCTGGTTGACGTTTTGCGCCAGTTCGACGGTTTCTTGCACCAGTTTGATATTGAGCGGATCGTGATAGGGCTCTTCGCTGGCCAGGTTGACCGCCACCAGCGCTTTACCGCCTTCCGGCCAGGGCTGGTCTTTCACCATCCACACCGGACAAGGGCATTTGCGCAGCAGGTGCCAATCGGTGGGGGTGAAGATCACTGACTCCAGCCGGTCGTGCTGGTGCGCCATTTTCAGCAACAGGTCATGTTGGCCGGAAAGCACTTCCTGAATGATGGCTTCGAAGGGGCGGTTATGCCAGACCACTTTGATTTCGATCGGCACGCCGTCGTTGAGATAGAAACGGCACTGCTCGTTGATCCAGGCGGCGCGTTGGCTGATCACACCTTGCCGCATCGCCGTTCTTTCGTCCGGGGAGAGCAGGGTCGTCATTTCGTAAGAGAAGTCATAAATGGGCAGGAAGGCTTTGATGCGCCCACCATTCCGTTTCACCAGGTACACGGCGCGACGCAATGCCGGCTGATCGTCCTGATTGGGGTCAATAGCCACCAGAAGATTCTGATACTTCGCCATAGGGCCTCCTTACAGCTGAAATCAACAGTCTGTTAATTTACAGAGTAACCCAACATTGAAAAACAGAACAACAACAGAAGCGTGCCGGATCAACAATTTCGGTGAAATGTTGATCCGGCAGGGGGATCAGGCGTTGACGGTCACGTTGATGCGCGGCGTGCCGGCCAGCACCGACAGCGCGTCGGCGTTTTCGATGGTGATGTATTTGCCTTTCACGCTGAGGATTTCGCTTTTCTGGAAGCGGCCCAGCAGGCGGCTGATGGTTTCCACCGTCAGGCCAAGGTAGTTGCCGATGTCGCCGCGGGTCATGGTCAAACGGAACTCGCGCGGTGAGAAGCCGCGCTCCGCGAAGCGGCGCGACAGGTTATAAACGAACGCCGCCAGGCGCTCTTCGGCGTTTTTCTTCGACAGCAGCAGGATCATGTCCTGGTCGCCTTTGATCTCACCGCTCATCAGCCGCATGATCTGCTGACGCAGGTTAGGCATTTTGCCGGACAGATCGTCGAGGGTCTCGAACGGGATCTCGCACACCATCGAGGTTTCCAGCGCCTGAGCGAAACTCGGGTGCTTCAGGCCGCCGATGGCGTCGAAGCCGACCAGGTCACCCGCCAGATGGAAACCGGTGATCTGCTCATCGCCTTGCTCGGTGATGGTGTAGCTTTTGATGGTCCCGGAACGGATCGCGTACAGCGATTTCAGCTCGTCGCCGGCCTTGAACAAAGTCTGGCCTTTCTGGATGGGCTTCTTTCTCTCGATAATGTTGTCGAGCTGGTCCAGCTCGTGGGCATTAAGGGTGAAAGGAATGCACAGCTGGCTGATGCTGCAGTCCTGGCAATGGATCGCACAACCACCAGACTGGATACGACGAATCACGCGTTTTTCCGGGATCATAGATTACGCTCATTCAATAATTGATATGAGTCAATTTTAACATCTTTTGCTGCAGCTGATAAGGGTGGCATTAGCATGAATAGGGGTATTGTGTGCGAATTTTGCGCACACATGCCGCCGATTATTCTGTATCACGCTGACGTCGCTAGATTTATTTGGCACTTATGCCCAACGTGCGGTTGCCTTTTCGGCGGCGCGAGGCGTGGCGATCGTCGTGGGGCGGTTCTGCTGCGCGCATCGGCGAATTTTAGCGGCGTGAATCAATCATCGTTTGACACATCTGCTGGCGAAAGCTTGTCGCATTCATCTGAATCCCCACCGCAAAGCCGCGCCACATCGGCGTTAAGCTGAAGGTCAGAAAGGCAGGTGAACTATCCTGTTCGGGAGCGGATGATGAAAAAGCGCATACTGTTGATGGCGGCCGCCGGGGTGTTGATGACGGCCAGCGCCGCCGCCTTCGCCCACGGCTATTACGGCCACGGTTACTACCGGCACGGTTACTACTATGGTGGGCCGCGCGTGGTGATTGGCGTGCCCTGGGGGCCACCGCCGCTCTACTATCCGCCGCCGCCGGTAGTGTATGTCACGCCGCCGCCGCCGCAGACCTATATCGAAAAGCCGCCGAGTTACGCTTACTACTGCCGCCGGCCGGCGGGCTATTACCCGCAGGTGCCGCGTTGTCCCGACGGTTGGATGAAAGTGGTGCCAGACGGTTCGTTATCCCGGTGATCCCAGGTGGTGCGTGATGAAACACTCTTTTGCTTTCCCGATAGTGGCGCTGGCCGGGCTATTGGCCGGCTGCGTCTCTGCGCCTTCCGGGCCGGAGGTGACGGTATTGCCCGGCACGGGAAAAAGCTACGAACAGTTCAATCGCGATGAGGCGATTTGCCGCGGCTATGCGCAAAACAGCCTCGGCGGCGGCGCGCAAACGGCGGCCAATTCGGCGGCGGGCACCGCAGTGGCGGGCACGGCCGTTGGTGCAGCGGCGGGGGCGTTGATCGGCGCTGCATCCGGTCATGCCGGCCCCGGCGCGTTGGTCGGCGCCGGCGGTGGGTTGTTGGTCGGCAGCGCGATGGCCAACAACTCGGCCTGGCGCAGCAGCGACGATCTGCAAGACAGCTACGACACCGTGTATACGCAATGCATGTACGCCAAAGGCAACAAGGTGCCGGTGGCCTATGGTTACGGTGACGCCAGCTCATCGCCGGTGCCGCCGGACTACTATCCCGCCGCCCCGGCGGATGGCGTGCCGCCGGATTATGTGCCGCGTTAGCGCGAGAGCAGATCCTGCGGCAGGTAACCTTCGTGTTGCAGCAGCCACTGTTTGCGCTGTACGCCGCCGGCATAGCCGGTCAATGCGCCCTGAGAGCCTATGACCCGGTGGCAGGGGACGACGATGCTGATCGGATTGGAACCGTTGGCCATGCCGACCGCGCGCGAAGCGGTCGGGCGACCGATGCGTTGCGCCAGCTGGCCGTAGGTCAGGATCTCGCCGCAGGGAATTTGGCGCAGCTGTTGCCACACGGTGCGTTGGAACTCGGTGCCGGCGGTCATCACCGGCAGCCGATCGATAATGCTCAGTTCCCCGGCGAAATAGCGCTGCATGGCGTCGGTCAACCCGCTTGGATCGCGCTGGGCGCGCAGAGTGAAGCGATCGGCGCGGTAATGCGTATTCAGCAGCTTCATCAGGCGCGCTTCGTGATCGGTCCAGTCAACCGCCCGCAGGCGCCCCTGTTCATCGGCAATCAACACCAGTTCTCCCACCGGCGTCGCGGTACGATCAATCAAAAAAGTCTGCATCTGGATCACTCCTCGGTTTAGTGAGGCGATTATTGCATGAAAGCGGAGGAAGCGATGGCGGATTTCGGACATGCTGATGGGCAACCCTGGAGTTGCCCGAATAGTCGGCTCACGGTAAGGCGGGTAGTCATTGTTCAGTAAATTTATAAAATAAATTTACAAGTCATTGGGGCGAGGCATGACGTGTTGATTATTTAATCAAGCATTAACTCTTTGGGGTTATTTATAGCTGATGGTCACGCGTTTCAAGTGTGGATCGTTATTTACTATCTCGCTGGTGACAGCGGAAACTAATTCTTTTGGCATTTCTTTTAACGAAGAGGAAATATAACCGTTGCGGTTTTCCGTCACCTTGCCGAAACAGTTGGAGATGAGTTGTTCATCCTGATGTTTGATGGTGCAGGCCGGCGTGGTGATGGCGCCGGTGAAGCGTACGACGCCGGAAGCGACCTGACTTCCGGGGAGCGCTTTTGCGTGCAGAGCGAAGGGCAGAATGACCAATGCGCTTAATACGGCTAAGTAATGGTTCATACGCTGTTCCTTTCAGAGTAAAAACACTGCCAATTAAAAACAAGCGTGCTTGTTTTTATCAAATAAGCTATTTCGCCTGGCGAAATAAAAACGAATGGGCAAAAATCCTACTGCCTGCATCCAATGAATTTGATAATAGGGAGGTAGGATGAGTAAAACCATGATTTGGATCATAGTGAAGGCCAGTTAATGATTTCCGGCGCGAGTGGGTGAAAAGGCTGTGATCGTTCTCTCAGGAAAGGCGGGAAGCGTGCGGCGTGTTCGCCCCCGCGTTGCGGCCGTATGAACCGGGGGCGATAGCGGGATTACAGCATGCCGCTGCTGCCGCAGATGCGGATCTTTTCCGCCACCACTTCTTTCATCGCCAGTTTGCCAGGGACGATGTATTTGCGCGGATCGTTGGCGTCCGGGTGCTGCGAAAAGTAGCTTTTTACCGCATCGGCGAAGGCAATTTTCAATTCGGTGGCGACGTTGACCTTACAGACGCCGAGCGAGATCGCTCGCTTGACCATCGCTTCCGGAATGCCGGAGGCGCCGTGCAGCACCAACGGCACGTCCACCTGCTCGCGGATCCGCGCCAGGCGCTCAAAATCCAGCTTGGGTTCGCCGTGGTACAGGCCGTGGGCGGAACCGATCGCCACCGCCAGTGAGTCGATGCCGGTGGCGGCAACAAACTCGCGCGCGGCGGCCGGATCGGTATAGAAGCTGTCCGCCGTATCGACGATCAAATCGTCTTCCTGCCCGCCCAGCCGGCCCAGCTCCGCCTCCACGCTGGCGCCGTAGCGGTGGCACAGGGCGACCGCGGCGGCTACCTTGGCGATGTTCTGTTCGAACGGCAAGTGGGAGCCGTCGATCATCACCGAGCGAATGCCGCTTTTTACCTTGTGCTCTATGTCGTCCAGCTCTTCATGATGATCCAGGTGCAGCGCCAGCGGCAGATCGTAGCGGTGCGCGGCCGATTGGCAGATGCCGATCAGGTAGTCGGTGCCGGCATAGCTGAAGGTGCCGGGCGTGCCGGCCATGATTACCGGCGAGCGCAGTTCGGCAGCGGTCTCCGCCACTACCTGCACGGTTTCCAGATTGTGGACGTTAAACGCCGGCACGGCGTAACCCTGGCGCTGCGCCTTGAGCAGCATTTCTCGGTTGGCTATCAGATACATGGGATCTCCTTACAGCTCAGGGGAGGGAAAACGGTAAATCGTCACGCCTTTCACCACCCGGTTGACTTCACCGGTCGGGCACGGGTTGTCCGGGGTGAGCCCCAACGCCAGCGAACTCTCGAAGGCCAGCATCTGGGTGAACAGCAGATACGGGAACAGCAGCCAGATATCGTCTGCCGCGTTGTGCAGATTCAGCAGGGCATCGGACAGCGGTTGACGTTCGCCGGTCAATCCGACCAACTGCATCGCCAGCCCGTCGCGCTGCAGTTCGTTCCACAGGTCGCGGTCATACTGACGGGCGTAGTCGTCGTGCGAGAACATCAGCACCACCAATGTCTGGCCGTCGACCATAAATTTAGGGCCGTGGCGCAGACCGAGCGGCGAGTCGTAGCGTGTCACGATTCGCCCGGCGGTGAGCTCCAGCATCTTGAGCGAGGCCTCTTCGGCCAGGCCGGTGAAACAGCTGCCGCCGAGGGTGATGTAGCGGCGGAAGCCGCTGGCGGCCAGTGCCTTTACCTGCGGCTGCAGCGTTTCGCGCAGTTCACGGCAGCGCTGCACCATGGCGTGCAGCGGCGCCTGGGCGGCCTCAAGCGACATTGAGCCGAGCAGCAGCGCGGCGCTCAGCATCATGCAGCTGAAGCTGGAGGTCATGGCGAAGCTCTGATCGTTGGAGCCCTGCGGCATCACCAGCGAACAGACGTTATCGCGCTGATGCGCATACTGCGCCAGCCGGCTGTCCGGGTTGCACACCAGCATCAGGTGATAGCTTTCCGGCAGCAGCTGATCGGCCAGTTCCACCGTCGCCACGCTTTCCGGGCTGTTGCCCGAGCGGGCGAAGGACACCAGCAGCGTCGGCCGTTCAGGGTCGAGGAACTGCAGCGGGTTGGCGACGATATCGGTGGTGCCGTAGGCCACTACGTCGCGGCCGGTGCGTTCGCGCAGCCAGGGCGCCAGAGCCCGGCCGGCGAACGCCGAACTGCCGGCGCCGCACAGCACGATTTGCAGCCGAGGATTGGCCAACAGCGGCGCGAGGAACGGCTGCCACTGCGCCTGTTGATCCTGCAGCTGCCGGTGCAGCGCCGCCCACAGGTCCGGCTGCTGCCAAATCTCTGCGGCGGTGTGCCAGGCGTTGCGCTGCTTCAGCCAATCCGCCTCGTAAGAGAAATACGCATTCATGATGACAACTCCTTAAAAGCCTCGGTTAACGGTCGGCGATAATCACGTCGATCCCTAAATGGTGCAGCGCCTGCAGGTAGTGCGCCGGAATACGGCTGTCGGTGACCAGGCGGTGGATCTGGCCGACTTCGCGGATCATGCAAAAGCTGGTGCGGCCGAATTTGCTGGCGTCGGCGATGGCGATCACTTCGCGCGCCACTTCACACATCACCCGGTTGAGCTGCGCTTCGCCCGGATCCGGCGTAGTGATGCCGCCCGCCAGATCGAAACCGTCGACGCCGAGAAACAGTTTGTCGAAGCGGTACTGGCGCAGCTGCTGTTCAGCGGCGGGGCCGTACAACGACCAGGCTTTGCGGCGTACGCTGCCGCCGACCACCATCAGATCGATCTGCTCGTTGTTGGCCAGTTCGAAGGCGATATTCAGCGCGTTGGTCATCACCACCAGATCCTTTTTCCCCGCCAGCTGCGGCGCCATCTGGCTGGTGGTGGAGCCGGAGTCGAGGATGACGGCGTCGCCGTCTTCGATCAGCGCCGCCGCCGCGCAGGCGATGGCGTGTTTCACGTCGCGGTTGATGCGGCCCTTGTCCTGCAGCGGGCGGTCGAAGGCGAACTGTTTGTTCAACATGGCGCCGCCGTAGGCGCGCACCGCACAGCCGTGCTGTTCCAGCTGACGCAGATCGCTGCGGATGGTGACGCTGGAGACCGAAAACTGCTGGCTGAGCTGCTCCACACGCACCGAGCCCTCGCGGCACAGCTGGTCGATAATTAATTCCCGGCGTTTTGCGGTATTGATCATTAACGCAGACTCCTGATTTACCTGTAGCCGTGCCCGTCCGCGGCTTAATAAGCCGCAGCGATGCCGACCGGAGCGCTTTCAGTTGTTCGTGGCGAATTACAGCAAACGAAACACTGAAATGCAATCGATTAATTTTAAAATATCTATATCTATCAGTTGGTTATATTTTATTTTGCTTTCGATTGAGCACTAACCGAAAGCGGGGTTAACGCAAAGTGAAAACGGCAAATTCGTTATTTTTCAGTCGACAATTCTCGGCGGTTATTCATTCGCTCCGCCGATGACGAAAGCCGCAGCGATCGTTCGGCAGCCGCCGGGCTTTCACTGTTTTTTTATGCTGCAGCGTGCAAAAGCGCCGCGCCGCGCACGCCGCTGCTGTCACCGTGCACCGGCGGGAACACCGCCGCGGGTTCCACGCCCGGCAGCAGCCAGCGCCGCATCGCCGGCGGCAGCAGCCGGTACAGCTCACCGACGTTCGACAGCCCGCCGCCAAGCACGAAGGCATCGACGTCCAACAGCAGCTGTAAGCCGGCCAGCGCGCTGGCCAGAATATCGACGTAGAGGGCCATCAGCCGCTGCGCGAGCGGATCACCGGCGCGGTAGCTGGCGACCAGCGACGGCACGTCGGCGGCCGGATGGGCAAAATGGCGGCTCAGCGCCAGCAGCCCGCTGCCGGAGACGTAGCGTTCAAAGCAGCCGGTCAGCCCGCAGTTGCAGCTGAACAGCGGCAGATCGTAACGTTGCGCCAGCTGGGCCGATATCGGCATATGGCCCCATTCGCCCGCCACGCCGTTACGCCCTTTGTGCAGTTGCCGGTTCACCACCAGGCCGCCGCCGGCGCCGGTGCCGATGATGGCGCCGAACACCAACGGCAGGTGCGCGGTTTGCGGCGTGCTGGCTTCCGACAGCGCGAAGCAGCGGCAGTCGTTCTCGATGGCGATAGGTCGCGCCAACGCCTGCGTCAGGTCATCCGCCAGGCAATGGCCGGTCAGGCAGGGCACGTTGACCGCTAACTGGCGGCGGCTGACGGGATCGGTGATCCCCGGTAAACCGATGCCGATGCTGCCGCGCGTATGCAGTTCGCGATCCGCCTGGTCAACCAGCCCGGCGATACAGGCCACGAACTCGCCGTAATCGCCGGTTGGGGTGCGCACCCGTTGGATCATCACCTGATTGAGCCGGCGATCGTAGGCGGCCATTTCGATCTTGGTGCCGCCGATGTCGAAACCGTAATGCATCTCTCTCATCGCCATGCTTCAGGCTCCGTTCAGGGCGATCACCGCCGCTTCGCGACGAGCGCGTTCGGCGGCGAACACCATCAGATGGCTCTCCAGCGCTTCCGTCGGGCCGGCCAGCACCTGGCTCGGATCGTTGGCGCGAATGGCCGCGATAAAGTGCTGCATCAGGTAGTAGTCGCCGCCGCCGTGCCCGGCCATGGCGTGCAGATCCTGGCCGGCGTCGGTGTCGTAATGCGTTTCGCCGTCGTCGAGGAACGAGGTGATGCGAATATGGCGGCCGTCGCCCTCCAGGCAGCCACGGCTACCGAAGATGCGGGTATGGCGATCTTCGTGGCGGGTAAAGGCCGTCATGGTGAACGACGCGGTGCGGCCGCCGGCGAACTGCATGTTGACCACCTGATGGTCGACCACATTATTGTCGCAGCGGTAGACGCAGCGGCCGTAAGGGCCGTCGCGCAGTGCCGCCCGCAGCGTCGTCTGGTCGGGTTCCGGCGTCAGCACCCGCAGAAAACCGGGCGTGGCCTTGTGGTCGTCGCCCAGATAGATCCGCTTGGCGGAATAGGGGCAGGACGCCTCTACCGCGCAATCCAGGCAGTTGTCCGCCGCGCCGGCCGGTTGGTTTTCCCGGCGGAAATGGCGCAGGTTGCCGAAGGAGCTGACTTGCTCACAGGGTTGCTCCATCACGTAGCGGATCCAGTCGATATCGTGGCAGGATTTCTGCAGCAGCATAAAAGCGGCCTGTTGATCGTTGCGCCAGTTGCCGCGCACGAAGGAGTGCGCCTGGTGCCAGTAGCCGACCGGTTCCAAGTGCTGCAGGCTGACGATATCGCCGATCGCGCCGTCGCGCAGCAGCTGCTTGAGCTTCTGGGTATAGCGGGTATAGCGCAGCACGTGGCCGACCGAGAAGATCAGCTTTTGGCGCACCACCTCGGCGACGATGGCGCGGCACTCGTCGGCGTCCGGCGACAGCGGTTTTTCCAGCAGCATGGCGTAGCCCTGGCGGGCGAAGGCCAGCGCCGGCTCCAGATGCATCTGATCCTGGGTGCAGATCAGCACCGCATCGGCCAGCTTGCCGGCGTCGGCGGCCTGGCGCCAGTCGGTGAAGACGTTTTCCGGCGCGATGGCATGCTGCGCCACGAACTGCTCGCGGTAGGCGTCGCGCGGTTCCGCTACCGCCACCACCTGCATCAAATCGGGATGCGCCAGCGCATAGCGCGAGTAGATCTCACCGCGCGCCCCGGCGCCGACCACCAGCACCCGCACCGGGCGATGGGCAAAGCTGTTGGGTTGTGTTGACGACATTGCTGGATACTCCGCTGTTGTTATTTGAGGTTTTGGCCGCTGAGCTCGTCGAACAAATGTGCGCGCGTCAGATCGAATGCCAGATGAATGTTTTCGCCGAGGCGCGGTTCCCAATCCGGCAGCGACGCCATGCGCAACACGAAGCGCAGGTCGGCCAGTTCGCAGTGCAACAGCTCTTCGTTGCCCATGCGCTCGATAGTGACGATCTGCGCCGGGAAACAGTTGGCGCTGCCGGGCGTGCACAGCCGCAGGGACTCCGGCCGGATGCCGAGGCACACCCGCGCATGCGGGTAGTCCGCCAATTGCCGTTGCAGCGCGGGCGGCAGATCGAGCTGATGCTGCAGGCCGATGCGCAGCCGCACCGTTTGGCCGTCGCGCACGATCGCCAGATCGTGCAGGTTCATCGACGGGCTGCCGATAAACTCGGCGACGAAACGGTTGGCGGGGTGGTGATACAGGTTGATCGGTTTATCCACCTGCATGATGGCGCCGCGGTTCATCACGCAAATGCGGTCGCCCATGGTCATCGCTTCGACCTGATCGTGGGTGACGTACACCATGGTGGCAGCGGCGCCTTCCTGCTTCAGTTGATTGTGCAGTTCGATCAGCTGCACGCGCATCGACACCCGCAGCTTGGCGTCGAGGTTGGACAGCGGCTCGTCAAACAGAAACACCTTGGGTTTACGCACGATGGCGCGGCCGACTGCCACCCGCTGACACTGGCCGCCGGAGAGCTGGCCCGGCTTGCGCTGCAGCAGGTTGGTGATCTCCAGTTTTTCCGCCGCGTCGCGCACCCGGCGGTCGATCTCGGCCTTGCTTTCTTTGCCGATCAGGCCGAACGCCATGTTCTTGTACACCGTCATGTGCGGATACAGCGCATAGTTCTGGAACACCATGGCGATGCCGCGATCCTTCGGCATGCTGTCGTTGACGCAGCGATCGTGGATCAGGATCTGCCCCTCGCTGACGCTCTCCAGCCCGGCGATCATCCGTAGCAGGGTGGATTTGGCGCAGCCTGACGGGCCGACGAACACCATAAATTCCCCGTCCTCGATGTCCAAATCAACGCCGTGCAGCGCGTGGAAACCGTTGGGGTAGACTTTTTTAACGCTGTTTAACTGAATTCCGGCCATGTCGTTTACCTTGTCTGCGCGTTAGCCTTTCACCCCGGCGCTGGCGATGCCCTGGATGAAATAGCGTTGGAAAATAATGAACAGCATCAGCATCGGGATCACCGCCATCAGCGCCCCGGCCATCAGCAACGGATATTCCACCCCGGCGCGGCTGGAGAGCGAGGCCAGCCCAACCGGCAGCGTCAGCTTCTCGGTGGTGGTATTGACGATCAGCGGCCACATCAGGTTGTTCCAGCTCCACAGGCCGTTGATGATGATGCAGGCGATAATGCCCGGCCGGATCAGCGGCAGCATGATGCGCCAGAAGATGGCGAAGTAGCTGTAACCGTCGATCAAGGCCGCTTCTTCCATTTCCTTCGGCACCGCCAGAAAGAACTGGCGCAGCAGAAAGGTGGCGTAAACGCTGAAAATGCCCGGCAGCACCAACCCGGTGATGCTGTTGACCAACCCCAGCTTCTGCACCACCAGGAATTGCGGGATCAGAAACGCCTGACCAGGCACCATCAGGACCGATACGCACACCAGAAACACCGCATCCCGGCCGCGAAAATGCAGGCGTGAGAAGCCGTAGGCAGCCATGGTGGCGATCGCCATCTGTAAGGTGACGGTGAAGAAGGTCGCCAGCAGCGAGTTGAGATAAAAGCCGGCGAACGGGATTTCGTGCATCACCCGACCGTAGGCCTGCAGGCTGGGATGCGCCGGCAGCAGCGTCAGCGGGATCTGAATGCTCTCGGCCTGGGTTTTCAGCGAGGTCACCAGCATCCAGATAAAAGGCACCACCGAGGCCAGCGCCGCCAGCCCCATAAACAGGTACACCAGCGTTTTCTTGCTTGCGTTCATGTGCAGCTCCTCAGCTGACTTTCAGGCGCTTGCCGATCGCCATTTGAATCAGGGTGATCACCAGCGTGACGGCGAACAGCACCACGGTGATGGCGGAGGCGTAACCTTTTTCCTGCAGGTAAAACGCGTACTTGTAGAACAGGTTGGTGACGGTCATCACGTCGTTCTCCACCAGTGCGCGGTCGAACATCAGGAACACCACGTCAAAGATTTGCAGGATCTCGATAAAGCTCATCACCGACACGAAGAACAGCGTCGGCACCATCATCGGCAGCGTGATGCAGAAGAAGCGGCGCAGGGTGCCGATACCGTCGAGATCCGCCGCTTCGTACAGCTGGCGCGGAATGCTTTGCAGCCCGGCCAGCAAAATGATGATCTTCAGTGCCAGCGACGACCAGATGATGATGATGGACACGCTGATGCGCACCACGTCCGGATCGGACAGCCAGGCGACCGGCGCGATGTGCAACAGGCTCAGCGCCTGGTTGATCAGGCCGAAATCCTTGTTGAACAGCCATTGCCACACCATGGCCACCGCTGCGGGCATGGTGACCGCCGGCAGGAACAGCAGGGTGCGCAGCAGGCCTTTGCCGCGGATATTCTGGTTGAGGCCAATCGCCAGCAGCAGCGACAGACTCAGGCTGATCGGCACGCAGACCACCACGTAAAACAGGGTGTTGGCGGCGGCGGTGTAAAAGTCGTCGTCTTCGAACAGGTTGAGATAGTTATCGACGCTGATGCTGCTCCAGCGCATGAATTGGTTGAGATCGGTAAAGCTGTAAAAGATGTTTTGCAAAAAGGGGATCAGGTAAAACACCGTCACCCCCATCAGCAGCGGCAGGATCATCACCCATCCCCAGAAGCGTTCGGCACGTTCGAGCCGATTGAGCGCGGGGCGGGCGGTGCGCCGGGATGGTTTCGGGGTGACCGTAGCCGTTTCTGCCAGCGACATGTTGCCATTCCTCACCTATGACTTTCAGCAGGGTTCCACCGCAGCGCGCGCTCGGGGCAGCGCGCCGCGGCGGGGCGATTACTGCTCCATGACGCGCGCGATCTTCTTGACCGATTTGTCCATTTCCTGTTTGGCGTCCGCGCCCATAAAGATCTTCTTCAGGCTGGCGATCCACATGTTCTGCCATTTCGGCGTATTGGTGCCGGCGGTGGGATAAGCCTGGGTCACTTCCAGGGTCTGGATGTAAGGCGTGACGTCGACCTTTTGGATCTGCTGCGCCCAAACTTTGGCCGCCGTCTTGTTGGCCGGGATCACCACCTTGGCCAGCTCCGCCTGCGAGGCTTCGCTGCTCATGAAGGCGATATATTTCCAGGCGGCCTGTTTGTGGGCGCTTTTGGCCGACATGGCGAAGGCCAGGCTGTGTGCCACGCCGGACTGACGTTCAATTTTCGGCATCATTACCACGCCGATGTGATCGTTGATCAGCGGGTTATTGGCGAACGGCGCCGCCAGCCAGGAGCCGGCATAGACCATCGCGGCGCGGTTGGACTGGAAGATGTTCTCGGTTTTGACTTCGCTCATCTGCTGGGCGCTCGGCATCAGGCCGTCTTTCATCATGCCCTGCAGCTGCTGATAGACCCAGATGGACTTGTCGTTGGCGATGTCGGTAGGCTGGCCGTCCTTGGGCACGATGTGATTGCCGTTTTGGAACAGCAGGTTCATGTAGCTGTCCTGGCCGTCGATGCTGAGGTCCATCACCAGCGGGAAGGCGGCGCCTTTCAACCCGTTTTTCAGGGCGGTGGCCTTGCTCTTCAGATCGTCCCAGCTCCAGTCGCTGGTGGGGTAGCTGACGCCGGCCTGATCGAACAGTTTTTTGTTGTACCACACGGCGATGGAATCGACGTCGCGCGGGATGGCCATCTGTTGACCGTCGTACTGGTAGGCTTTCACCGAGCTGGCGACCACGTCGTCCAGCTTAAGGCCGCTCTCCTTAATATAAGGCGCCAGCGGCTCCATAATGCCGTTTTTGGCGTACTGCACAAAATAAGGCATATTAATCCAGAATATATCCGGCGCTACGCCGCCGGCGGCAGCGGAATCTAATTTAACGAAATATTGCGCCGAAGGGGTTAATTCTATTTCTATTTTTATATCCGGGTTGGCCTGTTCAAATCGCTTGGCGATCTCCTGTTCGGCGGGTAATTGATTCCTGTCCCAAACGGCATAGCGTAATGTTATTTTATCTGCTGCATGGAGCAGGGTGGGTAATAATAATGCGCTGGCAAGAATGGAGTGCGCCAGCAGGCGGCCGGTATTTTTTATCGGTGACATTGCTTTCCCCTCGGTGAGCGACGAATAACGTTTTTCGCAACGTAAATTCTTTCTATCCCTTAACTTTCAATGTGTCAATACACCCCCGAACGCCCAAAAATGGGGCATGTATGTTTCATTGTTGTTAAAATCGAAAGGCTTTTACGCCTAAGTGAAAGGTCGATCTGTTCACATTTCATTAACCTTATGGCGGGTTTTTTCCCCGGTAGTGCGGCATTTAGCGGTCTTCGCAGGCATAGGAATAACTGATAACCCTTGCACCACAATGGGGATTAAAAACATTTTTATTGTGCAAGCTCCAGCTTCTTTCATTTTTGTGATGCAAATAAACAAAAAAATCTTCCCGCCGCCGTCAGAAGAGAGGGCTGGAACGTTTTTTATTACTGGCTATTGTTTGTGGCGATAAAAGGCGCTAGCCTGATTTTTACACCGATTATTCATGAGAGATAAAGAGGGCTGATTATTATGCGCCTGTCTCTGGTATTTACCCATAGTCTGGAAAAAGTATTTCATCGCCGCAGCATGCCATCCATTTCCGTAGAAAATCGGCTGAGCGGGCTGAATAACGAGGTGCTTTCCTGGCAGGCGGTATACTGTTTGCAAACGCCCGGTAACGAGACCCGCCATGAGCTGTGTTATCAACTTGACGGGCCGCTGGCGGATTATATCAGCGTGCGTCAGGTGCGATCGGTGCCGAGCGGATTTCCCTGTTATCGCGAGAGCGATGAAAATTACCTGACCACCGAACCGGGATTATTTCCCGATCCGCTGATGCCGCTGCCGCAACGGCGTTTTTTCGCCGCCTGCGGTTATTACGGCAGCTTATGGCTCACCCTGACGCCGCCGGCCGCCATGACACTGGCCGGCGATGTCCCGTTGACCCTGCGCCTGCTGGATGCGCAAAGCGGCGAGACACTGGCCGAAGCCGCACTGACGCTGCACTTGGTGCCGGCGGCGTTGCCGCCGCAAACCCTGTTGCATACCGAGTGGTTGCACACCGACTGTCTGGCGGATTACTACCGTCTGGCGGTGTTCAGCCCGGCGTACTGGCGCGCGGTGCGCAACTTTGTGCGCTGTGCGGTGCAGGCCGGCGTCAATATGCTGCTGACGCCGCTGTTTACGCCGCCGCTGGATACCGCCGTCGGCGGTGAACGCACCACGGTGCAGCTGGTGAAAGTGACGCGTTCGGTGCAGGGGTACGGCTTCGATTTCAGCCGTCTGGCGCAATGGGTGGCGCTGGCACAGGAAGAGGGCATCGAGCATTTCGAGATCGCGCCGCTGTTTACCCAGTGGGGCGCGGCGCATGCGCCGAAGATAGTGGTAGAAGATCAGGGCGAGACGCTGCCGCTGTTCGGCTGGCACACCGATGCGCAGGGCGAAGCGTATCAGCGTTTCCTGCACGCGCTGCTGCCGGCGTTGACCGCCTGGTTTCGCGAACGGGGGCTGGAACGGCAGGTGTGGTTCCACATTTCCGATGAACCGACGCTGGACAACCTGACGGCCTACCAGCGTGCCAGCACCGCGCTGCGGCCGTTGCTGGGCGGTTTTCGCACCTTCGACGCGCTGTCGGATTTCGCGTTCTATCAGCAAGGCCTGGTGGAGACCCCAGTGGCGGCGACCGACCATATCGAACCCTTTATCGAACACCGGGTGCCCGGGCTGTGGGCCTATTATTGCTGCGTGCAGAAGACCGAGGTCGCCAATCGCTTCTTCGCTCAGCCTTCGGCGCGCAACCGCATATTGGGCGTGCAGCTGTATCTGTACCGCATCGCCGGCTTCCTGCACTGGGGATTCAACTTCTATAACAGCGCCCATTCGCGCGAGCGCATCAATCCGTACGCGGTGACCGACAGCGGCCACGCATTTCCTTCCGGCGACCCGTTCGTGGTGTATCCGGGCGACGATCTGCAGCCGGTGGAGTCGCTGCGCCTGCGGGTGCTGCATCAGGGGCTGCAGGACATGCGCGCGCTGCAGCTGTTGGAGAGTTTGAGCGATCGGGCGGCGGTGGAGGCGCTGATCGAACGCGAGCTGGGCATGCGCATCACCTTCAAGCGTTATCCGCATCAGGCGGGGCCGCTGCTGCGCCTGCGCGAAGCGGTGAACCGCCGCATCGAAGCGCTGCTGGCGCCAATGTGAAGGCAAACGGGGGCGAAAATGCGTCTTTCGCTCCCAAATCGCCATTACTTTGCTATACCTGATAGTCGATGGATTCATTTTATTGTCATGTAACTGACATGTCAGGGTCACGGCTCTGGCTTAAGTTTGCAGCGACTACGTCAGGAGATAACGCGATGTTCAGCCTGGATTCTTTGTTGCAAGATGCATTTCCACACCGCAATACCCCTGCCTGGCAGCGCAGCCTGCTAAGAACCTTACTCTTCGAAAAAGAATTCAAACAGTTCGCCGCCGACTATCCCCACCTGAAAGGATTGGATCTGATCGAGCAGGTGGTGGACTACTTCAACCTCAGCTGCGAGCTGGTGGACGGCGATCTGGAAAACATCCCGAGCCAGGGGCCGGTGGTGCTCGTGGCCAACCATCCGATCGGCTCGCTCGACGGCCTGGTGCTGCTGCGCGCCGTTGCGGCGGTGCGCCCGGATGTGAAGGTGGTGGCCAGCCAGCTGCTGACCTATATCGAACCGCTGCGCAACCTGTTCGTGCCGGTGGATAACGTCGCCTATAAAACCAGCCGCAAACAGATTGAAGGCATGCAGCAGCAGTTGGACAATCAGGGCGCGCTGATCCTGTTCCCGGCCGGCGAAGTGTCGCGCATGAGCCCGAAAGGCATCCGCGACGGCCACTGGCATACCGGTTTTCTGCGTCTGGCCGCCAAGGCGCGCGCGCCGATCGTGCCGATTCATATCAGTGCGCGCAACAGCAACCTGTTCTACTTTACTTCGCTGGTCTACCGGCCGCTGTCGACGCTGCTGCTGGTGCGCGAAATGTTCCAGCAGCGCGGCGGGCGCATCCGGATCCGCATCGGCGGCCGCGTGCCGTTCGCCAACTGGCACGACGGCCACACCAGCGCCAAGGATCTGGCGGAGCGCTTTCGCCGCCATGTGTACCGATTGGGCCAGGGCAAGCCGGGGTTGTTCGCCAGCGAATCGCCGATTGCGCTGCCGGAAGATCGTCTGGAGCTGAAAAAGGCGCTGGCGAACTGCGAACGGCTGGGGGTGACGCCAGACGGTAAAACCATCTACCTCTATCGCCGCCATGATGAAGCGCGCACGCCGATTCTGCGGGAGCTGGGGCGTCTGCGTGAGATCGCTTTTCGCGCGGTGGGGGAAGGTTCCGGCCGCCGTCGCGATCTGGACAGCTACGATGACGATTACTACCACCTGGTGCTGTGGGATGAGGAAGAGCTGGAGATCGTCGGCGCCTATCGCTTTATCCCCACCGCCGAACAAATCGCGCGCAAGGGACTGGAAAGCATCTACAGCAACAGCCTGTTCCATTACGACCGAGATATGGAACCGATCCTGGCGCAGGGCATTGAACTGGGGCGCAGCTTCATCCAGCCGGCCTATTGGGGCAAGCGCGGGCTGGACTATTTGTGGCTGGGCATCGGCGCCTATCTGTCGAAATACCCGCAGTACCGCTATCTGTTCGGGCCGGTGTCTATCTCCGGCGGCATGCCGCTGGCGGCGCGCGATCTGCTGATCGCCTTTTATCGGCTCTATTTCTCGCCGGATCACGCCTTCGCCCAGTCGCGTCGCCCTTATCCGGCCTCGCTGCCGCAGGTGCTGGCGCAGTTTGCCGGGGATAACTACCAGGAAGATCTGGTGCGGCTGAAGAGCCTGCTCAGCAACATCGGCTGTTCGATCCCGACGCTGTACAAACAGTACACCGAACTGTGCGAGCCTGGCGGGGTGCAGTTTATCGACTTTGGCACCGATCCGGCCTTCAACAACTGCATCGACGGGCTGGTGCTGGTGGATACCTCGCGGCTCAAGCCGTCGCGTTATCAACGTTACATTGCGGTGCATCAGCCGCAGGAAGCCGAGACGGCATGATCGGCGTCTGACTCATGCCTTTTTGATCTAAGCACGACCTTGGGGCCGGCGACGGGATAGCGCTACGATAAACGTTTTGCTTTCCACCGCCGGAGCCTTGCATGCCTCACTCGTTTATCCCGTCGCTATTGTCCGCCGATGAACCGCCCGCCGTCGCCATTGAAACCCCGCGCGGCGGCGCGCCTTTTTTACTGCTGTGCGATCACGCCGGCAAGGCGATACCGCAATCTCTCGGCGATCTCGGTTTGCCGCCGGGGGAGATCGAGCGCCATATCGGCTGGGATATCGGCGCGCTGAGCGTGTCGCGCCACCTGAGCCGCCAACTGGACGCTACGCTGATTCATCAGCGTTACTCACGTTTGGTGATCGACTGCAACCGGGCGCCCGGCATCGCCAGCTCGATCCCGCATTTGTCTGAACTGACGCCGATCCCCGGCAACATCGGCATCGACGCCGAGCACGCGCTGGCGCGTGAGCGCGAGGTGTTTCTGCCGTATCACCGCGCCATCGACGATCATCTGGGGCAGCGTCGGCTGCGCGAACTGCCGACGGCGGTCATCGCCATGCACAGCTTCACGCCGGTGTTCAAGGGCGAGTCGCGCCCCTGGCATGTAGGGCTGCTGTTTAACCGCTACCCGGAATTCGCGCATCTGCTGGCCGAACTGCTGCGCGAAGAAGGGGATCTGCAGGTGGGCATAAACCAACCCTATGCGATGACGGACGCCACCGATTACACCTTGCCGGTGCATGCGGAGCGCCGCGGCTTGCCTTATGTCGGCATCGAAATTCGTCAGGATCTGATCGCCGATGAACAGGGGCAACAGGCATGGGCGAAACGTTTCGCGCGCCTGTTGCCGCAGGCCTGGCAACGCTGGCAAATTTGACTTTAGGAATATTCCCAGAGATGATAACCGTAAGGAATACGTAAGACGTCATTAGAAAAAAAGTCAGGAGAGACGTGTGGAGCACAGCGATAACGGACTGTTTATCAAACGGGAGCGTTTTGAAGTTCTGGCGATTCTGCGTGAAATTTGCAAACAACGCACGCCGCTGCGCGTAGAAAATCAGCAGCACCGGTTTCAAAGTCTGTTATTGAGCGTCGGGCCGGACAATATCGTGTTTAGCGGTGAGGAAGCGGAAAGCGCCATCGACGGCGCCTGCACCATCGTGATTGAAAGCAACGACGCCAAGATCGAGTTTTCCGTCGGCCAGGCGGAGCTGACCGAACATCAGGGCGTACAGGCCTGTTCGACCCGGCTGCCGCAGGAGCTGGTCTATATCCAGCGCCGCCGCCAATTCCGCATCACTACGCCGCACTGGCGCCAATTCTTCTGCACCGGCGAGTACCCAGACGGCACGCCTTATGAGCTGCGGATCCACGATCTCTCCGCCGGCGGCGTCGGTTTGCGTTTCGACGGCCCGCTGCCGGATTTCTTCCAGCCTGGCCTGCAGCTCAAAAAAGCGGAGCTGGATCTGGGTAGCTACGGCAGCTTCAAGGTCAACATGGAGCTGGTGGTGGTCAACGACGATCAGGAAACTGACGACAACGACCAGGTGGTACGCTTCTCGCGCCTGTCATGCCGCTTCCTCAAGCTGGGGCTGGCGATGGAGCGCAAAATCCAGAGCGCGGTATTCGCTTTCGAGCTGGATTTCAACAAGAAGAAAAAGCGCTGACCCTCTCTTTCGGCGCGCCGGGCGGTATCCAGCCCGCCTGGCGCGCCGCCACTCTCTTTCCCTTCAGGGAACGTAAATGATCTCGAAGCTTGATGTCAGATCGCTGTAGAATTTTTTGCCGCCGTCGACATAAATAACCTGCAAATCGTAGCGGTAGACCAGCTTTTTGTCCGGATGAAGGATCAGTTCCAATACGGAAATCTTTACGTTGACCGATTGCGAAGGGTGTTCTTTATCCAGCTCAATGGTCTGGTTGTCGATGCTGACCAGCATGCGTTTGATCGGCCGCGGCCCGGTGGGATCGTAGGCGCCGCTGTCGCTGCGAAACTCAACGGTTTTATTGATGTCGGCCGGGGCGGATTGCTTGATGAAATCCGGCAACCTGTTCTGGTATTTGGCGTCCAGCGCCAGCATCACCAGCAGATTGTCCGGATTAAAGCCGGTGAACTGCACGGACAGGTAGCCTTTGAGCAGCGGATTTTGCGGTGACCGATCAAACAGAGCATCCCAGATCAGGCCGAACTGGCTGGCGGGCAGCGTAAATGAATCCACGATGCCGCTTTGCAGGTTGATCAGCGCGTTTTTCTCCTCCGTCTTGCCGTCCGGCAGGCTCAATAGCAGCGTCAGAGTATCGGCGTTGGCGAACGGCGCCAGTTTGCCGCCCGGCTCCATTTGCGTGAACTGGGCGGTGGCGTCGCTGATGCGCGCTTGATTGACTTTTGGTGACAGGAAATAGTCGAAGGTCACCTCTACATCGTTAAGTGAGGTCGCGTTCGGCGCCGCCGTAAACGAGATCGACAGCATCGGTTTGTCGTCCTCGGCGGCGTTGGTTGCCAACAGGAAGCTATCCGGCAGGTAGTAAAGATAGTTTTTTCGCACATAGTCCTGGTAATAGTTGTACCACACTTGCCCGAAGGCCAGCGGAGTCAGGATCAGTTGCAGACTCGGCGGCGGCGGCAGGATGCCCTGATAGATATAGGGGTAGTAGTTCTCGGCGAAGTAGAAGACTTTCGGCGAAGTGATGGTGTTGAGCAGCCCGTTATCGGTGACGATGGCGACCACCAGCGTGGTTTGCGAGTCATAATCCGACAGCGCGCGCAGCAGCGCGTCACGCTGTTCCAGACGATCCAGATCGAGTTGCGCGCGGTAGCGGGTTGGCGGCGCGTCCAGCAACACCTGTTCGAAAATCATTTCTTCGACCTTGCCGAACGTGCTGAAGGTCAGAACCACGTAAGGCACCTGTGCGACCGGGCGATTGAGCGCGAAATCTACCATCATGTGCCAATGGCTGCCGTCGCTGCTGGTGGCGATGCGATAGCGCGTCTCTCCCGAGACGATTTCGGTGCAGACATCGGCCTGCAATTCGTTGGCCAGTGGCGCGGGCGCTGCGCGGTAACGCAGGCGGGGAGATTCGGCGTCGGGAAACTGTTCGCGCGCGTTGTCCAAAATGACTTTGTTCAGCGTCACCAGGTCATTGAGAAAGATATTCATAGCGTTCCTCTTGGTAAGAAAGGCGTGCCAGATGTCTGAACTGGTTCAGGCAGGCGGAAGTCCAAAGAAAATGACCGTCGTGGCGGCGATAGAGCGGGGTTTCCGCGTTGGCCGGCGGCATCCGCCAAACCGCCAACGCCTCGATCGCCGGCGACAGCTGCGGCACCCCTTGCCGCTGGGCGTACTCCAGGGCGGTGAGCCACTCATGCGGATGGGCATAGTAGGGCGTTAACGCATTGAGCCGATCGTAATCGCCGCCGCTCCAGCGCATCGCCTGATTGAGCATGCGAATAATGCGCGGGTAGGCCGGCGGAAGGCCGCCGTGCCTGGCGTTGAGCATATGGATCAAAATCAGCGCGTTGGTATTGACGCAGCAGTCCAGCTGGGTGATATCGCCATCGTCTTTCATCCAGCTGTGAAAGGCATAACATTCCGCCCATTGGTGCTGCGTCGTCGTTAACCGCCGTTCGACGCGCTGTACCTGGTAGGCCTGCATGTGCGCCAGCGTTTGTCGCGCGTGCGCTAATGAGCGGCGTCCAAATCGGTACAGCAATTCGGTGATGATGGCGGTGTCGTCGATGTCAGCATCGATCCGCTGGCCCGCCATCCAGCCGGGGTGCGCCGCAGCAGGCCAAAAGCTGAAATGATGGGGCCGCGTTTCGCACTCAAGCAGAAAATCGAGCGCCTTCTCGATATGCGGCGCAGTCTGGGCGGTGTAGTCCAGCGTGCGTAATACCTGAGCGGTGACAAACGCGTTTTCATCCCGGTGCCAACGGCCGTCCGGCGTTCTGACCTGCGCCGGAAAAGCGCCGCTGGCGGATTGCTGCGCGAGCAGATCCGCCAATCGCCACGGCGTGACGCCCGCAGGCGGGGGCAAGGTAGTGGGCACGGTCTCGAAATGGGTGTTTTGCGGGCTGAAAGTGCAGCTGATGCTTTCGTTGCCGAGCCGGTCGCTGGAGAAACCGACGACGTTATACTGCAGCGGGATCCGTTCGGCCACCGCCCGGTGCAGCAACGGCAGCGTTTGGTCGCCAGAGGCCAACAAGGCGCTGACACCGTCGTAGACGCGGCGGTTATCGCCAAAGAAGCTGGCCGCCATGGTGAACAGCGTGACGTTTTCCAGGCGGCCGTTCGGCGCATACGCCAGGCTGAATCCGTAGGTGGTCGCGGGAAAGCCCCGCTGGGCAGAGGTTTGTCCCAGCGCGCGATCCAACAGCGGAAGCAGCGCGCAGAATTCGTTTTCGCTGGAGAAAAGGCGCATGACGGTGCGGATATCGTCATGCGTTATCCGCGCGCTGTGCCACTGGTAATAGTATTCCTGCGGCGAGTCGGCTTGCTCCGGGTAATAACCGACCATCAGTAACGTCAGCCCCGCCGCGCGACAGGCCTCGGCGGTTAGCGGCCCTTGCAAATCGCCGGGCAGATCGGCTGCGCCGGCAGGGATTTCGGAGTACACCTTGGTCTTAACCCCATCCGGCGTGTATTTGCGCCCCAGCCAGGAGCCGAAACGCAGCGGCTGGCCGTCGCGCTGTACGGCGGCCAGCCGCCGAGCGGGATCGGCGAGCGGCGCGGCGATGATCTCCTGACAGCGTTGCGCAAATGCCTCGGTGCCGCGCTGTTCCGCATAACGCGGCAAAAAAGGATCCAACGTGCAGGAAATCGCCCGCGGCCTGGCTGACGAGATGGTGAACTCCAGCGGGCTGCCGTTATAACCGAGCAGGCTGGAGGTAAACGCGGCGGATAAAAAACCGGACGCCATCTTCGCCTGGCCGAAGCGTGCGATGTCAGGGGCCAGCGTGGTTTCAAGGTAAGGGGCTTCCTTGCACAAAGCGCTGACCAGGGCGTTCCATGTCGCAGGTAACACGGCGTTGCGTTCGGCCATGGCGTTCACCTAAACCAGATTGGAGATGACGATGGCCGGCGGGTTCTCGCTGCCTTCGCGTTCGACGGTTTCGCCCCCGACCAGGAAGTAAATGAGCTTGTAAGCGATCGTCCAAGGTTTCTCCGTCAGGCAACGGTACTTGAAGGTTTGGCTATCGTGCTTATCGTAGGTGAAGGGGTATTTCTTGCTCTTGCGGCTGCCTTTGTCATCCTGATAACTCAGCTCTACCAGCACCTGATTACAGTTGTCCCACGAGAACGTGCGATCGAGGAAAATGCTGATTTCGTTGAACGTCAGTACAGAGCCGGGATCCATATTCAGCAGGGTCGAGGCCGATCTGGATTGCGGCTGGTAGCTGCTGCTGCCTTCCCAGCCGGAGGCGGCGGCGGACTTGAAGGCGAATTCGCTGGTGATTTGGAACAGCTCGTTCTTGTCGCTGCTGCGGGCGATGCGCTTGGTCCAGGTGCCGTCATCGTTGGTGAACGGCGCGCCGGTGTAAACCTGGCCGTTGTAACGGATGCTGAACGTGGCCGCCTTGATGCCGTACTCTTCGAAGCTGTCCGGCCCCAATACGCTCAGGTCGAGCTGTTGGAAGAACGGATCGTTGACATTGACCTGAATGAAGTAAGGCGCGGTCTTCTGGGCATGCAGGATATCGCTGCCGATAAAGTTTTGCGGCACCGCAGACTGGCTAAGCGCTTTCGACGAGGTGTAGTTGAAGTTCAGGCTCTTGGTTTCTTCGATGCGCACCAGCTTGATCTCCAGCGAAGCGCTGGGGAACAGGCCGCCTTTGCCGGCTTCTTCGCCTTCTTTCTTGTCGCTGGCGATCAGCGAGTCCAGGATGGCGTCACTGGCGGATTTCGCCTGCGGGTTGCTGTCATCGTTCGGTTTGAGCGTGGCGCTGAAGAAGCTTTTCAGGATCTCCTCCTTGACGAACTGCAGCGCCCACTCTTTTTCTTTGGCCTCTTCGTCGCCCGGCATGCTTTCGGTGACCTTGATCACCAGTTTCTGATCCTGCTGCAGTTTTTTAATGACGCTGTCGAAGCCCAGCCAGAAACTGGCGGGCGTCTCCACCGGGATGGGGATGTTGGCGCCGAATTTCAGATCGAACTCTTTGTAGATGCTTTCGAACTGTGCGGTGACCTCGACCTTCAGCGCCGGCGTGATGCCGGTGAAACTGAGGTTATAGGCGACGGCGGCCGGCGCCTTGGCCTGAGTGAATGCGGCCTCGAGGATCACCGCCTGAGACGGCGTCAGTTTGGCGCTGAAGATGGCGCTGTTGTTACCGAACAGGCTTGGGCAAGGGGCGCTGATCAGCTCGCCGTTGGTGGCGCCCGCGTCGAGCACGAAGAAGTTCACCGTGCCTTTATCGTACGGCACCTGGGCCTTGCGGGCGTTTTTGGGATCAACTTTCAGTTTACGCAGGTAGTCGTTGAAGGCGCTGTTGAGCACCGCTTCGTCGATCGCCGTATTGACCTCGAAGTTGATGTAACCCCCTTGCGGGTCGCTGGCGTCGCCGGTGTATTTGATCAGCGAGAATACCGGTTCGCCCGACTTCTGCGCGATATGAATGTCCCCGGGCAGATACCAGAACTGGTTTTCGTCTGAATCGTCGGCGAAGAAGGTGATGTTGTTGATGGTGGCGGTTTTGGCTCTGAGTAATAACATGACGTTTCCTTATTAACTGAGGTTGGCGAGGTCAATCGCGTTGGTGTCGGTCGAACACTGCACGTTTTCGGGCCGATCGCCGCCCGCGCCCGGCTGATAGGTAAACCAGATATCCAGATCGACGGTCAGCTGCGCCGGATCGAGCTGATCGGCGCTGAAACGTTGGGGGGCGGCGTCGGATTCGGTAAATTGAAACACCTGCTGTAAGGTCTCCGTCGGCGTGCAGGCGTAGCTGGCGGACACGATGACCATTTCCACCTGGCGCCAGTCCATGTCGGCCGACAGCGTCAGCTCGCGCTGGTGATAGAGGGTGGAGAACAGGTACACGTCCTGGCCGGTCGGCTCTTGCAGATCGGCGGAGAGATGTGGCGAGTTGACGGCGGCGCTGTAAGCTTTGTTCACCTCGAACTGATACTCGCCGGGCTCCGGCAGCATGACCGGGCAGTGGGCCCGCGGGGTGGCAGGGTCAAGCTGGAAGCTGCGTGACACGCTGCTGTTCGGCTGTTGGCGGTGGCGGTAGCGCAGCGTGACCAGCACGGATTGATAGCGCTGCCAGTCGAACTGCTGCGCCGCTTCGATCGCGAAATCATAACGGCCATAGAGCGACTCGATGTCGAGAAAGACCTCGCTCATCTCCGTCTGCAGGCTGCCGGAGCTGACCGAAGTCACGCCGCCTATCGACTGGTTGAAATACACGGTGAAGTCATACTCGACCGGCCACAGCATTTTTCCCGTTTTCGGGTCGATCAGGCTGGGCTCCTTAAAGCGTTTGGGGCCGAGATCGTCGCGGGTAAATTTCAGCTGGCGGCTGTTTAAGCCATAGCGCAACCGTGCCGTCACCAGCAGGATATTGGCATCCAGCGTCTCCGACAGCAGGCTGACTTGTACCTCGCGGTAGGCGAAAAAGTCATCCTGCAGGTCGCGTTTGACGATCGCGCTGTCGGCCTGATAGTCCGTGCCAGCGACCAGCTGGGCGAACAGGGCCTGCGGATAGAGCGAGCGCTGCACGACGGTGGTTTCGCTGATCTTGCCGCTGAGGCGGCGCTGGTCGATGTTCTCAATCGAGACTTGTTGCAGATAGAAACCGGCTTTGGGGCTGGTCTGCTGCGGTTCGTTGGCGATAACCGGCGTGAAGAACTGGCTGGTGAGGATCTGCGTCAGCTCGGCGGCGGCCTGCGCCAGATGGCCGTCGGGATCGGTATCCTTGACCTTGACGGTGACGATTTTTTCGCTGATCAACTGGGCCGAGGTCTGCTCGATGCCGACGGAAAAAATCAGCAGGTTAAAGCCGATAGCGCGCTGCAGATATCGATACACCTGGTCCCAGTTGGCTTCCAGTTCGAAGGTGGCCGGCGGCAGCTGCTGCAGATAGTCGATTTTGTAACTGACGGCGATCGGCGTCGAGGCCGGCGTGCGCATCAGGCTTGCCAGCAGCAGGATGTCATCGTCGTCGTTCAATTTGGCGGACAGATAACAGTATTGCTGGTCGCTCAGCGAGGTTTTGTTGGTCTGCCCGGGGATCAGACCGGGAATATTCAGCGTCGCGCTGCAGGCGATCGCCTGCAGCGGCAATAAGATCGCATCGCGCGGGATGTCCGGGCTGGCGTTGGCGGCGCGCTGCGCCGCCGCGGGCGTACTGGCCAGCTGAGTCTGCAGCGACAACGTGGCGTAGTAGAGATCGTCCGGTTGGTTGAGGTTTCTGAAAATTTGCAGTTGAACGTCGGGCCGATCGCCCTCGGCGACCTGCACGCTCGGCGCGGCGGCACAGTAGTAATAGACGGGTCTATCCGGATCCGCCCGAATAAAACAGATGTCCTGCATGATTACCTGATCGTTCATGGCGGCAATCCCACGTCATCGGAGAGGGGGCCGGAGCAAGGCGGGCTTGCCCCGGCGGAATCGGCCGTCAGAAGGTCACGACCACGATGGTGCTGGCACCGGTGACCGGTTTGCCGACGGTTTTCTCCTGGTTATCACCGTAATAGACCGTGGCGGTGTAGCTGATCTCCACCTCGTTGCCTTGCTGCATCATGTTGAATGTCAGGTATTGGGTGAGCGACTTGGTATCGAACTCGGTTAACGCAATAGGCAGCGTTTGCGAGAAGTCCCATTTCGGGTAGTTCACCGTCATCTCGAAGGTGATCAGCGAGACGTCTTTTTGCGACGGTTTGAAGATGATGGTGTATTTCTGCTGTTTCGGCAGGGCGTTGGCGATCAGGATCTGATTGGCGCGCGTTTCGCCATAGCCGGGCAGCTGCGGGTTGGTTTCCACCCCCGGCGGCAGATAGGTCAGGCTGTCGCCGTCCAGCGCATAGTAGTCGGCTGAGTAATAGAGCGGCTTGTCCACGTTGGTGCCGATCGGATAAATAAACGGCACCGGTGGGTTTTTGTCGCTGACCACCTGGGTGTATTGCTTGAGCGGCACACTGTGCTCTTTGTCTTCATATTGGGTTTTGATGACCACCTGGCTGAAGACCGCCCAGCCCAGCGGATCGAGCAGGGTGGAGATATCGGCATAAACGATGCCGCTTTGCGCCGCGTTGATGGTGACCACCAGGTCGTCTTTGACCTGGATCTCGCCAGACTGGTAAGGCCTGGCCTGCATGCCGGTGAAGTTGACGGTGTAATGGTAATGGTAGGCGCGGCCGAGCTCGGGTTTGATAAACCACTTGTCGGTTTTTTTCGGCCCCGAATCTGTCGGGGTAAAGGTCAGCGTGCTCTTGAGATCGTTATCGTATATCGCGGTGACCACGATATTGGCGATGTCATACTTCGCCAGGTCTTCGGTGACGAAGAATTCCGGTTGAATGTACTGATAGAACGGGTCGTGGAGGTCGTACTCTTTGAAGTACTGATCCAAATCGGCTTCGCCGACGATTGAGCGTATCGACGGCAGCTGCGTTTGCGGGTAAATGGTGGAGGACACCACGGCGTTCTCTTCATACTCGCGGGTGAAGCTCTGCGTTTGCGAGATTTTGGACTCGAATTTGTCGAAACCGTCGGCGTCGTTCAGCAAATTGAGACTCATGTCGATGCCGGTTTGGCTGCTCAGGATCTGTTCGACCTGCTGTTGCCCCCAGTTCCGCAGACTCTCCTTCCATTTATCATAGGCGGCGGGTTCCATGCCCATCTCCGCCGCCGTCAGCCCGATCTGCACATCTACCTTGATCGCCTCTTTGGAGTAAAACTCCTGCTCGATTTTTTTCTCGTCGGCTGACCAGGTGTGACGGTTGATGGTTTGCGCTACGGACTTGGCCTGCTCGCTGTTGTAGGTGACGATCACCTTGGCTGCCGACATGGAGGCATCCAGTGAGAGGTCGAAGCGCACGCCGACGCTGGAGTTTTTATCGGTGCCTTTCAGCACCTGCTCAAACAGCGTGGCGCCTTCCCCGGTCAGCGACAGGCTGAACACGGTATTGTTGTCGCCGAGGCCGGAGGGGGACAGCGGCGTTGGGATCTGGCGATAGAATTTATCGTTGCCGTCGAGGATCAGCATGGCCTGCGCCGAGGTGTAGCGCGGTTGCATCAGTTCGATTTTCGCGGCGTCCGCCGGCATCAGCTCTCTGAGGAACTGATCGTCGCCTTTGCTGCTGTCGTAGAGCGCGACAAACCGGTTGAGCTGTTCGTCGCTCAACCCGGTATTCTTCTGCGCCTGGTCCATCGCGGTCTTCTTGGCGTTGTTTTCCGGGTCGGCTTCATAGGCCTGTTTCGCCTTGATGTAGGCGACAATCAGCTGGGATTTTTTATCCAATGGCCCGTTTTGCTTGCCGAGGCCGTCATACAGCTGCAGGCGGATGCGGTCTTTCATTTCCGCATTCGGCTGCGGCAGCTGCACGGTGAATTGCGCGTAACCGCCTTGCGTATCTTCACTGCGGTATTTGTAGAACATGAAGCTGGGGGTGTCGGCGTCCCGTTTGGCAAACACCGGGATTTCCGGCACCACGTAGAAGATATCCTTGCTCTCGCTGTCGCCGTAGCAGGTGTATGCGTATTCCTTGATGCCCAAATATTCGGTGACGTCGATCTTTATCGATTGCTGCAAAGCGGTGGTTAACATAGGGCGGTCCTCTTGTTGGTATCACTTGGTGTATTGCAGTTTGATCGGGCCGGTGGTGGCCTGTAGCGGGCCGGAGTCGTAGTTTTTGGGGAATAGCGCCGCCGTTTTCCCTTGCCAGCGATAGTCCACCCGGCCGTTGAGGCCGGCGGCGTGGGCGTTGATCCACCAGTTGGCTTGCCATTGCGCGGCGGGAAAGGCGAAGGTGAAATTCTGTTTTTTGCCCTGGCCCGCCGGGATATAGCTGGCGCTGCCGGAGATCGTCTTGAATTCGGTTCTGAGATGCTCGGCGTCGAACAGCAGGCTGTAGAAACCCAAATCTTGCGGCGTCAGCGCGATGGCGTCCTGCCACGCCAGCCGGCTCTCGAAACTGGTGTAATCGGCGAATGTCACCTTGAGCGCGATGTCGCTCGCCGCCGTTGTGGTTTCCAGCGTCACCGGCGGAAAATTGGGCCACGCCATCGGGGTCAGCTGATCCGCCCAGCGCAGCTCGATCGCCATGATATTGAAGCCTTTCGGCTCAAACCCCAGGCTGACGGTGCAGCGTTGAGGCTCGATGGGCTTGTCCGGTCTGCTGGGCTCCGGCAGGGGCGTGGCGGTAAAGGAGATGATGCCGTCGACCGGCAGTTGGCTCAGCAGCCCGGCGATGTCTCGTTGCTGTTCCAACAGGTAGCGCTGTGGCACGGTGTCGTCGTATTCGATTTGGTAATTCAGTTTGTTGGGGATCTGCTCCGGCGAGGAGATATTGCGCAGCGTGTTGGCGATCAGCAGCGAGGCGGTATTCACCAGCGCCTGGCGAACGCGTTCTTGCGTCTGCAGCGAAGGGGCGTTGTCGTACTCCGCTTGCAGAATGACGACGCCGGCGTCGATCTGCTGGTTCAGCAGTTTGGCGATCGCTTCAGGTTGGCGCGCCTGCTCGTTGAAGGCCAGAGTGACAAACGCCACCCAATCGGCCTGCAAACTGGCGCTGACGCGGCTGCCGACGCTGAAGCGGCTGCGGGTGAGAAAATAGACCTGATCTTGGGTGCCCTGGATGGCGCTGGCCAACCGGGCTGCCTCTTCATGGGTCAGCGCCATTTTGGACTGCTCGAATTCGACGCTGTAAGCGGCGGCGGCAGGCCGCTGTGCGAAGTGCAGCCACAGCGATTGCTGAATCTCTTCCTGCTCCAGGGTGATGGTTTGCGGCACTGGGACGAAATGGCGGCGGATATAGTCCTCGATCGCCGCCCTGTCGACCGGCAGATTCGGCGCAATGAAGGTCGCCAGACCACCGCCGGGGCTGGTCAGCAGATGCAGCGAGCTGATCTTGCCGGCCGGCGTCTCCTGCACCACCTGCGGCGTATAGCTGCCGTAGGTGTAATAGCCGCTGGGGCGCGTTTGATCGTGAAACGCCAGCGCGCGATCGAGGAGAAAGAAGTCTTGCAACGTACGTTGTGGATCCAATTCATCGGTCATGGTGTATCACCCTTAATATCGATCGTTTGGTCGCCGGTCACATAGGGCGACCAGGAGCCTGCGGGGGGTTTATAACGAAAGCCGGCGGCGTAAATGGAGGTGACGTTCCATTTGTAGACGAAGCTCGGCTGCGAATGCGTGAAAGTGCGCTCGCTGGTGCGCTCGCTATCTTGCGGCTGGAAGGTCAGCGTGGCGCTCAGCGACTGCGGCGGTAGCTGAACGGTGATCGTCGCCTGCTGCGCGCCAAACTGCGGGAAGCTGTAGGCGCCGATGGTGGCGCTTTGCGCGATCGGCGCAGGCAGTGAGACGGCGCCGGTGCCTGACAGCGAATAGGCCGTCACCTCAGCAAAGGTATTTTCATCCAGGACTGGCGCGCTGAAATAGGGTGCCGAGGCGGTTAACGCCAGCGTCTGACGCCAGTCGGCGGAGTGGTAAATGCCGCCAAGCCGGCTTTGCTGCGCGAACCCCGGGTCGATATTGAGCGTCAGGAATCGGCAGGGTAAGGCGGTATAGTCCAACAGCAGTTGGTCTTCTTCGCTTGGCTGACGTTCGCCCGGCAGCGTGCGATAGACGCCGTCATGCGGGTAGTTCACGCGCAGCTGGTAAAAAAAGGGCTGCGCGTTCAGCGCGCTGTTGCGGAACTTGAACGTGAGCCAGGAGCGGTCGGGCTGCAGCGCCTGGGTTTGCGTTTGTTCGATAGGATAGAGATTGCCGGGCGGCACGGTCAGCTGTATATCGATCGAGACACCGGCCTGCAAGCCCAGCGGATAAGCGTAAAAGACGTTGATCTCTCGCTCTCCCGACGGCAGCGGCGGAGTGGTGGTACGGTGGATGATGGTGTCGGGTGACACTTTGGCAATCTGCTGCGCGGCGGCAAACGGATCCAAAATAAAACAAAGCGGCCGCTGGGCCAGCGCGATTGCGGCCAGGTCAACACGAGTCCGCCCGCTGCTCGGTGGCGGTGTCAGACGGATTTGCGCGACGTTACTGGCGGCAGGGCCGGCATAAGGCGCACCGTACAGATTGTATAGCCGGTCGAGCAACGTCTGGCTGAACAGCAGATCGCCGGCGGGATCGTTCACCGGCAGCGGCGGACTGATTTCCAGCGGCAGGCGGGAGAGATTGCGGCTCAGGTAAATCGTCAACCCGTCGTAGGGAAACGCGATCCCGCCGTCATCCGTCGGGTGTGCGCCGTCCACTCCGGCCGCCAGCGCCAGGATAAGGGCGCGCGCATCGCACTCCGCCATATAGGCCAGGCGCGGTGATACGCCTTCGACGAAGCCATCCATGCGCGCGTTGAAGCCCAGCGTGTCGTCGAGCAGGGTACGTTCGATCAGCTGCGTGCTCTGCGCATTGAGTAAAATGATAAATTGAATATCCTGCGCCGTATACCAGGTGGCGTCGTAATGCTGCCCGTACAGGTCGCTGTGATAATCGATAGGCACGTCAAACCCCAGGCTGCCTGGCAAAACGGGCAGGGCTTTCACCGCACAATCCGGGTACTGCTGTTTGAAGGCGTTCAGGCTCTGTTCGCCGGCGAACTGCAGCTGCGTGGTGAAATTCAGCCAGCCATACAGGCTTTCGGTGCTGTAGCTGCGGACAATATCCAACGAAAAGGCCAAGGGATCGGCGGCCAAAATGCTGAGCGCATCCGGGTATAAATAATATGCGTCGTCTTGCAAATAGGCGGCGACGAAGCGGTGATTATCAAAAATCATAATGTGTTGAAAGTCAGGACGGCCCTCATACATAATTTTATTTTCCCGTTCTGCTGTTCATATTGTGGAAATCCGTATGCCATTCGGCCGGCAGCGCCTGCAGGATATTCTGAGGGCGTTGATGATATTCATCCTCATAAAGATGCTGCACCAGTGCGTCGCCGACCAGCACGCCGTTAGCGTAAAAGGTATTGACGCTGCACTGTATTTTTTGCAAGGGCAGGTCGGCGCTCAATTGCAGGTTATAAACCTGCAGTTCACCGGATTTATTTAAAACGGCGGTGATTTCACACTCCCCGTGTAATGTTTTCAGGCGCATGCCCGTCGTTAACTCACGGGCTGTCAGTATGCCGTTTGCCGTGACGAAAGGGTGCCCCATACTGGCCGTGATGCCAAATAGTTGTCCGTCGTCGCCCTGCGCCGTTATCTCGATATAATTCTGCTCTTGCCCGGTGGTGATATTTTCAACCCTTCTCGGGTGATGGTTGCCGCATAGCACAAAGTCGTTGGGTTCGATGGCATCGATGGTTTTTTCTGTGCCGTCCTGCAGGGTAATTAATGTGTCTGCCGCCAGGCAGCCGTAAATAATCTGCATCGGCTTGATTTGCACCGTGTTGAGCATGCGGCGATCGGGATCGATATCCTTGGGCGCATTGGTAATAAATGCGGCGATGCTGCGGCCTTCCACATTGAGCGTGATTTTAAAAACATAATAAACCTGTTCGCCGGATTCAAAATCTACGCGATTGAATTTTAGCCAATTGAGATCCCAGGAGATGTTATCGCCATTGATTCTGGTCGCCGGTGAGTTGAAGATATTATAACCGCCGAGTGGGGTAATGGGATCGCCGCCGGCGCGGGTGCGAATCAGATATATGGTGTTGGTGGCATTGACCGCCTGGCCGTTATTGAGGTCTATCTTGCCAAAATAAGTGATGTTGCCCTTGATGGGCACTTTAACCGTGCCGTCCTGATCGTAACTGGTGCGATAATCGCAATCGCCGTCGTCGCGGGTCAGGCAGATCTTTATCATCTGCTGGTTATACAGATTTCTGGGGGAGTCATTGCGTATTTCTTTGGGATAGCTTTGCGTCGTGACGATTTCAGCGCCGTAAACGGTTTGCTGACCGACCGTTTGCGCAAAGGTGTAGATTACCGTGACCGGAAAATCGCCGCTGGTTTGGCTCTGTGGGTAATCGCCGCTGGCGCCGATGGTGCAGTCCGAGGTGTAAACATAGTCGCTTTTATAGGACACATTGCCGACGTTATCGGCGCTGCCGTTAAACAGGCCAAGCGTCTGGGTGACATTGGTCGCCTTGACCGGCAGCGAACCGATGGCGTCGGTTTGGTAATGCCTGCCGTCAGTGGAGTCCAGCCTGACAATGCTGTAGACCGGTTGGACGCCGTTGCTGTCGGCCTCGCCCAGCCGGCCGGACACCTGCCTGGCGCTTTTTGTTTGCTGCCAGAGGCGGGTGAACTGCGGCGCCGCCGCTGGGGTAACGCCGGCCAGCTTGAGTTGGATATCATAAAATTGAACGAGAGTCGGATCACCAGGCTCAATCAGAAATACGCCGCTGTTTTCATACCGGTCGATAACGTTTTTTACGATGCGTTTCTCATCTGACGTATAATCTTTTGTGAGCATAATGTCGGCACCAATAAATTAATGGCATTGCCAGGGGGGCACGCCACTTTTATGGCGTGCGCATCGCTTTCATTAGGGATTATTTGCAGGTTTCTTTGCAGTAAGCGTAAATAGCGCTTAGGCAATCTGAAGATAAATACTGTTCGAATTCCGCATCGGTGGGTTCAATATCGACATCCAACGTCATTGCGTAAAGTTCCTGGGCGAACATGTCTTTGGTGGCAGTGGGTTTGTTTTTAAAATAAGCTTTGATTTTACCTTTGCTGACTTTCCTAATCCAGGCGAACTCACCGCCAATGGCTACTTTCCCGGTGAAGGTGAAGTCTTTACTGGTATAAACGCTGATGTCATTGGGGTAAACCTGATATCTTACCACCTGTTCCACGCCGATATTCTGATTGGTTTCTTCCCAGGTTTCTCTTTTTATTACATTTAACGCAAAGTTTTTTCCATCGACCGGGCCGTCTTTAGCATCGGCAGTACCGCCAAATAACATCGGACATCCTCTGGCAAAACCTTCATTCTTTAGGCCTAATAAAATAAAATCGGAATTGCCGACAGCTTTTGGCGCGCTATCAAGAATGACGTATTTTTTAATAGGCATAGTCAGATCCTTATACGCTGGATGGTATAAAAAGGAGATGGTGAATCGCTTTGTCGCCGCGTTTTACTCACATTCAACAATAGCAATGGCGCTTGAAAAATCAACACATACATAAAAATAAATTAAGTATTTATTTTTATGTGACAGATAATCAATAAAATCACGGCGTTGTAAAAAGGGGTAAATAGTTTAAAAAATCAAAAAAACAGAATGTTTTTCGCGATTTTATTTTATGTTTTTTTTAATTTCAATAAATCAATACGTTGAGTGTGGTTATGGATTTTAATTATTCTAATCATTAGCTGTTTAATCTTTTATATATAGTGCACTAATTTATCATTACTGTGCGCATCATTGACGGGCAATAAATAAAGTGCGCAGCGGAATTATCGTCATGGTGAAAAGTCAAGACGGGAGAGGCGGGGCAGCAGGCTGCCCCTGTTCACGCGCTAGGTTAACACCCGCAGGCTGCCGATCTCTTCCCAACCGAACTGCGCCGCTTCGGCCAGCACGTCGCACACTTCGCCGGCGGCGGCGACCACTGCCGCGCCGAGTTCGGCGCCGTGCAGCAGATGGCTGACCAGCAACGCGGTAAACAGATCGCCAGTCCCTTTGACCGCCGATTTGACCTTCGGATGGGTAAAGCACTGCGTTTCATTCCGGGTGACCAGCATCAATCCCACTTCGTCTTCGTGCTGCGCTACGCCTGGTGCACTGGTGACCAGCACCCATTCGGTGGTGTCGTTCAACAATGCCTGCGCGGCGTGTTGCGTCTGCTCCCGGCTGTTCAGTCGCCGGCCGCACAGTTGCTCCAGTTCGAAACCGTTCGGCGTCAGGCCGTCGGCCAGCCGCAGAAACGGCGAGCGATAGCTGTTGACGATGCGTTCATCCACGTAGATCCCTTCACCGTAGTCGCCCATCACCGGATCGATATAGATTTTTATCTGCGGATTGAGGGCGCGCACCCGCTGCAGCCAGTTGGCCAGAATATGGCACTGCATGACGTCGCCCAGGTAGCCGACGATCACCGCCCGGCAGCGCTGCATCACGCCGCGGACAATCAGATCGTCGAGGAAGCCGCCAAACCATTCACCGGAGATGACGCCGCCGTGCGGTTTGCCGTAATAGGGCGGGCAGCCGAACAACACGCTGGGCACCTGCAGCGCCTCCAGCCCCTTTTTCAGCAGAGCGCGGTAGGCGATACCGTTGCCGACGCTGCCGTAAACCACCTGAGATTGTATGCTGATCGCGTCGATGGACGGTGACCGCAAGGGTGAAATCTGTTGCATGGGTTACATCCTGAGTTCGTTATTATCCAGCCAGCGCGCGAACACCTGCCGTGCGCGCTGTTCCAGCTGTGCGCCGTGGCGCGCCGCCTGTTCACGCAGGCTCTGGGGCGCGATGCCGGCCAGTTCCAGCTCGCAGGCATGGCCAATCAGCCAGCGTTCGAGATCGCGATGATCGGCTTCCAGGTGAAACTGCAGACCGAGCGCGAAGCCCTGATAGTCGAAGGCCTGATGCGGGCAAAGCGCCGTGCCGGCCAGGCAGCGGGCGCCGTCCGGGATCATGAACATATCGCCGTGCCAGTGCAGCACCGGCGTATCGGCCAGCGGCGCCAGTACTGAATCCTCCGTCGCCGCGGTCAGCGGGGCGAAGCCGATCTCTTTCACGCCGAGCGAGATCACCTCAGCGCCCAGCGCCTGGGCGATCACCTGTGCGCCGAGACACACTCCGAGGGTCGGTCGCCGCTGCGCCAGACGCTGTTTGACCAGCGTTAACTCATGATCGAGAAAGTCATAGCGCAGGGCGCCGGAAAAGTGCTGGGCGGCGCTGATCGGCCCGCCCAGCACCACCAACAGATCGGTTTCTTCATTATTGATACCACGAATATCATCGCGGCCGGCATCGTAATAGTCGATCTGATAGCCGCGCAGCGACAGCAGAGAGCCGAGGCTGCCCAGGTTTTCAAAATTGACGTGCCGAATGGCAACGGCTTTTTTCATTGTTTAACCTCGCTAGCCTGAGTGAACGGGGTCAGCGCCAGCGACTCGCCCAGCACAGTGATGCCCTGCGCGCCGCTCTGGTAGACGATGCGGCGCTCGCTGACCTGGCTGAGCCGCACCTGATAACCCTGTGCGGCCGGGAACAGCGCGCAGGCCTGCTCCAGCTGATCGGCTGCCCAGGGGGTGAACATCTGCAGGCGGGCGAAGGCTTTTCCTGCATACTGAATGTCGAGCACGTAATGTTTATCCATGGAACCCCTTACTTTTGTCCGCAGAAGCTGCTAATCTTGTTTGACCTAGTACAAAAGGATTTATGTATGACTTCATTGTATGCAAAAGGCGGCGGCGCTGTCCAGATTGCCGAGCAGATCGCCGCACGCATCAAAGACGGCGTCTTGCGGCCGGGCGATCTGTTGCCGCCGGTTCGCCAGCTGGCGGCGGAGCTGGAGGTCAATCCGAATACCGTCGCCAGCGCCTACGCCAGATTGCGCGACGCCGGTCTGGTGGCGACGCGCGGCCGGGCGGGGACGCTGGTGCTGGAGCCGCCGCTGGCTGCGGTGAGTTCGGCCTATGCGCCACGTCAGGTGCCTGCGGGCATGTGCGATCTGGCCAGCGGCAACCTGGACGCCGCGCTGTTGCCGGCGCTGGCGCTGGGCGTGGCGGAGGTGTTCCCGCAGCAAAACGGCTATGACATCAGCGGCGATCTGCCGGTATTGACCGGTCTGGGGCGCGAATGGCTGAGCCGTCAGGGCGTCGAGCTGGGGGAGCCGGCGGTGTTTTCCGGCGCGCTGGACGCGATGGAAAAGGCGCTGCGCTGTCATGTCCAACCGGGAGCGGCGGTGTGGGTAGAAGATCCCTGCTGGCCGCCGCTATTGACGCTGCTGCGTCACCTGCGCCTGCGGCCGCTGCCGTTGGCGGTGGACGATCAGGGCTGTCGGCTGCCGGAAAGCGGCACCGCGGGCGCGGTGATCCTGACGCCGCGCGCCCACAATCCGACCGGCGCTTCGCTCTCGGCGCAGCGCGCCCAGCAGTGGCGGCGTTTTCTGAGCGACAACCCGCAGTGTTTGGCGATCGTCGACGATTTCTGGGGGCCGCTGTCGCACCAGCCGCTGCATCTGCCGTTCGACGACGATCGCGGTCTGTACGTGCTGTCGCTCAGCAAGTTTCTCAGCCCGGATCTGCGCATGGCGTTGGCCTGCGGCAACCCGACGTTGCTGCAGGCAATGCGCGCCGATCAGTACATCAGCGAACGCTGGGTTAGCCATATCTTGCAGCAGATTGCCGCCAGACTGTGGGGACAGGCGCTGCAGGAAGGGCAATTGCGGCGGGCGCAGCAGGCATATCAGGCCAGGCGGGATGAACTGGTCCGGCGGCTCAACGCGTTAAATCACACGGCGCTGGCGGTGGGCGAAGGGCTGCATCTGTGGTTGCCGGTGCGGTCGGAAACCGCCGCCGCGCAGCTGATGGCGCAGCGGGGGTGGCTGGTGCAGGGTGGGGAACCTTTCCGCCTGAAGAGCGATCCTGCGCTCCGCGTCAGTCTGGCCAATGTCACGCCGGCGCAGCTGGCGCCGCTGGCGCAGGATCTGTCCGAAGCCATGCGGGCGGGGGCGGCGATCAACTAGGCCGGCGTCAGGCTCTCTTCCGCCAACAGCTGCAGGGAGGCTAATCGAGCGGCCGGCTCGCCGATCGGCGTGTCGATGATGAACTCCTCCACGCCGTAGCGCTGCTGCAGCTGGGCCAGTTGCTGATGGACCTGCTGCGCCGTGCCGAGCAGGATATGGCTTTCTCGCGGCTCGATGCGGTAGTCGGCGGCGCCGGCCTGCTGCACGAAGCTCTCCGCCTGCGCCAGGCTGCCGACGGTCACGCTCTGCTCACCGGCAACGTGGACGCGGTATTGCTGAATATCCGCCGCCAGCGCCGCGGCCTGTTCCGCGCTGTGCGCCGCGATCGCCGCCACGGCGAGCAACGCCTTGCGGCCGCCGCTCAGGGCGGTGTAATGTGCCAGCGCTTCGCGGATGTCCTGCGGATTGCCGTTTAGATGCGCGGCGAACACGAAAGCCCAGCCGGCTTCAGCCGCCAGCGTTGCGCTCTCTTTGCTGGCGCCGAGCAGAAAGCGCTGGGCGGCATGCGGCGGCAACGGCGTGGCGCTCAGCCCCGGCTCCGCGTCGTCGTTCAGATAGGCGGTCAACTGCGACAGCTGCTGCGGGAAGGCCGGTTTGTTTTGCCGGTCATGGGCGGCCTGCAGCGCCTGAGTGGCGAGCGGCAGCCCGCCGGGCGCTTTGCCCACCCCGAGATCGACGCGCCCCGGCGCCAGCGCCGCCAGCAGATTGAAATTTTCGGCCACCTTGTAAGCGCTGTAGTGCTGCAGCATCACGCCGCCGGAACCGATGCGGATGCGCGACGTCTGGCCGAGCAGGTAGCCGATCAGCACTTCCGGCGACGGGCAGGCGAGCTGCGGCGTGTTGTGGTGCTCCGCCAGCCAGAAGCGGCGATATCCCCAGCGTTCCGCCTGCTGCGCCAGATGCAGCGTGCGCGCCAGCGCCTGCGCGGCGCTTTCCCCGTCGGCGATCGGACTCTTTTCCAATATGCTCAAGGCATAAGCCATTTTCCCGCTCCTTTCCTCATCAGATATGCCTGACAAATACCATGCGGACGACGCGGGGCTTAATACTGATTGGCGATAGGATATTCCATTGATCCAAAACGAATTTGTATATGCGCAAAGCGGTAAAGCGCCATGGTGTTATCTCTCCAGCCAGGCCTTCAGGCGAATGGCGTCGCTGTAATGGCCGTAAGGCGAGCGTGCGCCGAGCAGGATCATCACAATCGGCTGCCCCTTGATGGTGGTGCGCATCACCAGACAGTGGCCCGCCTCGTTGGTAAACCCGGTTTTCTGCAGCTGAATCTTCCAGGCGGCGTTGTTGATCAGACCGTTGGAACTGCGATAGACCAGCTGGCCGCGGCCAGGAAAGACGACGCGCTGCCTGTCGGTGCTGAAACGGCGGATGGTCTGATAGCGATAGGCGTGGTTGACCATCTGCAGCAGATCGCGGGCGGTCGCGACATTACGCGGCGTCAGCCCGGTCGGGTCGTAGAAGCGGGCGCGCTTCATGCCGATGGCGCGCGCTTTCTGGTTCATTTTCGCCACAAAGGCTCTGCGACCGCCGGGATAGTTGCGGCTCAGCGCCGCAGCGGCGCGGTTTTCCGAAGACATCAGGGCGATGTGCAGCATGTCGCGGCGGCTGAGCACCGAGCCGATGGTCAACCGCGAATGGGTTTTTTTCAGCAGATCGCGATCGGCAGGGGTGACTCTCATCCTGTTGCCCAGCGGGCGTTTGCTGTCCAGGGTGACCATCGCGGTCATCAGTTTAGTGAGCGAAGCAATGGGGAGGACGCGGTTAGGCTGTTTCTGATACAGCGTTTTCCCGGTGCGCTGATTGACGACCAGCACCGATTTGGCATGCAGCGCCAGCGGCGCGGCGGCGTGCGCGGTGGTCAGAACGGACAGCAGGCTGAACAGGACAGCGGCGCCGAAGCGCCGGGCGGGAAAGCGGAGAGAAAGGTTAAATAAGAGCATAACGGCGGCAATAATGACCCTAAGTGATTAAAAAATATCACAAGAGTCTGACCGGCAAATGTGAAGAAAATAGGGCGGTACTTATACAAACCGTCAACGAAAACTATAACAGCCCGCGTTGCTGCAGGGTAAAACGGGTGGCCTCATTCAGATCGTACTCCCCCAGGCGTTCGCGCGGCACCCAGGCGTAGTCGTCGAACTCATCGTTAATCGTCACTTCGCGGTTGGCGGCCTGGCAGTCGAAGATCAGGTAAATCATATAGATCTGTTCCTGGCTGCCGTCGGCGTAGGTTTTGATGCGCACGTCGTCGCGGAAGGTCCAGGGCGTGATGCGCTCGAGGATCAGCGCGGTGCCCAGCTCTTCGCTCACTTCGCGCCGCAGCGCCTGTTCTATCTGCTCACCTGGTTCGACGCCGCCGCCGGACAGCGCCCATTGGCCGGGAAATACGCCTTTGTGGGCGGCCATTTTACACAGCAGGAAGGCGTTATCGTTTTCAATCAGCGGGCAGACAATGATGCGTTGGCGCATGGAAGACTCCTGTCAAAAATCAAAAGGCGCAGGGTAGCAGGTTTGGCGGCGCAGGATAGAGGGGCCGATCGCGTTCTGCGCAACAGCAAAAATTTTTTGTTCCCTCGCGTTTAACGCCTTGATAAGGGAGTAATCTATCGGACTGGTTAATGGACTTAAAAGGGAACTTTATGAATTACCAAGTGGTGCCGTTTTGGTTTTACTCCGGCAAGGCTCTGCTGGCGGTGCTGGCCGCGATCGGATTGGGCGTGTGCGGCGTCAGTGCGGCGTTCTTCTATTGCCTGCTGCTCGCGCTCGTCTGGCCGGTGGCCGTTTCGATGCGGTTACACCAGCTGGCGGAAAAGGGCGTGGCGATGAATCCCCGGCGGGCTTCGCAATGGATGGTCTATGTGCAAGGCATTCCGGTACAGGAAACCCGCCAGGTGTTAACCAACCCCTGTTTTGCGCTGGAAAACCGGATGCGGACCTTCTTTCTGTGCGCTTTCACCGCTAAAACCTTACTGCAGATGGCGCTGTTGCTGTTGTTGATCGCGCAGCTGGCGGCAACGGTTAATCTGTGGATCGCCTTGGCCGGCGTATTGTTCGGCGCCTGGCTGGTGTATAACACCGTCGACAGCATCCAGGCGCTGCGCAGCCTGGCCCGGCGCCAGTGGGTAAGCGAGCAGTGGGTGAGCGACAGCGGCTCTATCTGGCATCGGGCGGCGCTTATCGGCCGTAAAGGGCCGGCGGCGGCGCTGGAACGTCTGTTGGCGTGGTGAGAATGTGAGGGCGCAGGAGCAAGCGGGCGGGCTTGCTTTTGCGTTTTGTTCCTCAACCGGGCGTCAATCGATAGTGTTATTGAGTATCATTTGCAATCACTTCTGGTCAGGATGAAGAAGAAATTTTCACCTGTCACGGAGATGATAAAAAATGCCTAATGGAATAAAACCCTTTGTATTGATGATGCTTCTGTTGCTGTCGGCCTGCCATAGTGCGCCGGTCAGAGAGCCACCTCAAGACGCCGTAGCGACAACCCCTATCGATGCGACCAAATCGCTATTCCCGCTGGGTAACTACTCGCAATCTGTCGATAAATGGATCCCCTATGGCCCGCAACGGCAGGTGCCCGTGATGGATGCCGCCGCGCAGCAGCGCCATTTCTCCGCCCTCAAATCCCACTATTTTGGCATGGGGCCGAATGATCAATCCCCCTGGAATCCGCATTACATCGCTTCCGTCCTGAACCGTGAAGCGCAAAGCCGCCGTGATGCCGCAATGGATAAATACCTGGGAAGTGAAAGTGTCTCCTGGGGGGAAAACTTCAGGACTCACACTGACCGCTGGAAACAGCAAGTCAGAGATAACGTGTCGGCCGACATGGATAAGGAGTTTCATCCTGCGGGCAGGGGCATTGCAGTCCGGGAAACGCTGGTCAGGATCCTGCCGACGGCCGATCCGGCTTATGACGATCCTCGCCTGGCTGGACAGGGTTATCCGTTTGATAATTTGCAGGATTCATCTATCCGTCCCGGTACGCCGGTATACGTTATTACGCAAAGCCGCGATAAACGCTGGAACTACGTCGCGTCGCCTACGGTGATCGGATGGGTGCATAGCGAAGACATCGCGGCGGTGGATCGGCAGTTTGTCACCGAATGGCTGGCGCTGGCGGAGAAAAATCTGGGGGCATTCATTAAACAGCCGGTCTCGGTGCAAGCCGGCGGCCAATTTTATTTTACGGCGCGCCACGGCACGATGTTGCCATTTTACCGGCATCGTCAGGGACATTTTGTCGTCGCCGTGCCGGTTCGCCGAGCGGATGGCCACGCACAGATGCGCCGGGTCGTTTTGCCGGCAGGGGAGTTTGCCGCCATGCCGTGGGAAATGACGCCTGAGCATCTTGCCACCCTGATGCAGTCGATGAACGGCAGGCCCTATGGTTGGGGGAACTCTAACTTCAATAATGACTGCTCCGCCGAACTGCGCAGCCTGTTGATGCCTTTTGGGATATTTCTTCCCAGAAATTCCGCCGCGCAGATACAGGCGGCAAACCGGGTGGTTGATCTTGCTCAAGCGAACACCCGTGACCGGTTGCGCTATCTCAAAGAGCACGGTAAGCCGTTCATCACGCTGGTGTACATCCCTGGCCATATCATGCTGTATATTGGCAATGCGCTGGTTGACGGCCAGCTTGTGCCGATGACATACCAGAATATCTGGGGCTTGCGCCCGGCGGATTCAAAAAGCCGCAGCATTATCGGCGGCGCCGTATTTTTCCCGCTTCTGACTCGCTACCCGGAGGCGCCTGAATTGACCTCGCTGGCGGGTAAGGCGCAGTTCAAGCTGGGGTTTATTGAATAGCGCATGCTTTATCTGAAAAGCGACCGCGAATGCGGCCGCTTTTCAGGCGATGACGGGTCGGGTTTGCTAATGACCCAATCTGTCCGTGATGATTTTATAATGTTCATCCGTCAGGTTAGCGTAATTCCAAATAAATAATCCGCCAAGGTTAAAGTCCAGTATCTGATCGATGAAATAATTTAAATTCCAGTCGGTCAATCCTCTGGTCGTCAGGGCCAGAATGCACTTTTTATTCTCGGCGCCGTTTGCCAACGATTGCCTTAATGCCGGGACTACATTCGCGAGAATATCGTCATTGCTCCACATCGCCGCGGCATAACAGTAATGGATAAAGCGATCGCATTGGTCTGACCGAATGATTTTTTTGACTTTCTCGTTGAGCTTTTTGCCGCTTTCCGTATTGGGGTGGTTGTAAGAATAACCGGCAATAAAACCGAAGCTGGCCTCTTTTCGAGCCTCTTTTAGCCGTTTCATGGCTTCGATGACCCGCTCGGTGTTCATATTGCATTCGTCATCAAAATCGACGCCATCCCAGCCCCGGTCTACCGTGGCCGCGACGATCCGCAACACGTCATCCTCATTTGCCGGCTTTTGCTGCGGGGAGCATCCGCCGCCGCCATAAACCCAGAGCGTCTTTCCTTTGAAACCGGGAAGAGTATCGGGTTTATTTTGCTTTTCCGGGCTCCAGCCTGGATGAGCGGCTGTGCCTGTGGTCAATCCATCAAGGTTGGTCACCATGCCATACATCATGACATCGAACGCTTTGCGGGGCTGGCCAGTCAGAGACTGGCTCCATCCTCCGATAATAAACTTGTTCATTGTCGCTATCTCCTTATTGTTCGTGTTCCTTAAATGAATGTGTCTTGCATGATGGAGGGTATCAGTCGCTATATTCATTTCGCCATTGTGCCGGCGCTGAACGGGCCAGAAGTGGAAACTATTTTGAATGTAAATGACGTTTTTATGACGAAAATATTAATCATCAGGAACACTGAAAATCATTAACGTTGGCAGATAAAGATTGCTATAACAGCGGGTGACGTTTTGGGTTAACGGCAATAGGCAGGAAAGGGCGTGATGGCGCAAAGGTTAACGGAAAAGATGCACAAGCTGGATTTCGATGATGAAGTGACCGGGTTGATCTACGGCCACCTATTTCGCTCCGGCAAACCGCCGGCGCGTCTTAACTCGCAGCAGGTTTGTCAGGCCTATCAGACATTGCCGCCCGGCGACGGTTTTGTTTGGCTGCACCTGAATCTCAATCACGCGGCGGCGGAGAAGTGGCTGAAAAACCATTTCGCCATTTCCGATTTTTTCTTTCACGAAATTCGCCACGGATCCCACACCACACGCATTGAACGCCAGGGGGACGATCTGTTCGCCGTGCTCAACGACGTGATCTTTCACCCCGAGGACAGCAACCCGGAAACGGCGACGCTGTGGCTGTATTGCTGCCGCGGGCTGGTGGTGACCGTGCGTCACAAACCGGTGCGGCTGATCGAAAGGCTGCTTGGCCGCCTGACGACGCTGCAGCTGGCGTCGTCAACCGAACTGCTGGCGCATCTGCTGGAAGAGCAGGAGGAGGTGTTGGAGCAGGTGGTGCGGCAGGCCAACCAGTATGTCGATACCATCGAGGATCGTTTGCTGACTCACCGCGTCAAGCGCAACCGCACCGAGCTGGGGCGCATGCGCCGCATGCTGTTGCGCTTTCAGCGCCTGTTGGCGCCGGAGCCGGCTGCGTTGTTTCGCCTCTTGAACCGGCCACCGACTTGGCTGAGCCGTGAGGTGGTGCAGGATCTGCGGCAGTTCACCGAAGAGTTCACCGTGGTGTTGAACGATCTCGCCAGTTTGACCGAACGCATCCGGCTGCTGCAGGAAGAGCTGGGCGCCAAGCTGATGGAGCAGAATAACCGCACGCTCTATACCCTGACGGTGATCACCGTGCTGGCGCTGCCGATCAATATTGTCGCCGGTTTCTTCGGCATGAACGTCGGGGGGATCCCGCTGGCCAGCAATCACCACGGGTTTATCCTGCTGGTGTTGCTGGTCGGCAGTTTCACGCTGATCGCCGGCTATCTGGCGTTCAGGCGCAGGGACGAGAGCTAATTACAGGCGGGCGCGGTACTCTTCTTCCAGCCGGGCATGGGTGCTCCAGAATGGTTGCGGCGCGCGATCGTGCAGGCGATCCAGCAGGATATCCAGATGGGTATGCCAGCCGCCGGCGACGCTGAGCATTTCGTCGCGGTTAGCCAACCGCCGGTGGGTCACCGTCAGCAGCACTGCGTTTCCTTGCTCCGTCAGTTCAAAGGTCACTTCGGAAGGACGCCCTTGATCCTGTTCCGCCCAGGTAAAGCTTAACAGGCGCGGCGGGAACAGGCAGGTGATGTGGCCGCGGTTGCTGACGCAGCCGCCGTGCTGTTTGTACTTGGCCGGCGGTTGTTCGTGCTCGCCCGCCAGATCGGAGTTGCGAAACTCCAGCTCCAGCGGCGCGCCGTTTTCCAACTTCATGGCACCGGCCGCCAGCCAGGTGGCGCGCTTGTCGGATTCGGTCAGGTAGGCCCACACCCGTTCGATGGGGCCGGGCAGCAGCCGCTGGATGCGCAGCGTGCCGGGTTCGATAATCATGCCGTAATCATTCATGGTTCACTCCTTGGGAGGAAGCTGTTCGGGCTGCTGCAGCGCTTGTTCGAGCGCATCCAGCCGTTCAGTCCAGAAATGTTCATAGGTTTGCAGCCATTGCATGGCCTGCGCCATAGGCTCGGGTTCGAGCCGGCAGATATGGTTTCTTCCCTGCACGGTGCGTTGCACCAGGCCCGCATGTTCCAGTGCTTTCACGTGCTTGGAGGCGCCGGCGAACGACATCTGCAACGGCGCGGCCAGTTCGCCGATGCTGCGCTCGCCGCCGGCCAGCGCGCGCAACATCGAGCGGCGGGTCGGATCGGCCAGCGCATGAAAAATGGCGTCCAGCTGAGAGGAAGATAATTCAACCATATGGTTGAATATAGATCAGGAAGGCTAATATTCAACCGTTTTGTTGAATATTTTTTGCCCCGGCACCAAACCGGGGCGAGGATCAGGCGTCGGCGTGCGCCAGCAGGGCGTTGAGCAACACGTCGGCGCCGGCGGCGGCCCAGGCGGGGGTGATATCTTCCCGCTCGTTGTGGCTGATGCCGTCCACGCAGGGGATGAAAATCATGGCGGTCGGGGCGACGCGGTTAAGGTAACAGGCGTCGTGGCCGGCGCCGGAAATCATGTCGCGATGGCGATAGCCCAACGCTTGCGCGGCGTGGCGTACGCTGTCGATGCAGCCCCGATCGAAAGCGATCGGAGGATACTGAAAGATGCGTTCGGCGCGAGCGGTCAGGCCGCCGCCGTTGACGTGGTTTACCGCTGCCAGCAGGCGCTGCTCCATCTGCTCCAGGGTTGCTTCCTCTGGATGACGGAATTCGACGCTGAAAAAGACCCGGCCCGGCACCACGTTGCGTGAATTGGGGGTGATTTGCGCCATGCCCACCGTGGCGCGCGCGTCGGGCGCGAAATCCCAGCCGATACCGTTGACCGCCGTCACCAGCTCGGTGAAGCCCAGCAGGGCGTCGCGGCGGCGATCCATCGGCGTGGTGCCGGCATGGGCGCTGAAGCCGACGACTTCCAGCTCGTACCAGCGCTGCCCTTGTGCGGCGGTCACCACGCCGATGTCGAGGTGCTCGGCTTCCAGAATCGGCCCCTGTTCGATGTGCAGCTCGAAGGCGGCGTGGATCGGTATGCCGCCCACCGGATGCTCACCGGCGTAGCCGATGCGTTCCAGCGCCTCGCCGAGGCTGACGCCATGCTCGTCGCGGCGCGACAGGCCGAACTCGAGATCGAATACCCCGGCGAACACCCCGGAGGCGATCATCGCCGGCGCGAAGCGCGCGCCTTCTTCGTTGGTCCAGTTGATCACTTCAATTGCGCGTTCGGTGACGATCTGCCGATCGTTAAGGCTGCGAATAACCTCCAACCCGGCCAGCACGCCGTAGATGCCGTCGAAACGACCACCGCGGGGCTGCGAGTCGCCGTGAGAACCGGTGACCACCGGTGCCAGCTCGGGCCGCGAGCCTTCGCGGCGCAGGAACATGTTGCCCATCCGATCGACGCGCACGCTGCAACCGGCCTCCAGCGCCCAGAGACGCAGCTGGTCGCGCGCCCGTCGGTCCTCTTCGCTGAGCGCCAGACGGGTGACGCCGTTGTCGGCGATGGCGCCGAACTGTGCCATCGCGTGCAGGCTTTGCCACAGGCGCTCGCCGTTGACCCGATACGTCATTGTTCTTCTCCCGGCGTTTTGGCGGTGTAGCGGAAATCGCAGCAGGGGGCACCGGACATGATGGTTTGGCTGCGCTGCAGCTCGACTTCCGGGGCATAGCCGACGATAAACTGGCTGTCGCGCGCGCAGGAGAGCAGGTGGCCGATTTCCCCCAGCCCCATCTCGTGATACATCTCGGCGTAGCGGCAGCGGGTGACGTTATAGTCGAAGTGCTGTTCGTCCTGGTTGATCACATCGACGCGCAGCGCATCGTCTTTTTCCCACAGGTACTGCAAGGCGGCGAAGCTGCGCAGATCCGCGCCGTTCGGCTCCTGAGCGGCGAACTGCTTGCCCGCCGCGATGGCGGCATTCTCGATGGCTTCGCCGATCACCGCCTGAGCGCGCGCCTTGCCGATTTCACGCACCAGGATCTGGTAGATCGGTTTGATGATCTCCGCTTCGATTTTTCTGCGGGCCAAAATGCCCAATTCGTTGTTTGCACAGCTCATCGCCTTGCTCCTCTTGATTTATTGTGGTTTGGCGCCGCCCAACACGGTTTGCGGCTGCCATTTGCCGTCCACTACCCGGTACAGGGTGAAGCTCGGCTGTTGCAGGTTGCCCTGCGCATCGAAGGCAATGGCGCCGGTCACGCCCTGGTAATGTATGGCGCGCAGTTTCGGCAGGTAATCGGCCGGATTGGCCGAGCCGGCCTGTTCGATGGCGGCGATCAGCACCCGGGTGGCGTCGTAGGCGAAGGGCGCATGCAGTTCGATGTGGGTGTGGTAACGATCGCGGTAGGCTTGTTCAAACGCCTTGCCGCCCGGCATCTGTTCCAGCGGCAGCCCCGGCTCCAGCGCCACCACGCCTTCGCCTTCCCGCTGCGCTAGCGTCAGGAAGGTCTGGCTGACAAAGCCGCCGGCGCCCATCAGTTGCGCGTTCATGCCCAGCTGTTTCAGTTTGCGCGCCAGCGGCGCCGCCTGAGAGTCCACGCCGCCGAAGAAGATCAGATCGGCGTTTTTGCTGCGCACGGTGGTCAGCACGGCGCTGAAATCGACGGTCTTGTCGTCGACGTACTCGCGGGTGACCGGCTGCACGCCCTGGGCCTGCAGCGATTTGATGAACTCGTCCGCCAGGCCTTGGCCAAAAGCGGTGCGATCGTCGATCACCGCGATGCGCTGGGCTTTTAGCGTTTTCACCGCATACTGCCCGGCATAGTTGCCGCCGTCGTCGTCGTGGCCCATCACGCGAAAGCTGGTGTCAAAGCCTTGCTGCGTGTAGCCGTGGCCGGTGGCGACCGGTGCCACCTGGGCGATGCCGGCGTCGTGGTAGATGCGCGCCGCCGGGATGCTGGTGCCGGTGTTCCAGTGGCCGACCACGCCGGCCACGCCCTCGTCGACCAAACGCTGCGCCACGGCCACGGCGGTGCGCGGATCGGACTGATCGTCCTCGGACAGCAATTTGAAGGTGACCGATTTGCCGTTCAGCGTCGGTTTTTGCGCGTTGGCGTCGGCAATCGCCAGCCGCGCCCCGTTTTCGAGATCTTTGCCGATGCGGGCGGAAGGGCCGGTCAGCGGCCCGGCCAGGCCGATCAGCACGGTGTCGTCCGCCAGCGCCGGGAGGCTCAGGATCATCGTCACGGCGGCCAGCGCCAACGGCTTGATGCGAAAGTTCTGCTGCATGTCATACTCCTGGTGCGGTTAAAGGTAACAACGGTTATTCACCCAAATAGATCCGTTTGATTTTTTCATCGTCCAGCATCGCGGCGGAGCGGCCGCTGTGGCTCAGGCTGCCGCTGTCCAACACATAGGCGCGATCGGTAGACTCCAGCGCCAGGCGGGCATTTTGCTCGACCAGCAATAGCGTGACGCCGTCACGGGCCAACCGTTTGATGACCGAAAAAATGGCCTCCACCACAATCGGCGCCAGCCCCATCGACGGTTCGTCCAATATCAACAGGCGCGGGCGGCTGAGCAGCGCGCGGCCCATCGCCACCATCTGCTGCTCGCCGCCCGAAAGCAGCCCGGCCGGTTGATGCAGGCGCTCGTTCAGGCGCGGGAAGGTGGCGCATACCCGTTCGAAATCGTGCCGCACCGCCGGTTTGTCACGGCGCGCATAGGCGCCCAGCTGCAGGTTTTCTCGCACCGTCAGGCGGGTGAAAATGCCGCGACCTTCCGGCACCATCACCAGCCCCTGTTGCAGCAAGCGGTGCGGCGGCACGCCGCGAATCGAGCGCCCATCGAACAGGATGTCGCCCTCGAACGGTTGCAGCCCGGTCAGTGCCCGCAGGCTGGAGGTCTTGCCCGCGCCATTGGCGCCGATCAGCGTGACCTGTTCGCCGGCGTTGACCGTAAAATCGATGCCTTTGACCGCATGAATGCCGCCGTAAGACACTTTGAGTCGTTTAACGCTCAGCAGGGCTTCAGACATGCGCGCCGCCTCCCAGATAGGCCTGAATGACCGCCGGTTCGCGCCTTACCTGCGCCGGCTCGCCTTCGGCGATCGCTTTGCCGTAGTCCAGCACCGTCAGGCGATCGCACAAACCCATTACCAGCTTGACGTCGTGTTCGATCAACAGCAGCGTTTTGCCGCTGTCGCGAATGCGCAGCAGCAGCTCGCGCAGCGCCACTTTTTCTCCGGCGTTCATGCCGGCCGCCGGTTCGTCCAGCGCCAGCAGACGGGGTTCGGTCGCCAGCGCGCGGGCGATCTCCAGACGGCGCTGGTGGCCGTAGGCGAGATCCCCGGCGCGGTAATGGGCGAATTGGCCGATGCCGACATACTCCAGCAGCGCATGGGACTTGTCGCGCACCGCCTGTTCTTCCTCCCTGGCGCGGCGGTGGCGGGCGATTGCCGCCCACAGGCCGTTGCGGGTGCGTACGTGGCAGCCGACCATTACGTTTTCCAGCACGCTCATTTCGTTGAACAGCCGCAGGTTCTGGAAGGTGCGGGCGATGCCGGCCTGCGCCACTTTATCGATCGCCTGGGGCCTGTAGCGCTGGCCCGACAGGCGAAATTCGCCCTCGTCGGCACGGTACAGGCCGGTGATAAGATTGAAGCAGGTGGTTTTACCGGCGCCGTTCGGCCCGATCAGGCCGTAGATCTCTCCTTGGCGGATGCTCATGCTGACGTCATCCACCGCCGTCAGGCCGCCGAAGCGTTTGCTGACGTGGTGTAAAGCGAGCAAAGGCGTCATGCGGCGTTTCCTCTTAGGTGGCGGGCCGGCCACAGGCCCGCCGGGCGATACAGCATCACCAGGATCAGCGCCAGGCCGTAAAACAGTTGGCGGATAATTTCCGGATCGATCAGCACCTGACCGAACAGCGCCTGCTGCAGCGGCCCCATGCTGCTGCGCAGCAGCTCCGGTAGGGCGGCCAGCAGCAGCGCGCCCAGGATCACGCCGGGGATGTGCCCCATGCCGCCGAGCACCACCATCGCCAGTACGGCGATCGATTCCTGCAGGGTGAACGATTCCGGCGACACGAAGCCCTGAAACGCGGCGAACAGCGCGCCGGCCACGCCGCCGAAGGTGGCGCCGATGGCAAAGGCCAACAGCTTGAAGTTGCGGGTGTTGATGCCCATCGCCCGCGCGGCGTCCTCGTCTTCGCGGATCGCCGTCCATGCGCGGCCGATGCGCGAATTCTGCAGCCGCAGGCTGATAAACAGGATCGCCAGCAGCAGCGCGGCGAACAGGTAGTAATAGAGGTACAGGCCGGAGAAACGCACGCCGAACCACTCATGCATGCCGGAAAACTTCAGGGCGAACAGGCTGACCGGGTCGATGCCGGAAATGCCTTTGGGGCCGTTGGTGAGGTTGACCGGTCGGTCGAGATTGCGCATCAAAATGCGCACGATCTCGCCGAAACCGAGCGTGACGATCGCCAGGTAGTCGCCGCGTAGCCGCAGCGTCGGCGCGCCGAGCAGAATGCCGCACGCCGCCGCCAGCAGCGCCGCCAGCGGGATCAGCCACAGCATCGACAGGTGCAGCCCGTCGGGGAACCACTGCAGCAGCAGCGGGAACTGCTGCGTCAGATGCGGTGACGACAGCAGCGCGGCCAGATAGGCGCCAACGGCGTAAAAAGCGATAAAGCCCATGTCCAGCAAGCCGGTCATGCCCACCACGATGTTCAGCCCGAGCGCCAGCATCAGGTACAGCAGTGCGAAGTCGATGACGCGCACCCAGTAGTTGCCGCCGGCGGCGCCCGCTACCCAGGGTGCCAGCAGCAGGGCGAGAATGAACAGCGTCAGCCCCAGCCTGGCGCGCCGAGGCGTGGCCAGGGGAAGCGTGGAAGTTAAAACGGTCATCGTGATGTCCTTATGCGCGCGTGGCGATGCGTTCGCCCAACAGCCCGGAGGGGCGGAAGACCAGCACGGCGATCAGCACCAGAAACGCAAACACGTCCTGGTAGTTGCTGCCGAACACGCCGCCGGTCAGCTCGCCGAGATAGCCGGTGCCCAGCGATTCGAACAGCCCCAGCAGCAAACCGCCGAGCATCGCGCCGCGCAGGTTGCCGATGCCGCCGAGCACGGCGGCGGTAAAGGCTTTGATGCCGGGCAAAAAGCCCATCGAGAAACCGGCGTTGCCGTAGTTGCTGGCCATCATGATGCCGGCTACCGCCGCCAGCGCGCCGCCGAGCGCAAAGGTCAGAACGATGATGCGGTCAGGACTGATGCCCATCAGGCCGGCGACCTGCGGGTTTTCCGCCGTGGCGCGCATGGCGCGGCCGAAACGGCTGTGTTCGACCAGCAGCCAGAGGCCGGCCATGACCGCCACGGCCACCGCCAGCGTGACGATCGCGGTGCCGGTGATCACCGCCGGCGCATGTTCGGCGCTGCCTGCGGTCAGGGCGATGGGCGTCATCGGCAACAGCTGCGGAAACATCAGGGGATTGCGTGACCAGATCAGCATCGCCAGGGTTTGCAGCAGCAGCGAGACGCCGATGCCGCTGATCAGCGGGGCCAGGCGCGGTGCAGTGCGCAACCGGCGATAGGCCAGACGTTCGATCGCCATCGAGGTAATGGCGCAGACGGACATGGCGAACAGGGCCGCCAGCAGCAGCGTGGCGTAGGGCGGTAACGCGGGGAAATGATGCTGCAGCACGCCGATCGCCGACAGCGCGCTGAGCGCGCCGATCATCAGCACGTCGCCGTGCGCGAAGTTGATGATGCGCAGGATGCCGTACACCATGGTGTAGCCGAGTGCGATCAGCGCATAGATGCTGCCGAGCATCAAACCGTTGACGGTCTGCTGTACCAGCGTATCCATAGGGAGAGTCCGGAGATAATGAGTCAGGAGGCTCACAGTAGAGAATTTAAAAAAATTGTAAAATACGGAAAAATACTTTCTTATACAAAAAACGAGTGATTTTAATGCGTTGATTTTTATGTATATTAAATAAACCCTTCTTCCGAATTTTCCATAAAACAATCGATATATGAAAAAAACAGAACAGTACGATGAGCCGTTGCCGATGCTGCCGAACGATCCGCCGCTGCGCGCCGTGCGGGCGTTCGAGGCCATCGCGCGCCTGGGCAGCATCAGCGCGGCGGCGAAGGAACTGATGATTTCGCCCTCGGCGGTCAGCCATCAGCTGAAAACGCTGGAGGCATTCTTGCAGATGCCGTTGACCGAAAGGCAGGGGCGCCATCTGGTGCTGCGCGGCGAGGGGCGGGAATATTACCGCTCGATCCGCTCGGCGTTTAACGTGCTGCGCCAGGCGACCGAACACGTGCGCGAGCAGTCCGCATCGCGGCAGGTCACCATCAGCCTGATCCCACTGTTCGGCATGGGCTGGTTCATTCCGCGGCTGCGCGGCTTTCTGCGGGAAAATCCGGATATCGACATCAATGTGGTTTACGCCAACCACCGCAATTACCTGAGCGACGCCGCCGATCTGTCGATCCGCTTCGGGGTTGGGCAGTGGACCGGCTATCGCAGCGAAAAGCTGATGTCCGGCCAAATGGTGCCGGTGTGCAGCCGGGCATTCAGTAAACTGCACGGTTTGCTCGATACGCCGGATCAGCTGGCGACGCTGCCGCTGCTGCACGACGAGGAACGCAATACCTGGATGCAATGGTTTCAGCAGTCCGGCGTTAAACGCCCGCTGCGCAGCATAGGGCCGATGTTCGAAGACGGATTGCTGACGCTGGCGGCGGTGCAGGCGGGATTGGGGTGTGCATTGATGCGCGAGCCGTTAATTGCCCAGTATCTTGACAGCGGCGAGTTGATCAAAATGTTCGATCTGCCGATCGACGACGGCCGTGATTATTACCTATGTGCTCGCCTGGATAGCGAACTGTCGCAGGAAGGCGAAAACCTGCGGCAGTGGCTGCGACGCGAAGCCAATGAGAGCCGGCTCGCTTAAAACTCGACGTCCTCCAGGCTGAAGAACGCCGTTTGATCGTTGTAGGAGAAGATCTCGCCGTAGCGGCCCCAGTTGATGACCGTATCCAGCGTCTCTTTGGCGGCGCTGTCCGACAGCGAGTCCTCCAGTTCCTGCTCGAAGCGCACGCGCGGCGCGCGATGACCCGGCCGTTCGTCCAACACGTTTTTGATCAGCGCGGCCAGCGGTACATAGCGCAGCAGATGCTCCGCGAACAGCACTTTGCGCGCCTGGACGTCGCCATCAGCGAAAGCGCGCGCCGGCGGCGTCAGGAAGATATCGCCCTCACGCACGTCGGCGAAGCCCAGCGACTGCAGCACTTCGGCGATGGGGAACAGTTCATCCACCTCCAGATGCAGCGAAAGGGCGATCTCCGGCATGTCGGCGCGGCCGAAATAGGGCGCGGCGGCCAGCGTTTCGATCAGGCCGGCGATCAGGTTGGTGGAGACGTGCGGCAGCCATGTACCGAGCTTCAACCCTTTTTTGACATTGCCGTCATGTGGGCGGGCGGTCATCTTGGCGTACACATCGTCCACCAGACGGCGGAATTGCGGATCCAACCGGTTGCGCGGGTGACTGAACGGCACCTTGATTTCGGCGATCACCCGGCCAGGGTTGGACGAGAGCAACAGGATGCGATCGCACATGAAAACCGCCTCCTCGATGTTGTGCGTGACGATCAGCACCGATTTGATCGGCATCCGTCCCTCGGTCCACAGGTCCAGCAGGTCGGTACGCAGCGTTTCGGCGGTCAATACGTCCAGCGCCGAGAACGGCTCATCCATCAGCAGCAGCGTCGGGTCCACCACCAACGCGCGCGCAAAGCCCACGCGTTGCCGCATGCCGCCGGAGAGTTCGCGCGGGTAGGCGTTTTCGAAGCCGTCCAGGCCGATCAGGTCGATGGCCGCCAGCGCCCGCTCGCGCCGTTCGGCAGGGGCGACGCCCAGCGCCTCCAGCCCGGCCTCGACGTTTTGCAGCACCGTAAGCCAGGGGAACAGCGCAAAGGTTTGAAATACCATGGCGACGCCTTGGGCGGGGCCGTTCAACGGCCGCCCCAAATAGTTCACCGCACCGGCGGTGGGGGTAACCAGGCCGGCGATGATGCGCAGCAGCGTCGATTTGCCTGAACCTGATCGGCCCAGCAGCCCGACGATCTCGCCCGCCCGCAGCGACAAATTGACGCCGTCGAGGATCAGCAGCTCGCCGTGCGCCTTGTCATAACCATGGCTGACCGCGTTGACCGCTAAAATTTCCTCGCCGGGCGTGCGGGCCGTCTGCGTTGGGTGGAGTTCTGACATCTGAACGGCTCCTTAATCGATGCGGAAGCGGGATTCTGCATAGGCGTAAAGCGGGCGCCACAGCAAGCGGTTGAACAGCGTGACGAACAACGACATCACGGCGATGCCTAAAATAATCTTGGGGAAATCGCCGGCGGTGGTGGTTTCGGCGATGTAAGCGCCCAGCCCGTGTGCTTTCACCTGGGTGCTGCCCCATTGAACGAGCTCGGCCACGATGCTGGCGTTCCAGGCGCCGCCTGAGGCGGTGATGGCGCCGGTGACGTAATAGGGGAAAATACCTGGCAGCATCACCTGGCGCCACCATTGCCAACCGCGAATATGGAAGTTGGTGGCGGCTTCGCGATAGTCGTTGGGCAGTGCGCTGGCGCCCGCCACCACGTTGAACAGGATGTACCACTGGGTGCCGAGCACGATCAGCGGCGACAGCCAGATATCGGGATTCAGTTGGAAATGTACGATGGTGATGACGAATACCGGGAACAGCAGGTTGGCCGGAAACGCAGCCAGAAACTGGGCTATCGGCTGGATTTTCCCGGCCAACGCCGGGCGCAGGCCGATCAGCACGCCGAGCGGCACCCAGATCAGCGATGACAGGGCGATCAGCACGGTCACGCGCAGCAGCGTGATCAACCCCAGCACCATCACCTGGCCCACGTCATTGAGCGTCACGCCGGTCTGCACATACAGAATGACGCGCCAGGCCACAGCAAGCGTCGCCAGGATCACGACGGCGCTCCAGCAGCGGTCGATAACGCGCGAGCGCCGTTGGCGTTTGACGGGGTCGGTACGGTGCGGCGAGCGGGCGGGCGGGCTCAGTTTCAGGCGCGCGGTTTTAGCCAGCAACGCGCCCAAGGGCGTCAGCAGCAGGTGGATCAGACGCGTGCGGCGCATCAGATTCAACAGCCAGGAGGTTGGGGCGTTCGCCGAGCGGGTCGTTTCCATGCGGAATTTATCCGCCCACGCCACCAATGGCCGGAACAGCAGCTGGTCGTAGGCCAGGATCACCCCCGTCATGGTGAGCAACACCCAGCCGATGGCGTGCAGATCCTTGCTGAGGATCGCCTGCGCGAGATAGGCGCCGATACCCGGCAAGGTAAAGGTGTTGTTGCCGACGGTGATCGCTTCCGACGCCACGATAAAGAACCAACCGCCGGACATCGACATCATCATGTTCCAGATAAGGCCCGGCATGGCGAACGGCGCGTCCAGCTTCCAGAAGCGTTGCCAAGGGCTGAGATGGAAACCGCGCGCCACTTCTTGCAAATCGCGCGGCACGGTCCGCAGAGACTGATAGAAGCTGAAGGTCATGTTCCACGCCTGGCTGGTGAAGATGGCGAACATTGCCGCCAGCTCGACCCCCAGCACCCGGCCAGGGAACAAGGCGATGAAGAAGGTCACGGTGAAGGAGATGTAACCGAGCACCGGCACCGACTGCAGAATATCGAGGATCGGCACCAGCACTTTCTCGGCGCGCCGGCTCTTGGCCGCCAGGGTGCCGTAGACCAGCGAGAACGCCAACGCAGCCACCATCGCCACCAGCATGCGCAGCGTGGTGCGCAGGGCGTATTCCGGCAGGTTGGCGGGATCGAGCGATACCGCCTGCGTTTTCAGCGTCGCGAGCGGTTGCAGGGTTTGGTGCAGGCCGATAGCCATCATGGCGATCAGGCCGATGATCAGCGGAAAGGCGATGACGTCCCAGCCGTTGGGCAGCAGGCGCCGGGCGGAAACATGAGTGTTGAGCCGGACGTTCATTTCACTTCTCCCACGGCGCGCGCAAACAAGAAAGTGACAATCGCATAAGCACTATAGACCATCCTGCGGCGGCGTTTCTCAACCGTTGCTCACCGGCGGCGGTTTCTGCGCCGCAAACGCGCGATACTGTAACCCGTGAAGATGACGGTTAGGTTATGCTTATCCTGCCGGACGAGTGGCACGCCGGTAATAAAGTGACAATAATTTTAACTCTCGGCGCAACGCTAAGGAGCGAGCAGATGTCTGTCGGCAATGATACGGAAGGGGCGAACAAAAGCGGTCTGGCGCCGCTGGCGTTGGGCGCATTGGGCGTGGTGTTCGGCGATATCGGCACCAGCCCGCTGTACACCCTGAAAACCGTGCTGTTTCTCTCCGGCGATGCGCCTTCTGCGCCGGTGATCCTCGGCCTGCTGTCGCTGATTTTCTGGACGCTGGTGATCGTCACCTCGCTCAAATACGCCATGTTCGCCATGCGCATTGGCAACCGCGGTGAGGGCGGCATCATGGCGCTGATGTCGCTGCTGGTCAGCAAGCAGAAGTCCCGGCCGCTGGTGTTGTTCGCCGGCCTGTTCGGCGCGGCGCTGATTTACGGCGACGGCGCCATCACGCCGGCCATCTCGGTGCTCTCCGCCCTCGAGGGGCTGAACATCGTGCTGCCGGCGTCGCAGCCCTATATTCTGCCGGCGGCGGTGGTGATTTTACTCAGCCTGTTCGCCATTCAGCCGCTGGGCACCGCGCGCATCGGCCGCGTGTTCGGGCCGATCATGGCGCTGTGGTTCCTGTCGATCGCGGCGCTGGGCGTGTGGGGCATTGTTCAACACCCGGCGGTACTGTTGGCGCTGAATCCGCTGTACGGCATTCATTTTTTGTTCTCCAACGGGCTGACCAGTTTCCTGGTGCTGGGCGGCGTGTTTCTGTGCGTCACCGGCGCCGAGGCGTTGTACGCCGACATGGGGCATTTCGGCAAACGGCCGATTTGGCTGGCCTGGTTCGGCATCGTTTTTCCCAGTCTGTTGCTCAACTACGCCGGGCAGGCCGCGCTGATCCTGAGCGGCGCCGACGTCACGCAAAACATCTTCTTCCGTTTATGCCCGCCGGCGCTGCTGATCCCGCTGGTGATCCTGGCCACCCTGGCGACGATCATCGCCAGCCAGGCGATCATCAGCGGCGCATTTTCCATGACCCGACAGGCGATCCAACTGGGTTGGTTGCCGCGGCTGCGGGTTAAGCAAACTACCGAGGAGAGCTACGGGCAAATCTACATCGGCGCCATCAACTGGCTGCTGATGGTGGTGACGCTGTTCCTGACGGTGTTCTTCAAATCGTCGGACAATCTGGCCGCCGCCTACGGCATCGCCGTCTCGCTGACCATGATCATGACCACCGGCTTGCTGTTCGTCGCCATGCGCGAGGTGTGGCGCTGGGGGCTGCTCTCCAGTCTGTTGGTCGCGGGGTGTTTCTTCGTGGTCGATCTGAGTTTCCTGACGGCCAACCTGACCAAGGTGCTGCAGGGCGGTTATATCCCACTGCTGTTGGCGGCCGCGGTCTATACCGTGATGCTGATCTGGCATCGCGGGGTGTTGGCGGCTGCGCGCACTCTGGGCGAAACGATGGTACCGATAGAGGATTTCCTGGCGAAAATCCGCCGTGAATCCGTACCGCGCGTGCCGGGTACAGCGGTATTCCTGACCCGCAGCCTGCAGGGCACGCCGCCGGTAATGAAATGGCAGGTCAAGCGCAACGGTTCGCTGCACGCCAACGTGCTGGCGCTGACCATCGCCATCGTCAACGAGCCGCGGGTAGCGAATGCCGAACGCCTGGTGATGCGTGAGCTGGCACCGGGCTTTTGGTGCGGCGTGGCCAGCTATGGCTTTATGGAGCGGCCGAACATTCCGCAACTCTTGCAGCACGTCGAGGCGCAGAAATGCGGCCTGAACTTCGACGAAGCGACCTACTATCTCGGCCATGAAACCGTGGTGCGCCGCGAGGCGGCCGACCGGCTACCGTCCTGGCAGCGCAATCTGTTCGCGCTGATGGTGCGCAACGGCATGCACGTCACGGACTATTACTACCTGCCCAGCGATCAGGTGGTGGAGATCAGCCGCCGGGTGCCGGTATAGGGCGCGAAAAGGCATCGCTGCAATTGCGGCGTGCATCACACAACGCGGATTGCATTTCATTTCTGGCCGCCATAACCTGACAACAAACGGATTGTTACTGACCCGATCAGGCAAAACCTAACGGCTCCCCGGCATCGAATAGAACGGGAGGGCGGTTAGGTTTTTTTTTTGGAAAAAGGAGCAGGGAATGAAACTTGTCGTCGCTAATGATTATCAGGAAATGAGTGAGCTTGCCGCCGGCCTGCTGTTGAGTTATATGATGCGTCCGCAGCGCGTCAATCTGGCTATCACCGCCGGTTCGACGCCCAAACGGATGTATGAGCTGTTGGCCCCGTGCGTCAAGGGTCACGCGGAGTTCGCCAATGCGCATTACTATAATTTCGATGAAATTCCTTACGCCGGTCGGTCGGGCTACGGCGTCACCATGGAGAATCTCCATCGCCTGTTCTTCGGCCCGGCGGCGATCCCCGAGCGGCAACTGCACGTCTTGAATTCGGACAACTACCTCCAGCACGATCGACGTATCGCCGAGGATGGCGGGCTGGACGCGATCGTGATGGGCGTCGGCGCAGACGGCCACTACTGCGGCAATTTGCCGGGCACCACCGCCTTTGAAGACGGCGCCTGCCGGGTGCCGGTTTCCGCCAGGCCGGACCTGGCCGAAATCTTGCTGAAAGAAGTCGGCGGCCGCGCTGAATGGTTGCCCGATCATTACGTGACCCTGGGGCCGGCGAGCGTGATGGCCGCGAAAAAGCTGGTGCTGCTCGTCAACGGTTCACACAAAGCGGGCATCTTGCGGCGCATTATCTGCGGGCCGGTGGAGGCCGAGGTGCCTGCCAGCGTTTTGATGTTGCATCCGGACCTGCTGATTATCGCCGATCGTGAAGCGGCGACGCTGCTGCCGTAAGCGTCCGTCTGGCGCGTTTCGCCTCAGAACCAACGGTCATAACCTGCAACCAAAGCGTCTTTCACTGCGGGGCAGGATCGGGCTAGAGTGCGTTTTTTCATGCACCCGGAGGATTCCGATGCTGTTCGATTTAAATCTGCGGGCCGCCGAACTGCCCGAGGCCTGGCGCTCAAGCGTGTTGGGCCGCGTCGGTGCGGCCAATATCAAAGTGCTGCGTATGGACGCGCGCAGCATTGAGGATGAAGTGCATGATTACAGCGAAGGATTGCTGGTGATCAGCGGCCACCTGCGGCTGCAGGTGGCGGGGGAAGAGGTGGTGGTGCGGGCCGGCCAGCTGTATCAGGCCGCGGCCGGCGTGCCGCACCGCGTGTTGCCGGGCAGCGCAGGCACGCTGGTGATTGTCGACCTGCCGGAGGATTAAGCGCCGTGTTTGGACTGGGGTTGCGCCAGAAATCTGACGACGCCCTGAAGAAAACGTTGTCTGCCGGCGTTATCTCTATCGAGATGGACAAAATGTGTCGCCTCAGGAATGACCAGCTTTTCGGCTAAAGGGGCATCTTTCATGATGGCGTCCATATCTTCAGGCCGGCTCCAAAAATCACGTTCTGAGCGAATAACCAACACGGGAACGGTGGTTAAGGCGGTTGCCGACCACTGTTTTTTGCCCATCGCCAGCTCAAAGCTGTCTGCCATGGCGCCTGTCGGCGCCCTGAAACTGTGTGGCGTTCTGCGCTGCGAGGTGTTATCCGATGCCAGTGCGGCATCGCCGTAAGCGCGTTTCACTGTTTCATCACGCCACTGTGTTTTATCCGCCACGGGTATGCTGCTATCCCAGGCGACAAACAGACTGTCCCGCGTGCTCAGGTTCCAGCCACCAAATTTGGCTGCGTTGAAATGTCCCGGATTTTGAGGATCATCCAGCGGCGATCCCTGGCCCAGCAGCGGATGGTGGGTGGCTCCGCCATAAAGCGTGTTATAGAGCACCAGTCGTTCCACATTCTGTGGGTATTGGGCCGCATAAGCGCCCGCCCAGTGTCCTCCCGTCGCCCATCCCAGGAGGTTAACGCGAGGGGCGCCGCTCCACGCCTGAATAGCCTGCACGGCGTGAGCGATATCGGTCACGGCATCCGCAGTGCGGATTAACGGCGCCGATTGGTCTGGAGGGCTATTCATCGCGGCCGGGCGGCTGGATAGTCCATACCCCCGCAGATCGAGGATGTACACACGAAAGCCTGCTAATGCCAGATCTGCTGCCAGAGAGCCGCCTTTGACAGGCAAATCAAAAGAGGCGAGGCCGGGAACCCGCGCGCCATGAATCAGCAGCACAGGCGGTTGCGGTATCTTGCCTTCAGATTTCAGGCGGACTTCCCTGACATGGAGTTGCCCTCCGTCCGCAAGCACAATGTACCTGTCTGTTCGCTTTATCGGCGCGGAGATTTCATTTTCTTTCGATACAGCCAGTGTGGGTGATGCCGACATCACAAGGAGGGCCAGCAACATATTTAGGCTTCGGTAGGTCAGTGACAACGATCTGAGTATGCTCATTGTTATTTCTGCTCCGCGAATATATACAGAAAGCATCTTCAGGCGGCCTTGCTAGTGTGTCTAATACTATCGTGAGGCTTTCTTAATACGTTTAAGGTATCGCGATATGCTCACCCTGCGTCAGCTTCGCCAGTTTCTTGCTGTTGCGGAGACCATGAATATCAGGAAAGCGGCAGAGCGCCTGCATATGGCTCAGCCGCCCCTTACCGCTGCGATCCGTCATATGGAAGAGGCGTTGGGCACCCGGCTTTTTGAACGAACCAATCGTATAACGGCGCTGACGCCGGCAGGCAAAGTGTTACAGAAAGAAGCGGTTGCGACGCTGATGCAGATGGAAAGGTCGATGTTGCTGACGCGACGCGCCGGTCAGGGAATGACGGGGGCTTTGCGCATCGGTTTTGTAGCCTCCGCCGTCAGACATCTGCTTCCCGAAATAGTCGCCCGTTTTCACTTTTCCTGTCCGCAGGTTGTTCTTGAATTGAAAGAAATGACGACGGCGCGACAGGTTGCGAGCCTTTTGGAGGACACGCTTGATATTGGCATTGCGGTTTTACCTGTTCCTGAATACGCCATACCGAAACTGTCCTGCCATCCATTTTTTAGCTGCCCGCTGATTGCCGTTTTGTCGAGTAAACATCCTGCCGGAACCCGCGGCACTCTGTCGCTTTCTGCCTTGGCCACGGAGCCGTGGGTATTGTTTCCTGAGCAAGAAGGGCCAGGTCTCTATCGCGCTATCATTGAGGCCTGCGAAAAGGCAGGATTTGCTCCTGAGGTTGTTCAGCGAGCCGTGCAGATGGAAACGATAGTCGGCCTTGTTGCTTCGGGATTAGGAGTCAGTCTGGTCCCTGAATTCATGCAAAAAAGCGGCTGGGCAAACGTTTCTTTTTGTCGGCTTAGTGGAGAACAGATCCCGTATCAGGTTGCTTTGATTCATAAGCCGGAAAATACTAATCCTCACGTCGCAGATTTTGTCACAAACGCGGTTCCTTCACCGCCATTCGTGCCCACATAGAAGGCGCGCCTGAGGATCGATCAAACACGGCTATCCAAAGCCGTAAGCGCCACCGTGACCGCGGCCAACAACCGCGCTTGCGTGACGCCGTCACGGGCTTGAATCGACAAGCCGTGAAGGAAGACGGCGAAATAGTCCCCCAGGCTGTCGGCGTCGGTGTCGGCCGGCAGCTCGCCGGTTTGCACCGCCTGGCGCAGCCGTTCGACGATTTGCTGCGTGCGCTGCAGCCGGTGCTCTGCCAGCCAGACTTTTAGCCCGTCGTTTTCTGCGCTGACGCTGGCGGCGGCGGAGACCACCATGCAGCCCTGCGGCAGATCCGGCCGGCTATAGAGCCGCACGGCATCTTCCAGCAGGCGTTTGATCGCCGGCCGAATGCCGCTTTCCTGCGCGAAGGCGCGATCGGCAAAGCCGCCTTCTGCGGTTTCGTAACTGGCGATCGCCTCGCGGAACAGCTGCTCTTTGGAACCAAACGCTTTGTAGATGCGGGCGGAAGCAATGCCCAGCTCCGCCACCAGATCCGACATCGAGGTGCCTTCGTAACCCTGCCGCCAGAATAAGTTTCGCGCCTTCAAGAGTGCCTGTTCGCGATCGAACTCGCGCGGTCTGCCTGCCATTCGCTGCTCCAATTTACCTGCCATTCAGCGACATAGGATCGCTTAAATCGGCGGGAATACCAATGCCTTTATAAATTTCGCTTGCGGTCGCCACGCTTTGCTCCTATTGTTTGCCAATCGACAACCAATAGGAGTTTACGATGAAAACCCTCAAAGGTCCAAGCCTGCATCTCGCGCAATTCAGCGATGACGCGGCGCCGTTCAACAGCCTGCCCGCCATTGCCGAGTGGGCGGCGCAGACCGGTTTTAGCGCGTTGCAGATCCCGGCCTGGGATCGGCGTTTATTCGACGTGGCCACCGCTGCGCAAAGCCAGACCTACTGCGACGATCTGACCGGCATGTTGGCGGAGCATGGGTTGGTGGTCAGCGAACTGACCAGCCATATTTTCGGTCAACTGATGGCGGTGCACCCGGCTTACGATGCGCTGTGCGACAGCTTCGCGCCGCCGACGTTGCACGGCGATGCCAACGCGCGCAGCGAGTGGGCGCGGCAGCAAATGCTGTTGGCGGTAAAAGCCTCGGCGCGGCTCGGGCTCACTGAACTGGGCACTTTTTCCGGTTCGCTGGCCTGGCCCTATCTGTTCCCGTTCCCGCAGCGCCCGGCCGGGCTGATCGACACCGCGTTCGGCGAGCTGGCCAAACGCTGGCTGCCGGTGCTCAACGCCTGCGACGAGCAGGGCATCAACCTGTGCTACGAAATTCACCCGAGTGAAGATCTGCATGACGGCGTGACCTACGAGATGTTTCTGGAACGCGTCGGCCACCACCCACGTTGCCGGGTGCTGTTCGATCCGAGCCACATGGTGTTGCAACAGCTGAACTATCTGGAGTTTATCGATATTTATAAGGACGTTATCGGCATGTTCCACGTCAAGGACGCCGAGTTCAATCCGACCGGTCGGCAGGGCATTTACGGCGGCTATCAATCCTGGACCGATCGCGCCGGCCGCTTCCGCTCGCTGGGCGACGGCCAGGTCGATTTCAACGGCATATTTTCCCGGCTGACGCAGTACGGCTATCAGGGGTGGGCGACACTGGAGTGGGAGTGCTGCCTGAAAAACCCGCAGGACGGCGCGCGCGAAGGCGCGGCCTTCATTCGCGATCGCATCATCCATGTCACCGACAAAGTGTTCGATGACTTCGCCGGTGCGCCGGTCAACCCACAGCAGATCAATGCCTTGCTCGGCATTCGCTGAGCCTAACTCTTCAGGGAGTCACCCCATGAAACAACAAGAAAACGAGATCCTGTTGCAGGATCTCGGGGCGGAACACGTCTATACCCAGGTCAATGGCCAACGTATCCACTGCGTGATAGCCGGTGAAGGGCGGCCGGTGCTGCTGATCCCCGGCTGGCCGCAAACCTGGTACACCTGGCGCCATGTGATGCGTGCCCTGGCAGCGGCCGGTTTTCAGGCGATCGCCGTCGATCCGCCGGGCATCGGCGATTCGGACAGGCCCGTCGGCGGCTATGACACCGGCAGCGTCGGCGCGGCGTTGCACGCGATGATGGCGCAACTGGGCCATGAACGCTACCAACTGGTCGGCCACGACATCGGCATGTGGGTCGGTTATGCCATGGCGAGCGATTTCCCGCAGGCGGTGGAGCGCCTGGTGCTGACGGAGGCGGTAATCCCTGGCCTGGCGCCGCCGCCGCCGATTTTCGTTGCGCCGGAGGAGAACATCTTCCTGTGGCATTTCATGTTCAACCAGCTGGCGGATTTGCCGGAGACCCTGACCCAGGGGCGTGAACGGGAGTATCTCGGTTATATCTTCAACCGCTGGTCCTACCGGCGCGATCGGGTGGCGGCGGAGGTGTATATCGCCGCCTATTCGGCGCCGGGCGGATTGCGTGCCGGATTCGATTATTATCGCGCGATCCCGGAGACCGTTCGCCAGAACCGACTGCGCGCCGTCACGCCCTTGGCGATGCCGGTGCTGACCGTGGGGGCGGAGCACGCCACCGGTGACGCGCCGTTGACGACGTTGCAGGGCAATGCGTGCGATCTGCGGGGTGAAACGGTCGCCGGCTGCGGCCATTTCATCACCGAGGAGTGTCATGAGGCGTTTATCGCACTGATTACGCCGTTCCTGGCGGGAGAGCAGCATGCCGCTTGATGAACGCATCGCCGCTTTTTTGACGGCATCGGCCGACGCACCGCCACCCGCTTCGCTGGCGGAAATGCGGGCGGCCACGGAAACCGGTTTGCGTCAGCTACAGGGCGAGGCGGAACCGAGTGGCGGGGTCAGGGATTTTACGCTGGTTGCCACCGACGGACATCGGATTGCGCTGCGCGCTTATTTTCCAGCCGGGGAAAGGCACGCCGCTGCGCAGCCGGCGATGCTGTTCGCCCACGGCGGCGGCTGGTGCCTCGGTTCGCTGGCGCTGTACGATCGGCCCTGTCAGGCGCTGGCTAACGCCACCGGCCGGGTGATCCTGTCGGTCGATTATCGGCTGGCGCCGGAGTTTCCTTTTCCGCAGCCGCTGGAAGATGTCTATCAGGCGCTCTGTTGGGCTGCGCAACAGGCGCCGCAGTTAGGGATTGACGCTGAGCGCCTGGCGGTGGGCGGCGACAGCGCCGGGGGCAATCTGGCGGCGGCGGTTGCGCAGCTGGCGCGGGATCGTGGCGGCCCGCACATTGAACGTCAGCTGCTGCTGTATCCGGCGCTCAGCCGCGAGATGGCGACGACCAGCTATCGTGAGTTCGCCGAAGGGCACTTTCTGACGCGCGACGCGATGGTATTTTGTTGGCAGCAGTATCTGGCCCAGCGACGCGAACCCTACGGCGAACCGCTGCATGCCGCCACGCTGCGCGGGTTGCCGCCGGCCACCATCCTGAGCTGCGAATATGATCCGCTACGCGATGAGGCCGAGCAGTATGCGCAGCGGCTGCGCGAGGCAGGCGTGCCGGTACGCTGCGAACGATTGCCGGGCCTGGTGCATGCCTGCATTCACATGCTGGGGCTGACCCCGGCGGCACGACGGCTGTTCGAGCTGGCTTGCGAGTAAAAAGTTCACGCTAAGATGCGATGAACCATTCTTATCCCATTCGTTTGATGTTGCGTTATGAAAAGCAATAAAAATAGTGAGATAAGCAGGGTGTTGGGCACCCTTGAAGACGCCGAACGCAGGCATAGCGCATTAGGAGAAACCGCCATGGACGGCGGTTTCAGGTGAGACAGGCAGGGACGCCTGTCGCAACCGGCCTCAATGCGGTATGGCGGAGAGAGGACAAATCTGCCTGGAGCATATTTGAACGCTGCTTGCAGCGGCCCCGAAGGGGCGAGGCCCAGGGATGGGCTGAGTAACGTTGGCAAAGCCAACCGTCTGATAGGGCAAAGGCGCGGGTTGCCAGGGGCCGCGCCTTCGGCCCCTGGCTCGGTCGAGGCGTATGAGCCTCATGGCGCATCTCACCTTTATCGACCGAAAACTGCACAAATACGTTCAGAAAAACGCTAACTAACCAGCATTACTCGCACTTATTCATCAGACACGAGATTAACGGCCGGCGACGGTGACGAAGCGGGTTTCCAGGTAGGACTCGATCGCTTCGCTGCCGCCTTCAGTGCCGTGGCCGGAGTCTTTCACGCCGCCAAACGGCGTTTCCGGCAGGCCGAAACCGATGTGGTTGATGCTCAGCATGCCGCTCTCCACGTCGCGCCCCAGCGCATTGACGGTGGCGATGTTGCGGCTGTAAGCGTAGGCGGCCAGCCCGTACGGCAGGCGGTTGGCTTCGGCGATCGCCTCGTCATAGGTGGCGAACGGACGCAGCAGGGCGACCGGGCCAAACGGCTCTTCCGACATGGCGCGTGCGCTCAGCGGCACGTCGCGCAGCACCGTCGGCTCGAAGAAGTTGCCTTTGCCCGCCACGCGCTTGCCGCCGGTGCAAGCTTTCGCTCCGTGGGCGATGGCGTCCTGCACCAGCGCTTCGATATTGTCGACGCTGCGGCCCAGCACCATCGGCCCCATCGTCACGCCGTCTTCCAGCCCGTTGCCGAGTTTGAGTTCACGCACCGCGGCGGTGAATTTCTCCACGAAGGCCTCATAAACGCCTTGCTGGATCAGGAAACGGGTCGGGGCGATACAGACCTGGCCGGCGTTGCGGAACTTCGACTGCGCCAGCTCTTTGGCCGCCGCGTCGAGATCGGCGTCGTCGAAGACCAGCACCGGCGCATGACCGCCCAGTTCCATGGTGGCCTTTTTCATATGCTGGCCGGCCAACGCCGCCAGATGTTTGCCCACGCGGGTGGAGCCGGTGAAGGAGATCTTGCGAATGGTCGGATGCGGGATCAGGTATTCCGAGATTTCCGCCGGGGTGCCGTACACCAGCGCGATCACCCCGGCAGGAATACCGGCGTCGGCGAAGGCTTTAATCAGCTCAGCCGGGGAGGCCGGGGTTTCTTCCGGGCCTTTGACGATGATGGAACAACCCGCCGCCAGCGCGGCGGACAGCTTGCGCACGATCTGGTTGATCGGGAAGTTCCACGGCGTGAAGGCGGCCACCGGGCCGACCGGCAGCTTGAGGGTTTGCTGCTGCACGTCGCGGGCGCGGGACGGAATGATCTGCCCGTAGGTGCGGGTGGCTTCGCCGGCGAACCAGTCGATGACATCGGCGGCGTTGAGAATTTCAATTTTGGCCTGCGCCACCGGTTTGCCCTGTTCCTGCGTCATGATGGCGGCGATGGCGTTGGCGCGTTCGCGCAGCAGCGCAGCGGCTTTGCGCATCAGGTTGGCGCGCTGGTGCGCGGCGGTGTCGCGCCAGAGGTTAAATCCGCGCTCGGTGGCGGCCAGCGCCAGATCGAGATCCGCTGTGGCGGCGTGCGCCACTTGACCGATGACCTCGTCGGTGGCGGGGTTGGTGACCGGCAAGGTTTTCCCGGCCAGCGCGTTGCGCCATTGTCCGTCGATATACAGTTGAGTATCCGGATACATTGTTGCCTCTTGTTTGCGGAGTGTCAGGGGCCGATGAGCTTCGCGATGCGGCACGCCTGAATGGGACAGGGACCTTTAACCCTACGCCGAATGGCGGCGATCGTCCAGGCAAGGGGCACGAAAGGACCAGGGCAGCTACTCAATCGGCGATGTTTTGGCTATGCTGAGCAGATTGTCAACACGGACGAGGAGGTCGGGTGCAAGGGGTTCCACAACAGTTTCCGTTCGAGAAGGATTGCGCGCAGTTTCGGCATTTGTCGCATCTGCCCGGCGTCGAACTCTATCAGGCGCACATTGAGCGCTATGCCTTCGAGCCGCATACCCATGACGCCTTCGCCATCGGCACCGTGGATACCGGAGCCGAGCGTTTCCGCTATCGCGGCGCGCAGCATTTGGCGGCGCCTGGGGCGTTGGTGCTGATGAACCCGGACGAGCTGCACACCGGCGAAGCCGAAACGCCGGGCGGTTGGTGTTACCGCATGCTCTATCTGGCGCCCGAGGCGCTGGAGCAGCTGTCCGGCGATCGGAGCCAGTGGTTTACCGATGCGGTGCGCCACGATCCGCGGGCGGCGCAGCGTCTGTCGGTCATTCTCGCCGCGCTGTGGCAAACCGAGGATCCGCTTACGCTCGACGGCCTGCTGCTGGAGGCGGTCGAGTTGCTGCAACCGCATATCCGCACCGGGCAACGACACAAAGCCGAGGCGGCGCACCGGTTCGACGTGGTGAAAAGCTACCTGCACGATAATTACGCCGAGGCCGTAACCCTCCACCAACTGGCCGATCTGGTCTCGCTCAGCCCCTACCATTTCCAGCGCAAGTTCAAGGCCGAATATCACGTCTCGCCGCAGCAGATGCTGATGGCGATCCGGCTGTCGCAGGCCAAACGCATGCTGGAGCGCGGCATGCCCGCCGCTCAGGTGGCGGCGGCGGCGGGGTTGACCGATCAGGCACATCTGACGCGCGCGTTCGCCAACCGTTACGGCGTCACGCCGGTGCGCTTCCAGAAACAGGTGAAATTGGGCTAAAACAGCAACCTGCTACAATCATTCCTCCCCGCGTTCTCGCTACTCTGCCGCTGTCTTGTCGGGCGGGTTGGCCGCACCGGCCGTTTGTCGGAGTCATTATGTTCATTGGCGTTGTATTTGCTCTGGCCGCCGGGCTGATGTGGGGCCTGATTTTCGTCGGCCCGCTGCTGGTGCCGGATTATCCCGCCGCGTTGCAGTCTACCGGGCGCTATCTGGCCTTTGGGCTGATCACCTTGCCGCTGGCCTGGTTCGATCGCCGTCGCCTGCGCAAGCTGCGGCGCCAGGATTGGCTGGAGGCGCTCAAGCTGACGGCCATCGGCAATCTGCTGTACTACCTGTGTTTAGCCAGCGCCATTCAGCGCACCGGCGCACCGGTCTCGACCATGATCATCGGCACTTTGCCGGTGGTGATCGCCATCTGCGCCAACCTGTTTTACGGCCGGCATGACGGGCGGCTGGCCTGGGGCAAACTGGCGCCGGCGCTGCTGTTGATCGTCTGCGGGTTGGCGTGCGTGAACGTCGCCGAGCTGAGCAGCAACGCGCAAACGATCGACGGCTGGCGTTATCTCAGCGGCCTCGGGCTGGCGTTGCTGGCGGTAGCGTGCTGGACCTGGTTCCCGCTGCGGAATTCACGCTGGCTGCGGGAGAATCCGACGCAGCGGCCGGCCACCTGGGCCACGGCGCAGGGGCTGGCGACGTTGCCGCTGGCGCTGCTGGGCTATCTGGCGGTCTGCGGCCAGCTGGCGCTGAGCGAACCGGCGTTCGCCTTGCCGTTCGGCCCGCGCCCCGAGGTGTTTATTCCGCTGATGCTGATCATCGGCGTGTTCTGCTCCTGGCTGGGGGCGCTGTGCTGGAACGAAGCCAGCCAGCGGCTGCCGACGGTGTTGGTGGGGCCGCTCATCGTGTTCGAAATTTTGGCGGGGTTGGCCTATACCTTTCTGCTGCGCCAGACCTGGCCGCCGCTGCTGACGCTGGCCGGCATTGTCTGCCTGATCGCCGGAGTGGTGTACGCCATGCGCATCAAACCGCAGCCGATGGTGGTGGCGCTGGAGGAAAAGCAGGGGTGACGCCCGTCATGAAGGCGGGCGTGAGGATTAACGCTTGCTGTGGTGAATGATCTCTTCGGCCACGTTGCGCGGCGCTTCGGCGTAGTGGCTGAATTCCATGGTGTAGGTGGCACGGCCCTGCGACATCGAACGCAGGGTGGTCGAGTAACCGAACATCTCGGAAAGCGGCACCTTGGCGCGGATCTCCTTGCCGCCGCCGCCCGGGATCTCTTCCATGCCCTGCACCAGCCCACGGCGTGAGGAGAGGTCGCCCATCACGTTGCCGGCGTAATCCTCCGGCGTTTCCACCTCCACCGACATGATGGGTTCCAGGATCACCGGATCTGCCAGGCGGCAGGCTTCCTTGAAACCGAAGATCGCCGCCATGCGAAACGCCTGTTCCGACGAGTCGACGTCATGGTAAGAACCGAAGGTCAGGTGCACCTTGACGTCCACTACCTGGTAACCGGCCAGCACGCCGTTGTTCAGCGCCTCGAGCACGCCTTTTTTCACCGCCGGGATAAACTCGCCCGGAATGACGCCGCCCTTGATCTCATCGAAGAACTCGAAGCCCTTGCCGGGTTCGTTCGGCTCGACGGTCAGCACCACGTGGCCGTATTGCCCCTTGCCGCCGGACTGGCGCACGAACTTGCCTTCCACGTCGGCCACCCGTTTGCGGATGGTTTCGCGGTACGACACCTGCGGCTTGCCGGTGGTGGTCTCCACCCCGAATTCGCGGCGCATGCGATCGACGATAATCTCCAGGTGCAGCTCGCCCATGCCGTAGATGATGGTCTGGCCGGACTCTTCATCGGTGCGCACACGGAACGACGGATCCTCTGAAGAGAGGCGTTGCAGCGCGATGCCCATTTTCTCCTGGTCGCCCTTGGTCTTCGGCTCGATCGCCTGGGCGATCACCGGTTCAGGGAAGGTCATGCGCTCCAGCGTGATGATGGCGCCGGGATCGCACAGCGTATCGCCGGTGGTGACGTCCTTCAGGCCGACGCAGGCGGCGATGTCGCCGGCGTGCAGTTCGTCGATGTCCTTACGATCGTTGGCGTGCATCTGCACGATGCGACCGATACGCTCCTTTTTGCCCTTGATCGGGTTGTAAACGCTGCTGCCTTTGGCCAGCACCCCAGAGTAGACGCGCACGAAGGTCAGCTGGCCGACGAACGGATCGGTCATCAGTTTGAACGCCAACGCCGAGAATTTCTCGTTGTCGTCGGCTTTGCGGGTGATGATTTCATCGTGTTCGCCGTGGCCTTCCATCGGCGGCACGTCGAGCGGCGAGGGCATCAGTTCGATCACCGCGTCCAGCATGCGCTGGACCCCTTTGTTGCGGAACGCCGAGCCGCACAGCATCGGCTGGATTTCACCGGCGACGGTGCGCACCCGCAGCCCGTGAACGATCTCCTCTTCACTCAGCGGCACCTGATTGAGGTATTTCTCCATCAATTCTTCCGAAGCTTCGGCGGCGGCCTCAATCATGTTTTCACGCCATTCCTGCGCCGAGTCGCGCAGGTCGGCCGGGATCTCTTCGAAGCTGAAGTTCATGCCCTGCGAGGCCTCGTCCCACAGAATGGCCTTCATCCGCACCAAATCCACCACGCCGCTGAAGTGATCTTCGGCGCCAATCGGGATAACGATCGGCACCGGGTTGGCTTTCAGGCGCTCGATCATCATTTTGCGCACGCGGAAAAAGTCCGCGCCGATGCGGTCCATCTTGTTAACGAACGCCAGCCGCGGCACTTTGTATTTGTTGGCCTGGCGCCAGACGGTTTCCGACTGCGGCTGCACGCCGCCCACCGAGTCGTAAACCATCACGGCGCCGTCCAGCACGCGCATCGAGCGCTCCACTTCAATGGTGAAATCGACGTGCCCGGGGGTGTCGATGATATTGATGCGGTGCTGCGGATAATTATGCTGCATGCCGTTCCAGAAGCAGGTCGTGGCCGCCGAGGTGATGGTGATGCCGCGTTCCTGTTCCTGCGCCATCCAGTCCATGGTCGCCGCGCCGTCATGCACTTCACCCAGCTTGTGGCTGACCCCGGTGTAAAACAGAATCCGCTCGGTGGTGGTGGTCTTGCCGGCATCGATGTGCGCGGAGATGCCGATATTGCGGTAACGTTCGATAGGGGTGGTGCGAGCCATAATCAACCTTTCTTAGCCGCGTGAAGGAGAGCGGCTTAAACAGCATGGATAATGGTGATAATCCTCATAGGGTTATCTGCCGGATCGCAGAGCCTTGCTCTGGTCACAAACTAATCGTAGTTGAAGGCGTTGGTTTTTTTAAGCGATGGCTGTGATAGATGAAAGTTTGCGCGCGTGCGGCGCTGGCGAAGGAAAGGGCGACATCGTGGAAATACAAAACAATCAATGAAATCCAGCGGAAATTTTCAGAATTAAATGCGTCAGATATATCAGTAATATTTACGACGATAAGAAAGTATAATTTAAATGAATAATAAAAAAGTGAAAATTCAGGTATGGCGACAACTTTTTATAGACCTTAGTAACAACCGAGATCTCATTTTTGATAAAAATAAAAAATCAGACATCTCACACAACTGACGTTATTTTTCGCGCCCTCAAACCTTACGTTGAGCCGATCAATTTTCGCACGGCCTTGCCCCATAAGGCTTGAAGAGGGTGATGCAGGAAAGTTCTTATAAATCATAATTATGATCTTTTTTTGTTAAATCCACTTAATGTAAAATTTTGTTACATATTTTTGTTTTTACTCGCTTAGCTAATGTTTTTACACTCCCCATTTGTAGGTGTTTACCCGAGTTTTTTATTTCAGATAAGCGCCCAAAAATACCGTGTCAGCCCGCTAGTGAATGGAATGCGCTTGCTTTTTCACCCTGAGATTTTAATTCGCGTCGGATGACGTGATTCGGGGTATTGTTCTGGCAGTATTAGCCTTTCTTATTTATTTCTCACTGGCATTGACTGTATCTATTAATTTATAGCGCAGGGACAGCCATGTCTAATTCTTATCAGTCCGAGATCCCCAAGGCTCGCGTCAACATTAAACTCGATCTGCACACCGGCGGTGCTCAGAAAAAGGTCGAACTCCCCCTTAAGCTGCTGGTCGTGGGGGATTACGGCAACGGTAATGAGCAGCGTACCGTGTCTGAGCGTGAAAAGATCAATATTAATAAAAACAATTTTGACAGCGTATTGGCCGAATTTTCTCCCAACGTGAATCTCACGGTTGAAAACACCCTGGCCGGTGACGGCAGTGAAGAAAGCGTCAGCCTGGCCTTCCGTGAAATGAGTGACTTCACGCCGGAGCAGGTTGCCCGGCAAATTCCGCAGCTTAAAGCCATGCTGGCTATGCGCAATCTCCTGCGTGACCTCAAAGCCAACCTGCTGGACAACCAGGCCTTCCGCAAAGAGCTGGAAAAAATCCTGCTCGACCCGATGCTCAGCGCTGAACTGCGCAATGAGCTGTCTGCGCTGGCGCCGAAGCAGCCATAACGGTCGCGATATTTAACGGATTAATGAAGGAAATGCTGATGTCTGTAAAAAATGAGAATGCCGTGGGTGGCGAAAGCATCGTGTTGGAACGGTCGCAAGCCGGAGGCGTGTATACCTCCCTGTTTGAAAAAATCAACCTGAGCCCAGTGTCTGAGCTGAGTGCGCTGGATATCTGGCAGGATGCGCAAGCGATGTCGGATGCGACGGCGGATGAGCGTTTGACGGCCGGTATGCAGGTATTTTTGGAATGTCTGACCAAAGCAGGCTCAAAAGTTGAGAAACTCGACAAAAACCTGATTGACCATCATATCGCGGAGCTGGATCACCAGATTAGTCGCCAGCTGGATGCGGTGATGCACCATGAGGACTTTCAGGCGGTGGAAAGTCTCTGGCGTGGCCTGAAGTCTTTGGTTGATAAAACCGATTTTCGTCAGAACGTCAAAATCGAACTGCTTGACCTGTCAAAAGAGGACTTGCGTCAGGACTTTGAAGACGCACCGGAGATCATTCAGAGCGGATTATACCAACACACCTATACCGCAGAATACGATTCTCCGGGAGGAGAGCCGATTGCCGCGCTGATTTCCGCATACGAGTTTGATGCATCTGCGCAGGATGTGGCGTTGTTGCGCAATATATCGAAAGTGTCTGCCGCCGCCCATATGCCGTTTATCGGCTCGGCAGGGCCGGCATTCTTCCTCAAGGACTCGATGGAAGACGTCGCTGCGATTAAAGATATCGGCAATTACTTTGACCGCGCCGAGTACATCAAGTGGAAAGCCTTCCGCGAGACCGATGATGCCCGCTATATCGGCCTGGTGATGCCACGTGTCCTGGGGCGCTTGCCCTATGGCCCGGATACCGTACCGGTACGCAGCTTCAACTATGTGGAAGAGGTTAAGGGTCCGGATCACGGCAAATACCTGTGGACCAATGCGTCGTTTTCCTTTGCCGCCAACATGGTGCGCAGCTTTATCAACAACGGCTGGTGCGTACAAATCCGTGGCCCGCAGGCGGGTGGGGCAGTCAAAGACTTGCCTATCCATCTGTATGACCTCGGTACCGGTAGCCAGGTGAAGATCCCGTCTGAAGTGATGATCCCGGAGACGCGCGAATTTGAGTTCGCTAACCTGGGATTCATTCCACTTAGCTATTACAAAAACCGCGACTATGCGTGCTTTTTCAGCGCCAACTCCGCGCAGAAGCCGGCCCTGTACGATACCGCCGATGCGACAGCTAACAGCCGTATCAACGCTCGCCTGCCGTATATCTTCCTGCTGTCACGCATCGCGCACTATCTGAAGCTTATCCAGCGTGAAAACATCGGCACCACCAAAGACCGCCGTCTGCTGGAGCTGGAGCTTAACACCTGGGTGAGCGGTCTGGTGACAGAAATGACCGATCCGGGCGACGAGTTGCAGGCCTCCCACCCGCTGCGGGACGCGAAAGTGGTGGTAGAGGATATCGAAGACAACCCGGGTTTCTTCCGCGTGAAGCTGTATGCGGTGCCGCATTTCCAGGTGGAAGGCATGGACGTCAACCTGTCGTTGGTTTCCCAGATGCCGAAGGCGAAAGCATAACCCAGGGCAGGATGCCGATGAAAACGGAACAACCGTTATGGGGCAGGGGCATTATGGTCTCGCCTCAGCACTTCCAGCAACAGGTCGCGTATGCGGCCTGGTCTGCGGAATGTATCGCCCAGATGGGGCTCTCTCATCCCTGGGGGGTCATTGATGCCGCTTTCGAGCCTGATATGTTGAAGCTTGGGCGCCTTCAGGCCCGTAGTCTGCAGGTCCGGTTTCAGGACGGCACGCTGATTGATACCGACAATGTTGATGCGCTGCCGCCGGCGCTGTCGCTTGAGAACGAATCGCATGATGTAGCGATCGTTCTCGCACTTCCGCTGCTGCGGGCGAATGGCGGCAACTGCCTGAAACCTGATGAGGAGGCGGAGCGGCCGGTGCGTTATCGCCAGCGTTGGCGCGATATCCGCAACGCTTTTGGGGACGATACCCGCCAGATTGCGGTGATGCAACCAGAGCTGACGCTGCGGTTTGCCCATCAAAACAACAGCGATTACCTGAGCTGTCCGGTTGCCCGCCTGCAGCAGGATTCGCAGGGGGGCTGGGCGCTTGATGAGACGTTTCTCCCGCCTCTCCTGAGCATTCAAGGAAGCCGCTGGCTGGTCACCCAGCTTGAGCAACTGATGATCCAGTTGCGCGCCCGTTTGGGGCGCCTGATGGCGATGCGCCGCGAAAGCAACGAGCGCATGGCCGATTTCGCCGTGGCCGACGTGTCCTTGTTCTGGTTGCTCAATGCCCTGAACAGTGCCGAACCCGTGCTTGGGCAGTTTCAGCGCCACCCGCAAAGCCCGCCAGAGCGCCTTTATCCGGAGCTGGCCCGGCTGGCCGGCAGCCTGCTGACGTTCTCACTGGAGCATCAGGTGAGTGCGATTCCCGCCTGGCAGCATGAGCAACTCAATACGGTGCTTCCGCCGCTGTTTGATTTGCTCGGTGACCTGCTCGAAGCCAGCCTGCCGTCGCGGGTGGTGGCGCTGGAGCTGGACTATGATTCACGGCTGCACTTCTGGCAGGCCCGCCTGCATGACCCCCGTTTGCGCGAGGGGGCCGATTACTACCTCTCCGTGCGTTCACCTATGCCGGTGGCGCAGCTGCAGGAGCAGTTCCCGCGCCAGTGCAAAGTGGGCAGTCCGGACCATGTCCGGGGCATTGTCAACTCTTCGCGGGTCGGGGTGCCGCTGACGCCGTTGCGTCATGTACCGGCGGCCATTCCGCTGCGTCTGGAAAATCAGTATTTCAGCCTCGATCTCTCCCATCCGCTGGCGGCCGACATGCTCCAGAGCGGCACCTGTATGTTTTACGTTCCTGGGATGCTCGGCGAGCCTGAACTTGAACTCTTTGCGGTATTGAGAACATGAGTGAGCGTAAACGCGGCGCCGCCGCGTCTATTGATATCGATGCGTTGCTGCAGGACACCTGGCTGCAGGCGATCAGCTTGCGCCACGGCCCGCAGTTCCAGGAGGGTGAAGGGCGGATCCTGTGGGAGCGCTGTATCGCCGATGTGGAGCGCGTACAGCGTGAACTGAAAGCGAGCGAACTCGATGAGGCCAGTTGTCTGCACATCATGACTGCGCAGTGTGCCCTGATTGATGAGGCGGTTAAAGGCCGCGGTGTGGAGGATGACGCCTGCGTGCAGTGGTATGACATTCCGCTGCAAGGGCACTTCCTCGGCACTATGGATGCCGGCGATACGCTGTGCGAGCGGATGCGCGATGTACTGCGGGATCCGGCTCCGGACTTGGCTGTGCTGACCTGTTTTCAGCGGGTGATGATGCTCGGCTTCCTGGGAAATTTCCACTCCCTGAACTCCCCGGAACGCCAGAAACTCGTGGCTGCCCTGAGCGAACAGGTGGCTCCGTTCGGCTATCCGCAGACCCATCCTGTACTGGCAGAAAACCGTACCGGCCGGCGCCTGGGCGGCTGGCTGGATGCCTGGCCTGTGCGCATTGGTCTGAGCGTAATGGCGGTTGTCGCGCTCTGGTGGGGGCTGGACCACTGGCTCGATCTGACGTTGCGGACGCTGCTGCCGGGAGTGGTGAAATGAGTCCTGCACAACGGCGTGGTCTGGCGTTATGGGCCGCCCTGCTGAGTGCCGCGGTATGCCTGGCTCTTTTGCCGGTATCCCGGTTGGTTTCTGTTCTCGCCCTGTTGGCGATGTTGGGGCTCATCATGGCGTTCTGGTTCGTCGCCAGTCGTCGTGAGGAACATGATGCCAACCTGTGTCTGGCTGCCCTCCCGGAGGCCGCTTACCGTCAACCCGTGGTGTTGGTCTGTGGCGATCTGCCGCTGGCCTGGCCGCACCCGTCACCGGTGCTCACCGTCACGCAGGGGTGCTGGATCCGCGTGGAGCATGCTCATGACCTGGAGCAGGCGGCTCGTCAGGTGCTGTGGCAGCGGCCTGAGTGGGGGGCTCAGCTGTCAGTAATGGTCAGCGTCTGTCCGCAGAAACATGCTGACAGTGAGCGGCTTACCAGCCGTCTGTTGGCCCTGCGTTGGCAAATCAGCCAACTGCGTAAGGAAACCGGACATTCTGTGCCGCTGGTTCTGAATGGTCAAATCGGCAGCGCGATGACGAATGACATGTTGTGGCAGGCCGCTCTTCCGGGAGAAGCGGTGAGGGTCTGGCGCGCGTCTTCTGCGCCTGGCTCAATCGCTGCATGGGTGACCACCGGCGGAACGCCTGCGATGCAGCAACAGCTACTGATGAATTGCCTGATGAGCTGGTTCCATCAGCACGTCAACGCTGTCTTTACGGATGAGAACCCCGAGGTTCCGGCCATTGCACCCGCCGCAGTGTTGTGGGGAATGGGGCCGATCCTGGCCGGCAGCCTGGCGACATCGGCCTGGACGGTGTGGCTTTCTCGCCTTACCGCCATGCAGCAGGTGGCAGGTTGGCAGCCAGTGGGTACGGACAGTACGGTTATTTCACCGCTTCCGGATTTCATTCTGCCGCTGTTGCCTGAAGGGCAGGGATTGACCTCTCGGGGGCGTGCCTGGCGCTGCGCGCTCGGCATCTTCACCCTGGCGGCCATTGCTGCGCTGCTCAGCAGTGGCTGGAACAATCGCCAGCTGCTGCAGCGTGTGAGCTTCGATATTGCCCGCTATGACCGTATCCCGATGCATGATTTCGGACCAAAAGCCGACGCCGTTGCCGTCTTGCGTGGCGATGCGGCACAGCTGGATGAGCATACACGCAATGGCGTACCGCTCCGAATGAGTTTCGGTTTATACCAGGGCGAGCGTCTGCGCATGCCGGTGCTGGATGCTATCCGCTCGTATACGCCCCCGCCAGCGCCGCCTGAGCCGCAGCTAAAACTCAAGCCGGCGCCGAGAATTGTGCGGCTTGACAGCATGTCGCTGTTCGACTCCGGCAAATTCGTGCTGAAAGTAGGATCCACCAAAATGCTGGTGCATTCGCTGGTCGGCATCAAAGCGAAACCGGGTTGGCTGATTGTCGTGTCCGGCCATACCGACAACACCGGCAATCTGCCACTGAACCAGACTCTGTCACTGAAACGTGCCGAAGCGGTGCGTGACTGGATGCGTGACACCGGCGACGTGCCGGAAAGCTGTTTTGCGGTGCAGGGCTATGGCGAAAGCCGTCCTGTCGCAACCAACGACACCCCGGAGGGCCGTGCGCTTAACCGCCGTGTCGAAATCAGTCTGGTACCGCAGGTCAATGCCTGTCAGATACCCGGCAAACACCCGGCGCCCTCTCAGGATGATGGCGCATCACAACACAATGGAGAGTAACCCCATGGCAATTCCTGTTTATCTTTGGCTGAAGGACGACGGCGGCGCGGGCATTAAAGGGTCGGTAGACGTTCAGGACCGTGAAGGCAGCATCGAAGTAGTGGCGCAGGAGCATAACCTGTACATCCCGACCGATAACAATACCGGCAAACTGACCGGCACCCGTATCCACACCCCATTCCTGTTCACCAAGGAAATCGATGCCTCCAGCCCGTATTTGTACAAGGCGGTGACCACCGGTCAGACCCTCAAGTCTGCGGAGTTCAAGTGGTACAAAATCAACGACGCAGGCCAGGAGGTGGAGTACTTCAACACCAAACTGGAAAACGTGAAAGTGGTGAAAGTGAACCCTGTGATGCACGACATCAAGGATCCTGCTTACGAGAAGCATAACCACCTTGAGCAGATCGAGCTGCGTTACGAAAAAATCACCTGGACTTACAAAGACGGCAACATCATTCATTCCGACTCCTGGAATGAACGCGCCACTGCCTAAGTCGCCAGCGGGCAGAGCTTCTCTGTCCGCTTTTCTTTTTTGCTGAGCGCCTGCCGCTGCGGGCGCTCAGCAAAGAACCCCCTCTGCCAGCCCGACCGTATGCGCTTTGGTCCCCTTAACGGGAAACAGCGAGGGGCGGTAGCGTGTCCAGGAACCGACAAAGAGAGAGACTCATGGAAAATCCAGCTATCCTGCTGCGACGTCTGAACCCTTACTGTGCCCGTGCGATGGAAGGCGCCGCCTCCCTGTGCCAGACCCGTGCTCACGCGGAAATTCTGCCGGAGCACTGGCTGCTGAAGCTGCTGGAGCAGGGTGAAGGGGACCTGACGGTACTTGCACGTCGTTACGAATGGGACATGGATGCGCTGTGGCAGGATCTGCTGGGCTGGCTCGACAAGCAGCCTCGCTCGGTGCGCAGCCGTCCGCAGCTTTCTGACAATATTCAGGCACTCATGCAGGAGGCATGGCTGATCGCCTCGCTGGCGGGTGAACAACAGATCCGAAGCCAGCACCTGCTGATGGCATTGGTTGAGAAACACCATCTGGTGCGCTGCGATGGCCTGTGGCCACTGCTCACGCTCGGGATGAGTCAGCTGGAGCGCCTGCGTCCGTTACTGGAGGCACAGTCAGACGAGCGTCTGGAGGTGCAGCAGGAAGCGGGGTTGGCGCAGAGCCACGGCGGCGAGGTGGCGTTTGTCGGGTGCCCGGCTGGTGCAGAGGTCGAAGGGGGCGAACTGAACCCGGCGTTGCAAAATGCACTGGATAAATTCACCCTTGATGCCACCGCCAAAGCGAGGGAAGGTAAAATCGACCCGGTCTTTGGCCGTGATACCGAAATTCGCCAGATGGTGGACATCCTTTCCCGCCGCCGCAAGAACAACCCGCTCCTGGTCGGTGAACCGGGCGTCGGTAAAACCGCCCTGGTCGAAGGGCTGGCGCTGCGTATTGCCGAAGGCAACGTGCCTGAATCCCTCAAACCGGTCAGCCTGCGGATCCTTGACCTCGGCCTGCTGCAGGCGGGTGCGGGTGTGAAGGGGGAATTTGAACAGCGGCTGAAAAACGTCATTGACGCCGTGCAGCAATCGCCAGTGCCAATCCTCTTGTTTATCGATGAAGCGCACACCCTGATTGGCGCCGGTAACCAGGCGGGCGGCGCCGATGCGGCTAACCTGCTGAAACCGGCGCTGGCGCGTGGAGAGCTGCGCACCATTGCCGCGACAACCTGGTCTGAATACAAACAGTACTTCGAACGCGATGCCGCGCTGGAGCGTCGCTTCCAGATGGTGAAAGTGGACGAACCCGACGATGATACCGCCTGCCTGATGCTGCGGGGCCTGAAATCCCGCTACGCCGAACACCACAACGTGCACATCACCGACGATGCGGTCCGTGCCGCCGTCACGCTCTCGCGTCGCTATCTGACCGGCCGCCAGTTGCCGGACAAGGCGGTTGACCTGCTGGATACCGCGAGCGCCCGCGTGCGCATGAGTCTGGATACCGTGCCGGAGGCCATCGTTCGCCTGACAGCGCAACTGACCGCACTCGAACTGGAAGAGCAGGCGCTGCTGGAAGATGTTGCCGCCGGCAGCCATCGCCATGGTGACCGTCTGAGCGTCATTGATCGGCAGCGGGCTGAGCTGAATGCGCGCATCCAGGAGCAGGAAGGCCGTTACAGCCACGAAAAGGCGCTGGCGCAGCAGCTGATGGCCTGCCGACAGGATATCAACCGGCAGGCTGAAATTGCCGGCCTGCAACAGCAGCTGGAGCAGGCGCAGCAGGGCGACGTGCTGGTTCAGGTGGATGTGGACACCCGAACGGTCGCCAATGTGATCGCCGACTGGACCGGCGTGCCGCTGTCTTCCCTGATGAAAGACGAGCAGACCGAACTGTTGACGCTGGAAAACGAAATCGGCCGCCGTGTCGTCGGCCAGGAGGTTTCTCTGGAGGCCATCGCCCAGCGTCTGCGCGCAGCCAAAACCGGGCTGACGTCAGAGAACGGCCCGCAGGGGGTGTTTCTGCTGGTCGGCCCGAGCGGGGTCGGCAAAACCGAAACCGCGCTGGCGCTGGCGGATGTGCTGTACGGCGGCGAAAAATCGCTGATTACCATCAACCTGTCCGAGTATCAGGAGCCGCACACCGTTTCCCAGTTGAAAGGCTCGCCGCCGGGCTACGTCGGTTACGGCCAGGGCGGTATTCTCACCGAAGCGGTACGTAAGCGCCCGTACAGCGTAGTGCTGCTCGATGAAGTGGAAAAAGCGCACCGCGATGTGATGAACCTGTTCTATCAGGTGTTCGACCGGGGCTTTATGCGCGACGGCGAAGGCCGCGAAATAGACTTCAGAAATACGGTCATTCTGATGACGTCCAACCTCGGCAGCGCCCATCTGATGCAACGGCTGGAGACACAGCCGGACGCCACCGAAGGCGATCTGCACGAACTGCTGCGCCCGATATTGCGTGACCACTTCCAGCCGGCGCTGCTGGCCCGCTTCCAGACCGTGATTTACCGGCCACTGTCGGAGACGGCAATGCGCACAATCGTCGGGATGAAACTCGGTCAGGTCAGCCGGCGTCTGAACCGCCACTACGGTCTCATTACGCATATCGACGAGAGTCTATATGACGCTCTCACCGCTGCCTGCCTGTTGCCGGACACCGGCGCTCGCAATGTCGACAGTCTGCTTAATCAGCAAATCCTGCCGGTGCTGAGTCAGCAATTGCTGATCCACATGGCCGCCAAACAGAAACCGCAGTCGTTGCGCCTTAGCTGGAGTGAAGACGAGGGGATCGGGTTGGTGTTTGACCGTATCAAGGAGCGCACGTATGAGCAGTAATCTCCCGATCAGATTCAGCCACAACCACCATCTGCTGGCGGTAAAGGGCTGTGAGCCAACGCTCGACGTGCTGGCCTTTGCAGGCCATGAAGCCCTGAGCGAGCCGTTCAGCTACCGTATTGAATTCACCAGCGCTGACCCTGCCATCAGCAAAGAGAGGATGCTGATGAAAGCGGCTTCCCTGACGCTGCAGGCCCCGGTTGAGCAGGGCTTCGGTATCAAAATATGATGCAGGGAGTTATCAATGACTAAGTATAATATTTATACAAAAATTGAATCGAATGTTCCGACATCTCACCTTTTTTATGACCTCAATGTGTATAAAACAGACGGTAATGGTACAAAACATGTCCTGCTGTCAGTAACGCAACAACCAATAGATCCTAATTATTATACTCAGCCTCATGATACAAATGAGACTGATGATGACTTGTCAGTGATCTACATTATAGAAATTAATTTGTACCGAAAACACGGTGGTAGGTTGATTTCAGTGCTTTCATCATCTGCGAAGAAAATGTATACACTGGGTGAGATTGCCTCAGGAAAAGCATACTCCAAAAATAAACGAGAGAGTGTTTGTTATTTTGAGACGAAAGCGCAAACAAAGCCGGTTAATGATAAGGGTGATGACAACATTCATAATGTACAGATAACCTGTCGCGAAAGAGCTTTTATAGCAAAAGAGTATCCTGTCGGTAGTATAGACGATCCTTTCGATAAGAAAAAAATAGAAAGCCAACTTGCATCAAGAATAAACTACAGTAGTTATCCTAACCAAGGGGATACAAGTCTGTGTGGGCCCGCAGCATTTTTTTATTGTCTTCTGATGGACAGGCCTGATGTTTATAAACAAGCAGTTAATGAGCTTTGGTTGCACGGTAAAACTAAAATAGGCACACTGGATATTTCACCTGGAAATGGGTGTAGACATCCCAAAGGTAGTTTTTATGATGACTACGGTAGAGAAGCTGTGTCAGGTCTGGATTGGATCACATTGGCTAGCCTGAGGGATTCTGAAAACGCTATCATGAGCTACGATGAAGTGGGTGATCAGGTTGCTGGTATTACAATGTGGGGGAAGTTGACGGAATGGTTCGAAAAGGCAGGTTATGAGAAAGTATTCGATAATATAAGCCTCTTGCATGCAAATGTGAACGATATTATAAGCCTAAATAACTATGTTAGTAACGGGCACAAAGTTGTAAGTTTAATCTCTGCTGGTATGTTATCTGATTTTCCTGGGGATAGCTCATCGAAGAATCATTGGATAGTCTGGGATAGTCAAGTTAGATGTAACGTTGGGGGATTAGTATCTGCAAACACCTCCGTTTTAGATAAGGTTGATTTAACCTTGTTTTCCTGGGGGAATGTTAGAAATCAGTTAAAGAATAATGTTAATCTGGATGTTTTCCTAAAACATACATTTGGAGGGTTGGTTTTTAAACCCATGGGGTAATATATGCACCGTAGATTAATGCTTCTTTTATCTGTTTTATTGACTGTTTCATGTTCCTCGCCTCAGATTGATTTTTCTCCATCAGGAAAAATGTTACCTGATGCAATGATAGGGAAGGTATATAATCAAGATATTATTATAGGAGCTAATTTGGAGGATGATCCAGAGTTTCTAACAGCAGAGAATACTAAAGTAGATATTTATCCTGCTGATATAGGGTTGCAGGTGGTTTCTAATAAAAAAAGAAGGGATGGGTTGCCTATATACAATTTTCTTTCCATCTCTGGTGTGCCAACAAAATTAGGATTGATAAAGATTTCAATTTCTGGTTTTACGTATGGCTCTATGTATACCAAAAGCGGTGGATTTAATAAAATTTATTCACTGGAGGTTAAGTAGTTTTGGCTGAATATATATGTCATAGTTTATGGAATCGTTGGGTTACCATTTAAATTGTCATATCTGGTTTTTCTCTTGGGGAAGATGTGAGTGGCAAGCAAAAATACAAACACTCCCATCATTTTTTATTGCCTATTGATGGATAGGCCTGACATCTATAAACAAGCAGTTAATGAACTCTGGTTGTACGGTAAAACTAAAATAGGCGCACTAAAGTAGCCCATGAAAAAAAACCTGATCATCTTATCTGTATTTTTAACATCCTGTTCTTCGAGTGAAATAAACTTTTACCCTGAGGATGGAGAGTTACAAAATGCTAAGGTAGGTGCATTTTATCAGCAAAATGTGGTTCTGACTTTCCAGAAAAGTGGAGAGATTGTTGCTTTGAGTTCAAATAATTTTAAAGCAAAAACAACCCCTGATAATTCTGGTCTGAATATAGAGCCAAATTTTAGAGGGTGTGTGAATCTCTCTTCAGAAAAATGCAATAATTACAATGAGGCCGTAATCACAGGGTGCCTAAAATAAAAGGTGTGATATATATTGAAATTGTGTTTAAAACATATGCCTCGATGTATTCAAAATCACAGGTTTTTATGAAGAAATATAAAATAGACGTTAATTAGATTTGTATTGATGAATAAAGATGTTCGTATTTCAAGATTGAACTCTGCGGGCTAAGATATGTCTTATTTTTCTGTGGGTAATTTCATGTCGATGTTAACTTTTTGGTGGGTGGTATTTACAAAAATACCATGAATAGAATGGATAAATGTCTCGCATTTTTTATTTTTTCTTTATTTTTGGCTGGTTGTAGTAGCCATGTTATATTTGAACCTAACGAATTACCTGATGGGTATATTGGTCAGGGATATTATGCCCCAATTACCATCTCTGGAGGCACAGGGCCGATCGTTGATTTGAGTTATGAAATTCATCCATCAAACTCTGGTCTGAAGTTAGTCTTTGATGAAAAAAATATTATACAAAATATATATATAATAACTTTACCATACAAGGTAATCCTAAAACGCAAGGTATTATAACAATCAGTCTTAGGGGGGGAGTGGTTGCTAGTGCAGGTCAAGATTTTGAAAGGAAATATGAAATTAATATTTTGAAATAGGTTGGCGCTAAAATAAATCCATTTTCATATGGTGCAATCAAAAAGCAGATTAAGCTAAATAAGAATTTGGAATATGTCTGTAAACATGTTTTTGTAGGGTTGGTTTTTAAACCAATGGAGTAGTAGTAAATGCATATCTGCTTTTTCTGGACATAACTTCTCTGCCGATGTGAAGGAATACAATGAACACTAATCCTACGATAAAATTCAGCCACAACCACCATCTGTTGGCGGTAAAAGGCTGTGAGCCAACGCTCGACGTGCTGGCCTTTGCAGGCGATGAAGCCCTGAGCGAGCCGTTCAGCTACCGTATTGAATTCACCAGCGCTGACCTTGCCATCAGCAAAGAGAGGATGCTGATGAAAGCGGCTTCCCTGACGCTGCAGGCCCCGGTTGAGCAGGGCTTCGGCGTGAAGATGCAGCAGGCGGTGCGCACCCTTCAGGGGGTGGTGAGTGGCTTCGAGCGCCTCGGCACCTCGAAGGATGAAACTCACTATGCCCTGACCCTGCAGCCGCGTCTGGCGCTGCTTGAACGTTCCCGTCAGAACGCCATTTACCAGGACATGTCAGTCCCGCAAATCGTGGAAAAAATTCTGCGTGAACGTCACCACATGCGCGGCCAAGACTTTCTGTTCTCGCTGACCCGAGAGTATCCGCGCCGTGAGCAGGTGATGCAATACGGCGAGAACGATTTGCACTTTATCTCCCGCCTGTTGGGCGAGGTGGGGATCTGGTTCCGTTTTACTACCGATACGCGCCTGAACATCGACGTGGTGGAGTTCTATGATGCCCGGCAGGGCTATGAGAAAGGCCTGATCCTACCGTCGGTGCCGCTATCGGGCCAGCATTCAAAAGGCGTGGATTCGGTCTGGGGGATGGCGAGCCATCACTGTGTGGTGCAGCAGCAGGTCAGCACCCGTGACTATAACTACCGCCAGGCCAGGGAAGATATGGATGCGCTGGTCGATGTGTCCTGCGGGGATGCTACCACCTACGGTGAGGCCTATCACTATGCCGATAACTATCGGGTGCCGGGCAACGCATTTGAGCGCAACCCGGCCCCGGAGTCAGGCGCGTTTTACGCCCGCATTCGCCATGAGCGCTACCTGAACGGCCAGACGCAGACGCAGGCCATCACCAGCTGCCCGACGCTTTATCCGGGCCAACTGCTGAAAGTCACCGGCGGTGATGAAGTGGCGGACGTGTTTGCTCATGGGGTGGTCATCACGGCGATGCACAGCCAGGCCCGCCGTGACCGGGATTTTGAAGTGTATGTCAGCGGCATCCCTGACAGCGATGATTTCAGCTTCCGCCCCGAACCCGGTGCCCGCCCGGTGATGGCGGGCACGCTGCCGGCGCGGGTGACCAGCACCACCGAAAATGACACCTACGGCCATATCGATAAAGACGGCCGCTATCGCGTCAACATGCTGTTTGACCGGGATAACTGGGAAACCGGATTCGAGAGCCTGTGGGTGCGGCAGTCTCGCCCCTATGCCGGCGATACCTACGGCCTGCATCTGCCGCTGCTGGCGGGCACCGAAGTGGCGATTGGCTTTGAGGACGGCAACCCGGACAGGCCATATATCGCCGGGGTGCTGCATGACTCGGCGCACGGCGACCACGTCACCATCCGCAATTATAAGCGCAACGTGCTGCGCACCCCGGCGAACAACAAAATCCGCCTCGACGATGAGCGCGGAAAAGAGCACATCAAGATCTCCACGGAATACGGCGGCAAGAGCCAGCTGAACCTCGGCTATCTGGTTGACGGCGAAAAGCAGAAGCGCGGCGAGGGTTTTGAGCTCAGAACCGACAGCTGGGGGGCGATACGCGCGCAAAAAGGTATTTTCATCAGCGCGGACGGCCAGGCAAAGGCACAGGGGCAGGTGCTGGCGATGCAGCCGGCGGTCAGCAATCTGGGTGATGCCCGGGAGCAGATGACGTCCATCTCCGATGATGCGCAGAAGGCGACCGCGAACCCGGCCGATCTCCAGGCGCAAATCAAACTGCTGGAACAGCAGCTGACAGATCTCAAAAAATCAGTACTGCTGCTCAGCGCACCGGAGGGAATGGCGTTGACCAGCGGACAACATCTGCAGGTGTCCGCCGGCCAGAACCTGATAGCCACAGCGGGTAAAAATGCAGACGTCAGCGTGGTGAAAAATCTGTTCATCGGGGTAGGTAATGCCCTGAGCGTGTTTGTTCGTAAGCTGGGGATTAAGCTTATCGCGAACCAGGGGCCGGTGCAGGTACAGGCGCAGAACGACCTAATGGCTCTGATTGCCCGTAAGGAGCTCAGTATTGTTAGCACGGAAGATGAAATCAAAATTATTGCTAAGAAGACGCTGACGCTGAACGGTGGCGGAAGTTACATCACTCTGGATGGCAATGCCGTCGAAGTTGGCACCGCGGGGGACTTTAGAACAAGAGCCGGTCATTATGACAGGCAGACACGGACACAGAATAAACCTGAAATGTCACCCCTGCCTCATGCTATTGATGATGGTAGCCATAATGTTCGTTATTTGTGTGCAGATGATAATGGTGTGCCCATGTTAAACACGCAGTACAAGGCGTTTCTGGCTGACGGTTCGGTAGTGGAAGGCGTTACTGACAACGAAGGATATACTAAATTGTTTACTTCTGCCCAGGCTAAGGACATTTTTCTGAATTTATCACCGGAGGTAATCAATGCCTAAATATAATATTTATACAAAAATAGAATCAAACGTTCCGGTGTTCGATCTTTTGTATGATTTAACGGTGTATCGTACGGACAGCAACAGTGAAAGACATCTCTTGCTCTCTGTCACTCAACAGCCTCTGGACCCAGATTACAAGACGAAAGCACATGAAACAGGTGAGACGGATGACGATCTTTCAGTGATTTATATCATGGAAATGATGTTATATCGTAAGCATGGCGGAAAGTTGATTCCTGTGCTCTCAGCACCGTCAAAACGCATGTACACATTAGGTGAAATGGTATCAGGAAATGCTTTTTCAAAGAGAAAAAGGGAGAATATTTGTTATTTTGAAACCAAAGGGCAGACTAAACCTGTTAATGATAATGGCGATGAAAATATTCATAATGTACAAATTACGTGTCAAGAAAGGGCTTTTATAGCAGAAGAGTATCCTATTGGCGCCCCTAATGACCCATTTGATAAAAAGAAAATAGAGAGTCAGCTTAATTCAAGGATGAATCATAGTAGCTATCCAAATCAAGGGGATACCAGTTTGTGCGGGCCGGCTTCATTCTTTTACTGTCTACAGATAGACAGACCAGACATTTATAAACAAGCTGCTAATGAACTCTGGCTAAACGGGAAAACAAAGATTGGCACGCTGGAGATCTCTCCTGGATATGGATGTAGACATCCGAAGGGGGCGTTTTATGATGGCTACGGTAGAGAAATGGTGTCAGGTTTGGATTGGATAACATTAGCCAGCCTGAGAGATTCTGAAAATTCATTGATGAGCTATGATGAAGTTGACGACCAGGTTTCTGGCATTACTATGTGGGGAGGGCTCACTAAGTGGTTTGAAAGAGCAGGCTATAAGAAAGTCTTCGATAATACTAGCCTCTCTCATGCCAATATAGCAGATATAATAAAACTCAATTCATATGTTAAAGAAGGATACAGAGTCGTAACTCTAGTCTCTGCGGGGATGTTAAAAGGCTGGGGTAATGGCGATTCATCTTCGAAGAATCACTGGATTGTTTGGGATAAACCTGTTTGTAAGGTTAATGGCGGAGACATCACTACCAAGGATAATGATGAGTTAATTGAGTTGAAGCTTTTCTCTTGGGGAAGAGTGGATTGGCAAACAAAAGGTAATAGTAATCTAAATTACTTTGCTAAGCATGTTTTCGGAGGATTGGTTTTTAAACCAATAAAATAAGCATGAAAAAAATCATTGTATTCATCATTTTTTTTGTTTCTGCCTGTGGAAGTTCTGTACCGAGGTTTTATCCGGAAGGAAATGAGCTTCCTGCAGGATATGTTGGTCAGAACTATTTTTTTGAAGTCGAAATAACCAACGTCATTTTATTCAAGGAGAATATAGGCGTGGAGATATCACCTCCGGATGCAGGGTTAGGATGGAATCCTAAGGTGACCACTTTAAAAAGAGGGGGAAAGGAAAGGGAGGAGGAGGATTATCATTATATAATAATCAGTGGGAAACCAAAAAAAACAGGTGAAATATCGGTTCATATTAATGGATACTCTATGGGGACAATGGTTCCAGGAAGTAAAATTGACAAAAATTACATTATAAAAATCACTGCGAAAAACAAATGATCTGTATGCGAAATTTTTTCCTTCCGATCAGGGGGAGGGGAGATGCTTTTTGGCATTTTACATCGGAGGTAAATAATGCCTAAATATAATATTTATACAAAGATAGAGTCAAATGTTCCGGTGTTAGACCTTTTTTATGATTTAACTGTGTATCGTACGGATAGTCACAGTGAAAGACATGTCTTGCTCTCTGTCATTCAACAACCTCTATAAGACTAAAGCACATGAAACAGGTGAAACGGATGACGATCTTTCAGTGATTTATATCATGGAAATGATGTTATATCGTAAGCATGGCGGCAAGTTAATGAAATTGTTAACTTGAAATTATTCTCATGGGGCATGGTAAAAAACCAAGTTAAGTTAAATAAAGATTTGGAATATGTCCGTAAGCACATTTTTGGAGGCGTGGTGTTTAAACCACTGAGCTAAATGAGATATTTTATCTGTGTTCTGATTTTTATTGTATCTGGTTGCTCCAGTACTCACCCAACAATCCTACCCGAAAAAAGTGATCTTAAAGTTGCAACGGTTAATTACAAGTACCAAGAAGCCATTGAAATAAAAGGTGGGGCTGTTAATGAATCCAGCGTATCGGTGAGTATAACCCCGAACGACTCAGGGTTAGGATGGAATCCAGAAGAAACAAAATATAGTTTTGGTGGAGAGGGTGGAGTAAATAAAGATTACCATCGCATTATCATATCTGGGATCCCGAAAAAGTCAGGTGAATATCGCGTAACTGTTTCTGGGTTTACTCTTGGTATAATGTCTTCTGGCCAAGACTTTTATAAGAAATATACGATAAAGATCAAACAGTAACTAACTTAATACATATCTGCTTTTTCTGGACATAACTTCTCTGTCGATGTGAAAGAATACAATGAACTCTAATCCTACGATCAGATTCAGCCACAACCATCACCAGTTGTCGGTTAAGGGATGTGATGCAGAACTCGACGTACTGGCGTTTGAAGGCGATGAAGCCCTGAGCACGCCATTCATGTAGTTTCGGTGGAGAAGATGCTGTAAACAAAGATTACCATCGAATCATCATGTTGGCTATTCCGAAAGAGATCAGGAAATTATAGTGTAACTGTTTCTGGATTTACTTTTGGCACAATGCATTCAGGTAAGGGCTTTTATAAAAAACATACGATAAACATCAAGCGGTTACTAACTTGTCATTATATTGGAGAAAATACTTTTGGAGTAGTGGGTTGAGTCGATAAATATATCACGATTTGGTTATGGGATCATGCATAAGAAATGGACTGCGGACAGTGAAAGGCATATGGTAAAGCTAAAGAGCAGATTCACTTATAAAAACAGTATCAGCACAAGCACTCTATTCAGAGGGCGTAAATATTGAGAATGTGATTGTGTACTCACTTAAAAATATTCCTGAATGCTACATGCGGCCTGTCTCACCAAGTCCGTTACGTTGGTTTATTGCTTTAGCAATAATGGTGTCGGGAAGTGTTATCTTGATGAGGATCTTCGGTCGACATATCGAGAGCCAATCTTTCTGGTTAATTGCGCTTGGCGTGCCTGCTGCTCTCTGGAGTGCTGTCGTCGGAGGTCGGCTTACAATCTGGATGCTGAAGGATATGAAAGCCAATGGATTCGATAAATGTCGGGAAGCTTGGATCCTCAGTGAAACGCGTCGAGCCAGGCGCGCACTTCAGATTTTGGATGTGGCGTTTACAACCGGGCATCTGGCAGAACGCCAGAGTGATGTGGCTAATGAAATTCTCAATAATACTCGTCTCATAACCGCCCAATCAAACTGGTTGGGAAGTGACGGGATGAGGATGAGCAGGATAGCCGCTCATCCGAATGATACACCTTCATCTCTGATAACGCGTTTGTTTGAGCAGTTGATTGAAAACCTGTCTTTACGTTTGACATTGTGTTCTGACAAAACATCTTTGTCCGTTTTTTTTGATATTTCATCAATTGTTCCACGCAGCGAGGTGCTTCGATTATGGGAAAAAGCATGGGCAGAAAGCGAAATGCCATTCCCTATTGAATATCTCGGCGGGGCTGGTCCCGGGGTTATTGATAATTGGCTCAATATTCACTTTAAAGAGAGCGCCATGCTGTTAGTGGTCGCGCTTCAGGTTGCACCAGCTAATGCAGATAACAGCGCTGAAGCAGGGGTTACCTTGCTCTTTGGCAACAGATTGACGCAGGAGACTCTTCCTCCTTTGGCGTTGCTGCACCGTCCGGATCCCTCCTCAGTCGACGGGCTTGAATCTGGTATGCGAATGGCTGCATACAACGTTCCGATCAAAGATGGCATCGTCAGACACCTCTGGCTGTCCGGGCTCAATGACCAACAACATGCGCAAGTGGTGGTACATCAGAAGAAATCACCAGCTCAGGCGGTTGAAGGGGATTCCGTCATCAATCTCGACAGTGCCATGGGGCACGCTGGAGCGGCAGCACCTTGGTTAGCCATTGCTGCCGCCACTGAAATAGCCCAACGAACACAGTCCCCGCAAATGATTATCTGTGGGGACATCACACAGGATGTGTTATGGAGCACGTTCGTTACCCCAACGGCTTCCCGAAAGGAGATGGATTCGTGAGATTATCTGCTTTATTTCCAAAGACAACGGAAGGCCGCTATCTTGCTGTCGTCGTATTTTTCCTGATTTTGTTGGGGGCCATGACGTTTATCGTCTGGAAATTTCCTGATGTTGCCGGTCTATCGGCAGATACTGAGCTGCAGGCTCACTGGCTTGTTGCGGGTGGTTGTCTGACAGGAAGTTTATTGGCCGGAGCGATACTGCTATTAATTGCTGTCCGCCATGCTGGCAGCAAAGAGTTCGATGCAATCGTCGAATCAACCTACGGTGATGATGAGAAGACGAAAAGCAGGGATAAGGAAACCATTCAAACTCTTGGGACCATGATGTGTGGCGCTATTAATCGCCACTTACGCCAGCGTTACGGTCTGCTTTGGCGTCGAAAAGTGCGTATGTTGTTCGTTACCGGTGACGAAAAGGCAATCGAACAACTGCTCCCCGGCTTGCAAGAAAGTCAATGGCTGGAAGGTGAGAACACCGTGCTAATTTGCGGCGGCAGTCTGGCCTCCGACATTGATATAGACAAACTTGTCGCGTTGCGAAAATTGAGACGTGGCCGCCCATTGGATGGGATCGTCCGGGTGATTGCTGAGGATCAGAAACTGACTTCGCAGCAAAGCGACAATGATCTGCGCGGGCTGGAGAACATCAGCAAGGCGTTACGCTATTCCGCCCCGGTTTATCTGTGGCAGCTTTGTGGCAGCGCTTGGCCGCAAAAAGGGCGTAAATCGCAGCCGATTGGGGTGACGTTCCCGCCGCGGGCAGTGCCGGAAAATGTGACCGAACAACTTAGCAGGTTATTGCCGCAGCTGCGTGAACAGGGGCTTTCCCAGATTGCAGAAAACCGCGACTATGATTTTCTACTGCGCCTGGCGCAACGGTTCGAACAAGGGGAAAGCGAGCGCTGGAAAACGCGTTTGGTTCCCTGGCTCTACAGTTCTCAGCAGCAAGTCCCGCTGCGTGGGCTGATGTTCAGCCTGAATGGCGAAGAAGAAGCGTCAATCGAGGCTCGCCGTTCTCACCCGCATGCCCTGACTCTGCCGGTAACCTGGCAGGGCATCGTTGATGACTGCACCCGTGTGCGAGGCCGGCGCGTGGGTATGGCGTGGGAGCGGACGCTCGCCTGGGCACTGCTGGGCATTACCGGTGTCTGGGGGATGGGGTTGCTGCTCTCGTTTGCGCTGAACTACGGGCAAATTGCTTCTGTGGCGGCAAAAAGCCGTCACCTGGTCGAACACCCTGCCATTTCCGATAGCCAACTGACTGCCCTGTATGACCTACGCAACGATGCCGGCCGCCTGCTGCGCCATGTTCAGGATCGCACCCCTTGGTACCAGCGTTTTGGTCTTGACCATAACCGACAACTGCTCGATGCGATGCTGCCCTGGTATGGCGTGGCGAACAACCGCCTGATACGCGATCCGGCGCATACCGCCCTGACGCAGACGCTCAGCGCGCTGGCCAATTCGGCGCCAAACAGCGAGCAGCGCACAAAGCTGGCGAAACCGGGCTATGACCAGTTGAAAGCCTGGCTGATGATGGCGCGCCCGGATAAAGCCGATGGCGCCTTCTACGCGCAGACCATGAAAACGGTGCAGCCGACGCAGATGGGCATCTCAACCAGCCTGTGGCAAAGCCTGGCACCGGATTTATGGGCCTTCTACCTCTCCGAACTGCCGCAGCAGCCCCAGTGGAAAATCAGCCCGGACGCGCAGCTGGTCAACCAGAGCCGCCAGGTGCTGTTGCAGCAGATTGGGCGACGCAACGCGGAAAGTACGCTTTATGAGAACATGCTCAAATCCGTGCGCCGCAATTTCGCCGATGTGTCTCTGGAAGACATGACCGGCGGTACCGATGCCCGTCGCCTGTTCACCACCGATGAGGTGGTGCCGGGCATGTTCACCCGTCAGGCCTGGGAGGGAGGGGTTCAGCAGGCCATCGAGAAGGCGGCCAATGCGAGGCGGGACGAAATCGACTGGGTGCTGAGCGACTCCCGCAAAGCCGTAGCGGCGGACCTGTCGCCGGAAGCGCTGAAAGCGCGCCTGACTCAGCGTTACTTCGCTGATTTCGCCGGCAGCTGGCTGAGTTTCCTCAATAGCCTCCGCTGGGATCCGGCACACAATATCGCCGACGTTACCGACCAGTTGACGCTGATGAGCGATGTGCGTCAGTCACCGATGATCGCCCTGATGAATACGCTGGCCTGGCAGGGGCAAACGGGCCGGCAGAGCGAGGCGTTGTCAGATTCAATCATTAAATCGGCGAAAGAGCTGGTCGGCGGCCAGGATAAACCGGCCATCGATCAGCATGCAGTCGGCCCCCTGGGGCCACTGGATGACAGCTTTGGGCCTCTGCTTCAGCTGCTGGGAAAAAACACTGCCGGCAGCGTGATGTCGGCTGACAGCTCGCTGAGCCTGCAGACTTATTTGACCCGTATCACCCGCGTGCGCCTGCGCCTGCAGCAGATAGCGAGCGCCTCCAATCCACAGGAGATGATGCAGACGCTTGCCCAGACGGTTTTCCAGGGCAAGAGCGTGGACCTGACCGACACTCAGCAGTACGGCAGCCTCATGGCGGCCAGTCTGGGAGAGGAGTGGAGCGGTTTTGGTCACGCGATGTTTGTGCAGCCACTGACCCAGGCCTGGGAAACGGTGTTGCAGCCGTCTGCCGCCAGTCTGAACGGCCGCTGGAGCCGATCGGTGGTGGCGAACTGGCGCACCGCTTTTGAGGGGCGCTTCCCGTTTGCGGCGAGTAAGAGCGATATCTCTTTGCCGATGCTGGCTGAGTTCATCCGCAAAGACAGTGGCCGCATCGACCGCTTCCTGAGTACGGAACTCAACGGGGTGCTTCACAAAGAAGGCAATCGATGGGTGCCGGACAAGGCGCACAGCCAGGGGCTGATATTTAATCCGGCCTTCCTGGACGCCGTTAACCAACTGAGTCAGCTGTCGGACATTTTATTTACCGATGGCAGTCAGGGCATCAGTTTCGAACTGCAGGCGCGCCCGGTACCGCAGGTGGTGGAGACGCAGCTGACCATTGATGGACAAAAATTGCACTATTTCAACCAGATGGCCGACTGGCGATCTTTCCACTGGCCAGGAGATACGTTTAAGCCGGGAACCATGCTGACCTGGACGTCAACGAGTGCAGGTGCACGTCTGTTCGGGGATTACAGCGGGAGCTGGGGCTTTATCCGCTGGCTGGAGCAAGGCAAACGTCAACAGCTGGACCGCAGCCAGTGGATGATGAGTTTTACCGCGCCAGATGGCCGTACGCTGCAGTGGGTGTTGCGTTCGCAGCTGGGCAAAGGGCCGCTGGCGTTGCTGGATTTGCGCGGCTTTAGCCTGCCGGAAAACATACTTCAGCGTGGAGGCTTCAGCAGCGGCGCAGGCGCTGACCCGTACGAATGACTCAGTCATGGATGAGGGGGAATAATGACCGCATTGCAGAATTTACTTCACAGCTGCGGCGTGGAAGAAAATGTCCTGATGAGCCAGGCCCGGGCACGTTGTGCTGACTGGGAACGCTGGCTGAACCCAGTGGAGGAGCATCGGCCAACCGGAGAAGACCCGGGTTACGACGATGATTTCCAGCGCATCCGCGAAGAGGTCAACAAGCTCACCGGCATTGATACCGGACTGATCTGCCAACTGGCGGAAAAATTACTGACCGACAGGTGCAAGGACTTACGCGTCATCACTTTCTACGTTTGGGCGCGCCTGCATCAGGACGGTGAGGCCGGGCTTGCGCAGAGTATTGAGCTACTGGCCGTCATGCTTGAACGGTTTGGCAACGGCCTGCATCCTTTGCGCGCCCGCAGCCGTAAATCGGCTCTGGAGTGGCTGGGCTGCCGCCGCGTGACGGACAGCCTCTCATTGTACCCTGAAGTGGATATGCCCACCATGCAGCGCATCACCGGCGCTCTGCTGTTGATGGAGCAGGCTTTTCTGACGTTTGATGACGATGCACGGCCGGAACTTGGTGGGCTGTATCAGGCTCTGGACCATCGCCTGGTGCAGAATGGTGGTGCCGGCAGTCTGGTACCGCAGACCAGCCGGGAGGAGGGGATCTCGGTTGCAGCACCCCCTTCCGCGCCATTGATGAATGCGGTCTCGTCAGGGCGCGATTTGCTCGATCAGGCCAAGGTGTTGGCAAAATACCTGCGTGACCAGCCCGGCGGATGGCTGGCCGGGCATCATCTGCTGAAAAGCGTCCGCTGGGATACGCTGACGGAACTTCCGCCGTTGGACGCCGCCGGCCGTACTCGCCTGGCACCGCCCAAACCTGACAATAAAGCGCACCTCAAACGCTTGTTTCTGCAGAAAAGCTGGTTAGAACTGTTGGAGCATACGGATACGTTGTTGGCTCAGGGCGTTAACCACCTATGGCTGGATGTGCAGTGGTACGCCTGGCAGGCGCTGGTGAAACAGGATCACGACAGCGTGCGCGCAGATATCCTCTGTCGCGATCTGAAAGGCTTGCTGGCCCGCCTCCCAGGGCTCGAAGCACTGGCTTTCAGTGACGGCACACCTTTCGCCGATGAAGTGACGCTGAACTGGATAAGTGAAAGCGTGCTCGATGAGATAGCAGGGTGGAAAGAAGAGTCGGTATCCGCCGTGGCCAGCGGTCATGACGATGTGCTGGCGCTGGAGCCTGAAGTGATGGCTAAAGCAGATGGCGAAGGTATCGAAGCGGCGCTCAATTGGCTGCAGGCTCAGCCGGGTTACACCTCTGCCCGCGATCGGTGGCTGATGCGGCTGTTGATGGCCAGAGTCAGCGAGCAATACGGTAAAAACGAAATGGCGTTGCATCTGTTGGGAGAGCTTGACGGCAGCGCCCGGGCCCTCACGCTTGAGCAGTGGACGCCAGCGCTGATCTTTGAAGTGAAAGCCCGCAGGTTAAAACTGTTGCGGGGCAAGGCAGGCCGCAATGAAGCTGATAAAACGCGCCTGCAGCCTGAGATGGATGCCTTGCTTGCCGGCTTGATTGCACTGGACCCAGCGCGAGCTGCGGTACTGTGCGGTTGAGCCCTTCAACGAAAGGAACTGGCTATGGCAAAAGGTTACTATTTGGTGCAGGGAGACATGACCTCCTGTGGTGGTAAAATTGTGGATGGTGCCAGCGATCATAGATTGTTTGGAAAAGCTATTGCCTGTGAGCGCGATCAGGTGACCTGCGGCCGACATCCCGGCATGTATATGATTGCAGGGGGGATCGCGGATGACAGCATCCACGGGCGTAAAATGGCTGGTACGCTCGACAGCACCAGTTCCTGCCCCTGCCGAGCGCGTTTTGTGCCGTCGATGATGCGGGATAGCTATGAGAAAGGAGGACAATGCTCAAACACGTCCTTCTCACTCGACGAGCTGATGGCTTTATTACAGGAGCCCTATAAAAATCTGCATCAGGACGATGAAAGGGAGCATCATTGCACTCATACAGACGGCGCTATACAGGTGGCTGAGTATATACTGAGCGAAATTAAGACGAATGTCAGAAGCCAGACTGCAGAAACAATACGTTATTTAATTGACGAAGAAACGTTAAGGCAAAGATGGGCTGAATGGGAAAAGCTGCCCTTTTACGCGAAAATGGTGCCGCCACCTCAGCCTGACTTGCTCGCCGCAATGGCAATCTGGTATCAGACTGTGAAAACGGGCTCCATATGGGATCACAAACCGCTAATAAGGAAAAAATTTAAATCATTTGCAGTAACTCGGCCTTTGGAATCAAAACAAATGTCAGAAAGCTATTATCATAAATATAAAGAGTATGATTTTTTCCTCGATGTCTGGTCAAATATTCATTACGGATATGTGGGGCTAAGTGCCGGGTTTTCTGAAGAACTCTTATTAAAAGGCTCTACTTGGGAACAAAATATGACCCCGGGTGCTATGGGGGATGACACTCTGGATGATATTACAAGCATGAAGATTGGTTTTGATTTATTCCACCGCTTTGGTAAGTATGCCGAAAAACTTACTTTTCAACATATTCTTGATGCACTTGTAAATACATCAGAGAATGGTTTTTCAGAGTCCAGAACCGAACATTGGTGCTGGAGTGAGAAAAATCCTGAGCGGATTAGTATGCCTACGGAGTTTCAATGATAAAAAATACTGCTGTCATTCTCTTTGTGTTGTGTTGTGTTGTTATGTTTTCTTATTACCTTAAACCTTCTGTAAGTATATATAATAAGTCAGGTGATGTTGTTTATCTATACAAAGGCACAGGTGAGAGAAATGTTGAGCCTGATATAGAACAGGCTGAGAGTTCGATGAGGCCTGTTTTGATAAATAATGATGAGCATGAGAAAGTCATTCTATCTTGGCAGGATCTTAATCTAAATAATGGTCAATTGTACCTCGGGTGGAAGATTAAAAACCATAAGGGTTCATCTGCCATTGTTAGCGGCGGTAGGGTTTTTGATATTACTTCAGACAATGGTTATTGTTCGTATAATGTGTACATTGGGCATGAAAGTGAAATGATAGAACCATGGAAGGGTATTATGTGCTTTAAAAAAATAAACATATCATCAGAAAAATAAGCTTAATTATCTAACTGGCGAGTTGGCGAGTGCCGTCGATGATGCGGGATAGTTATGAGAAAGGAAGATAATAGAAACTCAGGTTCAGATAGGCAAGCACTCTTTTATTATACTAACATCAATTAAGAAAAACTATGGACGATTTAACCCTGCGTTATTACGACGCCGAAATGCGCTACCTGCTGGAGGCCGGCGAAGAGTTTGCCCGCGCTCATCCCGAGCAGGCGGCAATGCTTAATCTCGATAAAGCGGGCGCGCGCGACCCGTATGTGGAGCGCCTGTTCGAGGGCTTTGCCTTCCTGATGGGCCGCCTGCGAGAGAAGCTCGATGACGATTTGCCTGAACTGACCGAAGGGCTGGTCAGCCTGCTGTGGCCACACTATCTGCGCACCATTCCGTCAATGTCCGTGGTGGAGTTCACCCCCGACTGGCGCGAAATGAAAGAACCGATGCGCATCGCCAAAGGCTTCGAGGTGAGTTCGCGGCCGATCGGTGAAAAGGGCACCCGTTGCCGGTACACCACCGCCAAAGAGATAACGCTTCAGCCGCTGTCGCTGGAGCATGCCCGCCTGTCGGTTGACCCGGACGGACGTTCGGTCATCAGCCTGCGCTTCAACTGCAGCCATCTTGCCGACTGGAGCCGTATCGATCTCAGCCATATCCCGTTCTACTTCAACGCTGACGCACCGCTGGCCTGCGCCATGCACGAAGCGTTCACCCTGAATGTGGCCAGGATATGGTTGCGGATGCCCGGCGATATGGAAAGAAGACGGTTGGAGGGGCATTTCACCGCATTGGGGTTTGGCGATGACGACAGGCTCTGGCCAAAGAGCAGCAGCAGTTTCAGCGGCTACCAGCTGTTGTTGGAGTACTTTACTTTCCGCGAGAAGTTCATGTTTGCGGGCCTGCGGGGGCTGGAGCGCGTAATAGTGCCGGCTGAGCTGCCCTGGTTTGAAATCGACGTGGTGCTGGCGGAACGCTGGGAACATGACTTCAGCTTTAACGAAAAGCATCTGCGCCTGAACTGCGTGCCGGTGATTAACCTGTTCCCGCTGGAATCCGACCCGCTGACGCTCAATTCACTACAGACAGAATATATGCTGCGGCCAATGCGCGTACAGGATGGCTACACCGAAATTTACGCCGTGGATTCGGTGATGTCATCGAGCCGGCATACCTACGTGCCGTTCTCGAGCTTTCGTCACAAAGGCGGAATGATGCGCCATGAGGCGCCGGAATATTACTACCACACCCGCGTGCGCCGTGGCCCGTCCGGGCTGCATAACACCTGGCTTGTTCTTGGCGGTGAAGCCTTTGATAACCATACCGTGCCGGAGGATGAAAGCCTGTCGCTCACGCTTACCGGCACCAACGGCCAATTGCCGCGCCGGGCGCTGCAGAGCACCGTGCTCGATACGATAATGAAAACCACCTCGGCCAGCATTGCCGTGCGTAACCTGTGTGCGCCGACGCTACCTTGTTATCCTCCGGCACAGGACCGCTTTCACTGGCGCGTGTTGAGCCACCTCGGCAGCGGGTTTCTGTCGATGATGGATAACGCGGACGTGCTGCGCGGTACGCTGGCGCTATATGAGTGGGCCGACAGTGAGATGAACCGCCGTCGACTGGCAGCCATCATTGACGTGAAACACAACGAAATTGAGCGTTTTGAGCAAGGCTACCTGGTACGTGGCGTACAGATTGAAGTGACCCTCGACAGCCACGGTTTTGCCGGTCGCGGCGATATCTGCCTGTTCGGTGAGATGCTGAGTCGCTTCTTCGCGCTGTACACCGACATCTATCTGTTTAATCGCCTGATTATTATCTTGCAACCGACCGGAGAGCGTCTGGAATGGGAAGAGAAGCACAATCGCCGCATACCCGGTTGACCCCGCGGCTGGAGGCCGACCTGCACCGCATTAATTTTTACCGTTTCTGTCAGCTGCTGGAGAAGCAGAATCCGGGCAGGCCGCTGATGGGCTCAACCAGCCATCCTGCCGACGACCCGGTACGCTTTGCCCCACATCCGGGGATGGGGTTTCCGGCCAGCGAGTTGAAGGCTGTCGAATATGACGAAGAGGATGACAGCAAGCCGCCGGTTATTCGGACCACGTTTATGGGGATGTACGGCGTGGATTCGCCGCTGCCGACCGCCTATCTCGATGACATTATCCAGCGCCGGGAAGGACATGAGGCACTGCAGGGCTTTCTGGATATCTTCAGCCATCGCATCCTGACGCAATTTTACCGCATCTGGCGAAAGTATTCTTACCCGGCTACCTTCGAACCCGGCGGCAGCGACAGTATCTCGCAGTCACTGCTGGGGTTGGTGGGGCTGGGTATCCCTGGGACGGCAAACCACATCGCCACGCCGGTGTCGCGCTTTCTGGCTCTGCTCGGCGTGCTGCGGCAACCGGGTAAAACCCAGGAGGGAGTGCAGGCGCTGGTGAGCCTGCTGGCCCCGGATACCACGGTGCAGGTGAGTCCATACTGCCTGCGCCCGGTGGTGGTCAGCCAACCGCTGGGTTTTTACGGCGATGACGATTTCCTGTTGGACGGCAATACGCCACTGGGTGACGAAGCGATGGATGCCGGTAGCCAACTGCGGGTTGCGCTCACGACGCATAACGAACAGGAGGCGCAGGGGTGGAAGCCGGATGGCCTGCTGTATCAGGATTTTCTGGTCATGCTGCGGGTGTACCTGGGCTGGCGCTTTAAGGCCAGAATTACCCTGACCACCGCGACCCGACTGCTGGCTGCACCGCCGCTGGGCGAAGGCTCTTTCTGGCTGGGCATGAACGGTGTGCTGGGCGCTGACGAAGCGGAGCCCGCCGACGATATCCCTCAGACCTTTACGACGGAACTGGGCTGCTACACCGGGCTGGAGCCAGCACAACCACAACAAGGAAGCCGATGTGTTACCTACACGTTTAACTAAAACCGCACGCTGGCTGTTGCCGTTGCTGGCGTTCAGTCTGGTGGGATGCGGGGTGACGCAGAGCGTCACCGATGGCACGAAGTCTGCCTTCAGTGCCCTCTTTTACAAGAAGATTAAGGTTCTGCGCCTGGATTTCACGGCACGTGAAGCGCTGAATACTGACTCCCGCGAGAGCAACTCGCTGTCTGAGCCGGTAGTGGTTCGCGTTTATCAGCTGAAAGATCGCAAGACCTTCGATAAAACGGTCTATCAGCAACTGCTCCAGGATGACGGCATCATTCTTAAAGCCGACCTGCTTGCCAGCCGTGATGTGGTGATGAAACCGGGTGGTGATGTGGACCTTAACATGCCGATGGAAGCAGAGACGCAGTTCGTGGCGGTGGTGGGGTTGTTCCGCCATCCGGATATGGCCAACAACACCTGGAAGCTGACGATGAACCGTGAAGAGTTCGATCCAGACAAGGCCCGGGTGATCGAGGCCGGGAATAATCATCTGATGCTGCTGCCTTTAAAGGATAAGTGATGTCTCATACTCACCCACACCCATCGCCTTCGCTGTATGAGATGCTTGCCGGCAACTTCACCGGTGGCCTGGCACTCCAGCAGCTCAGCGAAGAAAACCAGGTCATTCTGTCCGTGCTGGACAATATGCAGCGTATTCTCAACTGTCGCGCAGGTACGCTGGCGCACCTGCCGGACTTTGGTCTGCCGGATATGACAAAAATTCTGCAGGGTATGCCGGGAAGTGCGCATCAGCTAATGAGTACGCTTTCGGCCGTGTTGTTGAAGTACGAGCCGCGTCTAAAAAATATCAACGTTGTCCTGCTTGAGCAGACGCAACCTGGCGAGCTGCGCTATGCCATTGATGTTGAACTGATAGGTCTCGGTCTGGTACGGTACGGCACCGAGTTTATACCAGAGGGACGTGTTCTGTTACGTCATCTAAAGCAGCAGCACTATCTGGGGCGGTAGCGGTAAACGCTGGAAAACAGGGGAGGTGGTCGCCTGTTAACTAAAATGGAATTTATGAATGAAATTGCAAATTGGCATCAAACTGTCTTTATTATTGGCTATCTTGCTTACCCCTTCTGTCATGGCCCATCCTGGGCGCACCAATGCGGACGGCTGCCATACTAACCGTAAAACCGGAGAGTATCATTGTCACGGCAGCAAACGTCAGCGCACCGATTATTTTAGGGAGCAAGCGCCACGTGATAATAAAGTCACGTCTTCCCCGGCCAAAAACCCCCAATCGTCTTCAAAGAAAAACGGGAATGGTGCAAAGAAAAACCAAACTGGGCCGGCGATCAGAGGCAAAAAAACGGGTGACGCCATGAGTCCTCCGGTGGCTCAGCCCCTGGACCGGCAGGCGTTATGCGTGAACAGTGAGAACATCCATGCTTATTGGGAGTCGGTAACTGGGCGCTGCCTGGACAGAACAACCGGCAGGGAAATAAAGCCCCTCTGAGCGCTCGCATTATTATATTGAAAGATACTTTTTGGCTCTCGACCAAAGTAATACGATTTATTGATATGGATAGAGTTAATAATAAGGGATAAGTCATGGCAAGAAAAAATAAAGGTGATAATACGGCGGGCGCTATCCTCGCCATTCTTGGTGTCATCGGCTGGGGGATTTATGTTGCGGTTAAGGCGCTGATTAATGTTAATGAGCGTTTTATCGATTCAGTCTCAACGCCTGAGGGGATTGTGGGGCTGTTTTTTGGCCTGCTGCTTATGACCTCGTTGCTGATCAGGATTTTTATTTACCGCGGTTTCCGGCAAAAAACGGCAGCGTTGAAACAGAAAGAAACCGACCTTGAACAAAAAGAACAGGCCTTTGAAGACCGAGTGAGTGTCACCGTATCGCGGTCTCTGGATCGGGAACGGAATCGACTGGCCAGCCACTGGGAGGAGTTTCGTGAAGCCAAAAATAAAGCGAGCCGGGCGCTGCAGCGCATTGTGGACTCGGCATACAAGTTTAAGGTCAAGACGCTGCTGGCGGGGACGACGGTAAATAACTGGCAAAGCAAGTATGATCAGCTGCGGAAGGAAAAAGAGGCGTATGCTGCCATCAGTGAAAAAATCACCTTTCTGGAACTTGAAGATAACGCCGACTGGAAGGGCGTAAAACAGCAGTTTCTGGATAAGGTCGCCCTGCTGGAAAAGGCGCAGGAAGAAAAAGAGTACCAGGCCGAACTGAAGCGCCAGATGCGGGAAGAAAAACAGCGGCAAGATGAACTGGACAGACAGCAGCAGGAGGCGGAAGAAGAAGAACGGCGCCTTGCTGAGCAACGGAAAGTGCTTGAGGAAGCGCTGCTTGCCGCTGAAGGTGCGCACAGGGAGGAATTGGAGAAGCAACGTCAGGAACTGGAGCAAAAAATCCAGGCGGTGCATCAGCAGTATGAACGCGCCAAATCCATGGCCCAACTCACGAAGCAGGGGCATGTGTATGTGATCTCGAATATTGGCTCCTTTGGTGAAAACGTCTTCAAGATCGGTATGACCCGGCGGTTGGAGCCGATGGAAAGGGTGAAAGAGTTAAGCGGGGCAGCCGTACCTTTCGATTTTGACGTCCACGCGATGATTTCCTGTGATGATGCGCCGGCGCTGGAAAAAACGCTGCATGACCATCTGGAGCATTACCGGATTAACAGAATTAACCTGCGCAAGGAGTTTTTCCGGGTAGACCTCAGCAAAATAATTAACACCGTAGAACGTCATCATGGCCGGGTTGACTATATTGCTGATCCGGTGGCGCTGCAGTATCTGCAAAGCCAGGAGTATGTCGATAGTGAAGTTGCATAAACATAACCTCTCTTGCTGTGGACTCGTCAGATGGACAAGTGGTCATGAATGACATTACCTCACGTAAAATTAAAACCGGCGGCGATCCGCGTACGCTGCCGGATTATGCCGCTCTGCGCGATGAGCTGAGCAAATTGACACACCCGGCTCGCCCAGATGTGGACTGGCATTATGTCGAAAAGCGCTGCCTTTCACTGTTTGAACAAAACGGTGTGGAGCTGCAGACGGCAGCCTGGTACACGCTTGCCCGTACGCAACTGGCCGGGATATTCGGCATGAACGAAGGGTTGGCAATGTTGGAAGCCCTGATCAGCCATCAGTGGGGCATGTTCTGGCCTCAACCTGCCCATGCCAGAATGGAGATTCTCAGCAGTCTGAGCCGGCGATTGCAGCAGCGGATGCGCATGCTCCCACTGAATTACGGCGACCTTGGCCAGTTGTATCGGGCGGAGCAATTGCTAACCCGTCTGGGAAACGTGCTGCAGCGGTTGGAGCTTAAACACCTGAGCCAGCTCGATGCCTTGCGAACGGTGCTGCACAACAGTGCTGTCCGGCTGGAGAACAGTGGTGGTACATCCGCTTCTGACGCTGCGGGTATCGTGCTGTCCGCCACGGTGATGAACGGGGCGGAAATATCGGCGGATACACCGTCCGGTGTCGAAGCTATAGAGGAAAACGCCCCAGGCAGTACAGTGAAGTGGGAGTATGTGGCGCAACCGGAACATCAGCCGAACGTCGAGGTCATCACGGCAATCCCGGTGCCGGCAACGATAACGGCAACAAAGTGGGCATTCTTCTCCGCCGGGATGTGCACCATGCTGGTGCTCAACGTGGCCACAGTGTGGGGGTGGCAGTATCTGCATCGGCCCGACCCGCTACAGACCCAGTTTGCCGCCTCCCTGGCGCCATTACCCGTAACACTTACGCCTGCGCAGCGAGAGACGTTGCGTCAGAAACCGCCGTTAGCACAAACGGTTATCACCCAAACGCAGCAGCAGCTTATCCGCCTGGATAAACTCCCCCCTGACTGGAATATCGGCTATAGCCGGCAGCTTGTAGAACAGGCACAGGCGCTGTGGCCTGAACGGGCCAGGCCTCTGATACATCAGTGGCAGCAACAGATTAATCTCTCTGTGCTGCCTGTTGAGGCATTGAATGGCTGGCATGAGGGAATGGCTCAGCTTCAGGCGCTTGCCGATAAACTGAATGCGCTTGACGGCCAGAAGGGAAGATATATTACCGTCAGTGAACTTAAATCACAGGTTTTTGGCATGATGACGAGTTTCCGGCAGGCCGTTCCGTTGGAAGAGCGGTTTCGACAGTTGAGACAGTTACCCGAAGATTCACCGCTGCGCCCGCAGCAGATCCTGCAAGCTGAGCAGCATCTCCGGGCGCAAATCTACTCGCTGGCTCAGGAAAGGCACCGTGACTGATATCAAGGCGCCTGGCGTGCCCTTAACGCTTCTTTCCTGACGTTAAACAATGATTACTGGGTGATAACATGGTTACTATTTTTGTTGAAGGGGAAAATAAAACCCACCAAATTACGGACTGGACGTTATGGCCAGGAAAAGAGAGCGGAGAGCTCATGCTGAGCTGCTGTTTTCGTAGCGGGAAAAAATATACTCGCCCGCTTTCTGTCTGCCAGATAACACCGACCAAACCTCTGCAAAATGTGTTGATCGAGCGGAAGGGGGGCTCTGTCATCTCATTGGCTCAGAGCGTTATTGTCTATGGTAATAAATATGCGGTTGTTTATTACCCCGGGAATAACAGGCCTTACGTTATGAAAACACTTGAGCTCGATTTTCAGGTGTGTTCTGAATTTACAGAGCAAGCCGCGTTCAATTATTTTATTCGTGTGGCTAACGACCGCATTTCCCTTGCCGGTGGAAACGACAAGATCATCGCTGAGAATGTTCTTCGGCAGCTCAATAAGATTATACCCCATGCGGATACGGCGCTGCATGCATACTGTACAGGGCAGAGTAAAAAACGTGAGTCTCCGAGAGAGATGATTTTCCCGTTTGGTCTTAATGAAAGCCAGTTGCTCGCAGTAGAACGGGCATTTTCTTCGCAGGTTTCAGTTATCGAAGGTCCCCCTGGTACAGGTAAAACGCAAACTATTCTCAATATTGTCGCCAATATTTTAATTCAGAATAAAACAGTGGCGATTTTGTCCAATAATAACACTGCAGTCAGTAATATTTATGAAAAGATGGACAAACACAGGCTGGGCTATCTGATTGCCCGGCTGGGGAGTGCAGAGAATAGACAACAGTTTTTTGCCACGTCCGTTTCGTTTTTTGATGAGATATTATCAGATTCACCGCCGGCACAAGCAATTGATGACGTGCTTCAGAAAGTGAAAAAACACCTAAGTGCCATCAACCAGGTTGCTTCGCTGCAGGCCGAAATTAATGAGCTGAGCGTTGAATATGCATACCTGCAACAATGGCAGGAACAGAACCCTTGGGCGGAAGGTTCCTTTGCCGGCAGTTACCGCTTATCCACCCGTAAAACAACCGATCTGATGGCTTACATTCATTATCTTTCCGATCGCCGGATTGGGTTGAGAAACAGGATTGACTTGCTGTTGAATTTCAGGATATTGAAAGTGAAGCCGTTAGCCAATCAGGAGAAAAGGCTAGCGCTTTTTGCTTCCCTTCAACTGTTTTATTATGAAAAAGCCATCCAGGAAAAGCAAAAGGCTCTGGCTGAGTGCAATGAATTATTGGCGTCAGCTGATTTTAATTTTTTACTGGAGCAGCTGACATCGTTGTCCATGCTTTATTTGAAACGACATTTGCGGGAGAACATTCCAGCGGCAACCTCGTTTTTGGCGGATACATATCGGCATGATTTTGATCGTTTTATAAAACGCTTTCCGGTTATCGGCAGCAGCACACATTCAATTATTAACTCCATCGGTCAAGGTGCGATTTTTGACTATGTCATTATCGATGAAGCCTCTCAACAGGATATTGTTCCCGGCATCCTTGGGTTGGGGTGTGCACGTAATGTGATTATTGTCGGCGATCGCAAACAGCTCCCACATGTTCCGATATTACATCCGAGCAGGCCTCCGGCTGAGCACTATGATTGCGTAAAATACAGCCTGCTGGACTCTCTCTGCATGCTATTCGGGGAGACGGCGCCTGTCACGCTGCTGAAAGAGCACTATCGCTGCCATCCTAAAATCATTCAGTTCTGCAATAAGCAATTTTATGACAATGCACTGATCCCGCTGACGACAGATTCTGGCGAAGCCTCATTATCTTTAGTGATCACGGCAAAAGGAAATCATACCCGTAACTTTTCAAACCTCAGGGAGCTTGAATCCATAGAAGGGCATCACTGGGATGAGAGTAGCAGCAGAGGATACATTGCTCCCTATAATGCACAGGTGAATTTGGCGGAGGCAGTGCTGCCGGCCGACTTTGTAAAGTCAACGGTGCATAAATTTCAGGGGCGGGAGTGCGATGAAATCGTGTTTTCTACCGTGTTGGATAAAAAATATGCTAGCCAGCAAAGTCGGAACATCGCATTTGTTGATGATCCTAATTTAGTGAACGTGGCTGTTTCCAGGGCCAGAAACAAATTTACGCTGGTGACCGGTGATGATGTTTTTGCAAGCCACGGTAGACATATTGCCGCACTGATTCGTTACATCAAATACTACGCTAACGACGGAGAGGTTTTCGAAAGCCCGGTGATATCCGCGTTTGATTTGTTATACAGCGAGTATGATAAATCATTGGAGCGGCTGAATAGCCGGCTGAATCCAGATGATTCACGTTTTAAGTCAGAGCAGATCACTGCCAGTTTGTTGAGGGATATTCTGTCGCAAGAGCGCTACCAAGGCATGATGTTCCATTCACAGATAGCACTTAACCAGTTGGTATCGTTGGCGCAGGGGAATTTTTCCCCCAGAGAACGCTCATTTATGCATAACGGGGCCAGCTGTGATTTTGTTATTTACTATAGGGTTGGAAAGACCCCACTAGGCGTTATCGAAGTGGATGGCGGTTATCATCGGGAAAAGACCCAGATTGAGCGCGATGAACTTAAGAACGGTATACTGAAGAAATGCGAGCTGCCGCTGCTCAGGCTTCGTACGATAGACAGTGACATAACAGGAAAGCTGGATTCATTTCTGTCAGGCTTGTCTTAATATCGGAGCAAAAGTGTGGCACGCCAGGCGCGTGTTCGCGCCAACATCGATAGATGTCATCCATTACCCGGCATTCTGTCGCTACGGATGAAAAGGGGGATAACCCCCCTCAGAAATTTTCAGGCTAGATGCGCAAACAGGCATAGAAGCGATTTAATTGATTTTGCTAGCGTAATCAGTAGAACGCAAAACTCTATGCCGGTCTCTTTTCATTAGGTCTGGCGATTAAGGCCAGCAGCCCGTTGTCGAACGGCACTTTCGCCGCTTATTTGCGCCCCAGCAAGAAGCCGAAAACGATGCCGACCGCTGCCGCCACGGCCACGCCGGCCAGCGGGTTAGCTTCCACCTGGGTTCTTACGCTATCCGCTGCGTCTCGGGCGGCATAGCTGGCCTGGGAGGCGTATTTGCGCGCCGCGCCGCGCACCTGATGCTCCGGTGAATCGACGGCTTTGCCGAACGCCTCTTCTACCGCGCCTGCGGCTTGATTGGCTTTGTCTTCCGCTTTTCCAAACATGCTATTCTCCTGTTCCTTGTGAGTACAACGAACCTTAAGCCTAGCAGGTGAACGGCGTTTTTTGCAGCATGCTGTGCGTTATAAGAGCAATCCGAGCAGGGGAATATCTTGCCGGCCATACGGCGACGGCTTCACCCGCGCGGCTTTTTGTGTTCTATTGGCTAGCGGTTTAACCGGGTATCGTTAACCTTTGACCGATTCGTTGAGTTGAAAGGACTCCCCATGTCAGTACTGCGTATTCTGGCGCTGCTCGCCGCGGCCACCGCCACGTTGCCCGCCCAGGCCAAGCCTGCGGCTCACGGCGCGGCGGCCGAAAACGGCATCCGTTGGCAATCTTGTCTCAACAGCGGTTTTCAGCGTTGGTTCGATGAGCCGCCGACGCCGGGGCTGCGCTGTGGCTACCTCGAGGCGCCGCTGGCGTACGCCACGCCGCCCGCTCATGCGGCGCAGCCGGGGGAAGCGACCGTGCGTCTGGCGTTAACTCTGCTGCCGGCAACCGGGCCGAAAAAGGGCAGCCTGGTGGTGATCAGCGGCGGGCCGGGTCTGCCGGGCATCAATCCTGATTTGGGCAACGACGCCCAGATCGCCAGACTGCGCAAATCCTACGATATCATCGGTTACGATCCGCGCGGCGTCGGTCAGTCGACGCCGAAAATCTCTTGTCAGGTGGCCGAAGGCGACGAAACCCCGACGCCGGACGACAACGACGTGGCCGGCGCAGAGCATCAGACGCGCACCCTGATCGCCGCCTGTATCAAACAGACCGGCGCGGACGTGCTGCAACATATCGGCACCGACGAGGCGGTCAACGATCTGAACGTGATTCGCCACGCGCTGGGCGAGCCGGGGCTGACGGCGGTGGCGTACTCTTACGGCACCAAGGTGGCGGCGTTGTATGCCGAACGTTTCCCGAAGAAAACGCGCGCACTGGTGCTGGACGGCGTGGTAGACCTGGCGGAAGACGACTTCACCCAGCGCATGAACCAGGAGCGAGGCTTCCAGCAAAGCTTCCTGCGCTTCGCCGCCTACTGTGGTAAAACCGACAGCTGCCAGCTTGGCGGCGGCGCGAATCAGGCGCTGCAGCGCTATCACGCCCTGCTGCGCAAGCTGCACGATCAACCGTTCGTCACCGCTGCGGGCTATGAAATCTCCGCCGACGATGTGCTGACGGTCACGCGTTCGTTGCTGTTGTGGCCGGAGCGCTGGCATGAGCTGGCGACCGTGCTGCGTCAGCTCGATGCCGGCATTGCCGGGCAGCAGGTTTCCGATCTGATCGACGAAAGTTACTCGCCGGACGCCGATGACGCCCTGAACGTCATTACCTGCGCCGACGTCGCCAACCCGACGGCCGATCCGCAGTTGTTGCGCCGACAGCGGCAAGAGATCAATACCGCCGCCCTGTATGCCCACTATCTGCCGCTGCACGAATATCCGCTGGAAATGTGCGATCTGTGGCCGTATCGCGGCAAAGATCGGCCGCACACGCCGGTGGCGTCCGCCGCGCTGCCGCCGCTGCTGTTTGTCGCCCAGCGTTACGATCCGACCACCCCGTACCGCAACGCCCAGGCGATGGCCGCGGCCTTCAAAAGCCCGTTAATCACCCGCGAGCGCGACGGCCATACGCTGGCGCTGAACGGTGTCGACAGCTGCGTCGATGAAAGCGTGGTGGATTATCTGCTGGCGCCGAAAAAGCCGCGCCGCGACAAGATTTGCCGCTGAGCGGGCCGGGCGTTAGCCCGGCCTCGGCGCTTCGTTTAAAACCGTATCTCTTCCGCCAGCGCCAACGTCACGAACGGCCCCGACAGGGTCTGGTTGTGATGCCGGATAATGGCTGCGGCGCCAAGCGTCGCCGTGTCCGAACAGCTATGGGCGTCGGCGGCCAGGACCATGTCAAATCCCAACTCCGCGCCGTGCCGGCAGGCGGTGTCTACGCAGTATTGCGTTTTCATGCCCGAAATCACCAACCGACCGATGCCGGCTTGCTTGAGCCGTTCCGCCAGGCCAGTCTGGTGAAAGCTGCTGGGGCGGGTTTTATCGATAAACCAGTCGGCCTGCACATCGGTTTGCAGAGCGGGGTGAACCTGCCACAGCGGGCTGTTTACGGCGATGGGCGATCCCGCCGGCCCCGTGTGACGAATAAACACCACGGGCGCGTTCGCCGCTCGCGCGGCGCGTATCAACGCATTGGTCTTTTCCAGCAGGCTTTCGGCGGCAAACGGCAGATCGTTCGGCGAGGCGAACAGACCGACTTGCATATCGATAACCAGCAGAGCGCTGCGTAGTGCAGGGATAGTTGGCATTTGTCTTCTCCGTCATGATATTGCCGGCATGCACGGAGAAGCGAAAACCCCGTCCATGGCTGGCGGGGCTTAGGGATACGTCGTTAGCTGATGCGCACCCGTGCAGCCCGCCATGGCGTGGCGGTTGCGGTGGTGGTGAGGACGTGCGCAATGCGGTTCATAGCGTTGATAATGCGCGGCGGCGAGGGGAGCGTCAAGAGGCTTCCCCCTCGGTGTCAACCGGCAAAAATATGCGCCTGGCCCATCACGTTGAGATTGACCTGAGAACCGGGCTGCAGGCCTTCGCGGCTGACGGTTTTGATCTCGAGCTGTGCGCCGCCGGCGGCCATTTGCAGGTTGAGGGTGGAGACGAAGCCGGCAAAATCGATGCCGGTGATCACCGCCTGGCCGCGCTGCGCCGGGTCGGACAAACCGATTTGAATCTGCTCCGGGCGCAGCATGATGCGCGCCGGGCCGCTGCGCTGGCGATCGTCGACGGCGATGCGGCCCAATGCGCAGTCGGCCCAGCCGTGCGCCAGTTCGGCGGTCAGCACCAGCGTTTCGCCGAGGAAGCTGGCGGTCGGTTCATCGACCGGGCGCAGATAGAGATCCTGCGGCGCGCCCACCTGCGCCAGCCGGCCGTTGCGCATCACCGCCACCTGATCGGCGAACGACAGCGCTTCGCTCTGATCGTGCGTGACCAGAATCGACGCTACGCCGGCTTCTGTCAGCAGCTCGGCCACCGCCTTGCGGGTGGCGGCGCGCAGGCCGGTATCCAGCGCTGAAAACGGCTCGTCCAGCAGCATCAACCGAGGTTGCTGCGACAGGGCGCGCGCCAGCGCAACTCGCTGCTGCTGCCCGCCGGACAGTTCATGCGGCCACAGGGCCGCCAAACGGCGATCCAGCGCCACCATGTCCATTAACGCCTCGATGCGATGCTGTTTCTCGCGTTTGCTGCCCTTGAGGCCAAAACCGATGTTGCCGGCGACGGTAAAGTGCGGGAACAGCGCGCCATCCTGCGGGACGAAGCCGATGCCGCGCAGATGCGCCGGCACCCAGCCGTCGCCGTTGCCCATGGCTTGCCCCTGCAGCAGGATTTGGCCGCCGTCCGGGATTTCAAAGCCGGCGATAATGCGCAGCAGGGTGGTTTTGCCGGAGCCGGATGGGCCGACGATCGCCGTGCGGCTGCCGGCGGCAACCTGCAGATCGATGTGTTCCAGTACCCTGATGGCGTTGTAAGATTTTTCGATACCGTGCAGTTCGAGCGTGCTCATAGTCCCGCCGTGCGTTTAGATTGAGAATAAAGAAGCCAGGTGAGCGGCAATGACAGCGCCACCATAATCAGCGCATAAGGCGCGGCGGCGACGTAGTCGATCTCGCTGGTCAGCGCCCAAAAGCCGGTGGCCAGCGTGCGGGTGCCGTTCGGCGCCAGCAGCAGCGTGGCGGTCAGTTCATTGGCGATCGCCAGGAACACCAGCGCCGCGCCCGCAGCGGCTCCCGGCGCCGCCAGCCGCAGCGTGGTACTCCACAGCGCCTGCGCCGGCGATTTGCCCAGGCTGCGCGCCACATTTTCCAATTCCACCGGCGCCTGTGCGATGCCGGCGCGCAGATTGATCAGCGCCCGCGGCATAAACATCAGCAGATACGCCAGCAGCAGGGTGATTTCGGTTTGGTAAATCGGCCGGAAGCTGTGAATGGTGATGGTCACCAGCGCCAGCGCCACCACGATGCCGGGCAGCGAACTGGTCACGTAGTTGCAGCCTTCCAGCACCCGGTACAGCCGGGCCGGATAGCGCACCGACAGCCAGGCCATCGGAATGGCGCACAGCGTAATCAGCAGCGCGCCGGCGGCGGAAAGCGACAGCGTTTGCCACAGCGCGGGCCACAGATCGGCGTTGCGCCACACCTCGAATCCGCCCAGCCACAGCCAGCGGGCCAGGGTGATGAAAGGCACGCCCAGCGCCAGCGCAGTCAGTGAGAAAGGCAGCAGCAGCGCCAGCGCGGCGAGTGGCGGCGAAAGGCGGCGCGGCGTTTGGCTGCGGGCGCTGCCGGAACCGACGCGGGCATAGCGTGCGCGGCCGCGGCTGAGCGCCTCAAGCAACAGCAGGCCCAAACAGCACAGCACCAATACGCCGGCCAGCATGTTGGCCGCTGGGCCGTTGAAGGTCGACTGGAATTGATCGAAGATCGCGGTGGTGAAGGTATCGAAACGGATCATGGCATACAGGCCATACTCCGCCAGCAGGTGCAGCGCGATCAGCAGGGAACCGCCCCAGACCGCCAGCTTCAGCTGAGGCAGCACCACGCGGAAAAACACCGCCAGCGGCCGTGAGCCGAGCGAAGTGGCGACGTCTTCGATGCCGGGATCCAGGCGACGCAGCACCGCGGCGGCAGGCAGATAGATAAACGGGAAATAGGCGAGCACCGAGATGAACACCCCGGCACCCAGGCCATGCATCGACGGCACCAGGCTGATCCAGGCATAGCTTTGCACAAAGGCCGGCACCGCCAGCGGCGCGGTGGCCAATATCGCCCACAGACGGCGGCCCGGCAGCGAGGTGCGCTCGGTCAACCAGGCCAGTGCCACGCCGAGCACGGCGCAAATCGGCAGCGTCAACACCACCAACAGCAGGGTGTTCAACAGCAGTTCCGCCACGCGCGGGCGGAAAACCAGAGCTTTGACCGTTTGCCAGCCGGTTTCAAACGCCACGCCGATAACGAATCCCAGCGGCAACAGCGCCAGCAGCGACAGCAACACGGCGCTGGCGACCACGATCGGCCCTGGCCGCTGGTGACGAGGGACAGAAGAATAACGCCGCGCGGTCTGCGCGGCGTGGGTACTCAGGTTTGACATAACGATCAACAACTCTCGGTTTGCCGGCGGGCCTTACAGCAGGCCGGCTTCGGTCATCAGTTCGACAACTTTCTTGCTGTTCAGCTGCGCGGCGTCGACCTTCGGCGCGTCCAGCTCTTTCAGCGGCACCAGTTTCGGATTGGAGGCCGCGCCGACGCCCACGGCGTATTCGAAGGCGTTATTGGTGCGCAGGATCTCCTGGCCCTGTTTGCCGGTGATCCACTTGATAAACGCCTGAGCCTGCTGCTGATGCTTGCTGGAAGCCAGCACGCCGCCGCCGGAGATGCTGACGAACGCGCCCGGATCCTGGTGTTTGAAGTAGTACAGCTTGATGTTGTTGCTGTTTTCGCCGGTTTTGGCGCCGTCCACGAACGGGTAGTAGTGATAGATCACGCCGCTGTCGACCTGGCCGGCATTGACCGCTTTCATCACGGTGCTGTTGCCCTTATAGGCGGTGAAGTTGGTTTTCATCGCTTTCAGCCACTCCAGCGTCGCTTTCTCGCCTTTCAACGCCAGCAGCGCGCTGACGATCGCCTGAAAATCGGCGCCCGATGGCGAAGCGGCCCAGCGGCCTTTCCATTCCGGCTTGGCCAGATCCAGCAGCGACTTAGGCAGCTGTGCGTCGGTCAGCTTGGCCGGGTTGTAGACAAATACGGTAGAGCGGGCGGCGATGCCGATCCAGCGGCCGTGGCTTGGGCGATATTGCGGTTCCACCTGGGTCAGCGTCGCGGCGTCCAACGGGGCGAACAGCTTGGCGTTGTCCACCAACACCATCGCCGGGGAGTTTTCCGTCAGGAAGACGTCGGCAGGCGAAGCGCTGCCTTCCTGCACCAGTTGATTGCCCAATTCGCTGTCGCCGCCGTTGCGCAGCGTCACCTTGATGCCGGTGTCTTTGGTAAAACCGTCGACCCAGGATTTCACCAGATTTTCATGCTGGGCGTTGTAAATAACGATGCCCTGGTCGGCGGAGGCCGCCTGAGCGCCGAAGGCCAGCATCATCGAGGAGGCGAGCAGGGCGACAGGGCCGAGAGATGAAATACGCAGCTTCATGCAGTTATCCTTTTTAGCGTTCGAATGAGGAAAACGAATATCGCCTGGCAAGCGCAAGCAGCCCGATTTTAGCCAAGAACATCAATAATGATAGTGAAAACGATTCGTATTAAATTATTTTTGACGATCGCTCACAAAATGAATTGCCCTAAGGATAAGTTAAGTTTCGGCTGGAATAATCTGGATTGATTGCCCGCATTATTTTTCTGCCGATTCTCTCTATGTCTGTTCGACAATGCCCGCCCTCGTGCTGTTTCTCCGGTTTATCGCCGCTCTCTGGTTAATACCCCTTTGATAATGAAAGAAATTCAACACCGCTTTTGGTTATGACTCATAGCGATTAATGATTTAATTTATTCCACTGCCTCATTGCATATTGAACGCGATAAAACACTCATCAGGGATATCGACGTGAAATATTCATTCAATAGCAATAAATTGGCTGGTTTAATCTTCCTGGCTTTTAACGCGACGTTCGCTCAGGCCGCCGAGGTGCCGGCAGGCGCTAAACTGGCGCCGGTACAGGAACTGGTGCGCGCCAACGGGTATGAACCGGCGACGCTGGATCCGAACCTGGCCGAGAGCAACGTGGAGTTCTATATCTTCAACGATCTGTTCGAAGGTTTGCTGCGCGTCGGGAAAGACGGCGAAGCGATCCCGGCGCTGGCACAGAACTGGGAGCACCAGGGCAACGTCTGGACCTTCCATTTGCGGCCGCAGGCCAAATGGTCGAACGGCGATCCGGTGACCGCCGACGATTTCGTCTACAGCTGGCGGCGCCTCACCGATCCGAAAACCGCCTCGCCGTACGGCAGCTATCTGGCTTCGGCCTACGTGCTGAATGCCGCAGCGATCAACGCCGGCAGCAAACCGCCGAGCGAGCTGGGCGTCAAAGCGCTGGATGCGCACACTCTGCAGGTCACGCTGTCGGAGCCCAATTCCTATCTGCTCAAGCAACTGGTGCATTTCCCGGTTTTGCCGGTTAACCGCAAGGTGGTGGAGCAGTACGGCAAAAACTGGACGCAGCCGGCGCACTTTGTCGGTAACGGGCCGTTTCGCCTCAGTCAGTGGGTAGTGAACGAAAAGGTGGTGGTGGAACGTAACCCGCAGTATTGGGATAACGCCAATACCGTACTCAACAAGGTGACCTTTTTGCCGATCCAGGGCTTCCCGGAAGTGGCGCGTTTTCGCGCCGGTGAGGTTGAGCTGGGATATACCACGCCACCGGAGTTGTATCAGCAGCTGAAAAAAACGCTCGGCGAGCAGCAGTTGGTGACTTATCCGCTGCTTTCCACCAGTTATTTCGCTTTCAATAATCAGCAGGCGCCGTTTAACGATGTGCGAGTGCGCCAGGCGTTGAACCTGGGGCTGGATAAAGAGATCATCGCCGGTAAAGTGTTGGGATACGGCCAACAGCCGGCCTGGACTTTTACCCCTACCGGGGCGGGCGGCTATAGCCTGCAGGCCGGTAGCGCCGCCGGCTGGACGCCCGAGCAACGGCACGCCCAGGCGAAGCAATTGCTGACGGAGGCCGGTTTCAACGCCGAGAATCCGCTGCGCTTTACCTTGTTGTACAGCAATGACGCCACCATCAAGAAGATCGTCATCGCCGCCGCCGCCATGTGGAAAAAGAACCTCGGCGTGGAGGCCACCTTGCAAAGCCAGGAGCGTAAAGTGACGCTGGACAATATCAACCGTGGGCAGTACAGCGTGGCCTTTACTCGTTGGCTGGCGGATTATAACGATCCTTCCACCTTCCTGAACGTGTTCCGCTCCGACAGCAGCGAGAACAGCCCCAAATACCGCAATCCGCACTACGATCGCATTCTGCATCAGGCGACGGCGGCGCAGACGCCGCAGCAGGTGCAGCACAACTTCCAGCAGGCCGAGACGGTGCTGGCCGCCGATGCGCCGGTGGCGCCGGTGTACTATGAGGCTAACGCCACGCTCATCAAACCTTACGTGAAGGGGATAGACTTTACCCGCCAGGGCGCTTTATACGATAAAAACGTCTACATTCTCGAACACTGAAAAATAAAAAACGGCTGATTTATATCAGCCGTTTTTATAAATGGCCGTTTAATAACATTATCCTAAATACTCCATAAACAACGGGCGATCTTTTCTTCCCGCCGGATAAAACACCGCCTATACTGCGCCGGTAGTTTATATGCAGTATCTCGTTTGGCGAGGCTCCTATACAAACACAGGTTACTGATCTGACGACATCGAGAGATGCCCAAGGTTAAGACAGGCTTTATCGGATTAAGGTTCAGCCCAAAGTAACTTCCGAGCAACAACTCGGATACGTTGTATAGTGCTAAAACCTGGACGCGGAGATAGGCAGTCTGCACTCCCTCTGTGGTTACGCCCCTATGCGATTCGCTGTTGAAGTTCAAAACAGAAATAGGGACTGACAAAATGATTAAGTCACATCAACACTATTCTTCTCCGGCGCTGAGCGCGACTGAAACTCTCGACGAGACTTCGGTCGCCGGTTATATGAACGCCGATTTTATTACTGTTCCCGCGACGATGACGGTCACTCATGCCCGGGAATATTTACTTTCACAGCTTAAAACGGACGAAATTCCCACCCGGGTATTTATTACCGCGGACGATTATCATCTGCGCGGCACGCTGTCGGTGAAAAAACTGCTGCAGTGTGAAGAACAGGATAAAGCGGTCGGCGTGATGATGGATCACAGCTATTTCCAGGTTTCGCCCGACGATGACCGCAACGACGTTGCGCACCTGTTGGGCAAAGGGGGGCTGGACGTAGTGCCGGTGGTGGTCAACAACACGCTGGTCGGCGTGCTGGGAGAGCGTGAGATCGCCCGGCTGGTCGAAGATGAGAATACCGAGGATGCGCAGCGCCAGGGCGCGAGCCTGCCGCTGGACAAGCCTTACCTGGAGACCAGCCCGTGGGCGCTGTGGCGCAAACGTTCGGTGTGGTTGCTGATGCTGTTTGTTGCCGAGGCCTACACCGGCAACGTGCTGAAGGCGTTTGAAGATCAGCTCGAAGCGGCGATTGCGCTGGCGTTCTTCATCCCACTGCTGATCGGCACCGGCGGCAACAGCGGCACCCAGATCACTTCGACGCTGGTGCGCGCCATGGCGCTGGGCGAGGTCAGCCTGCGCAATCTGGGCGCGGTGATCCGCAAAGAGGTCACGACCTCGCTGCTGATCGCCGTCACCATCGGCCTGGCGGCCTGGGTGCGTGCCTGGATCATGGGCGTCGGCATGGAGGTGACGCTGGTTGTCAGCCTGTCTCTGGTGGCGATCACCGTGTGGAGCGCCATTGTTTCGTCGATCATTCCGATGTTGCTGAAACGCCTCGGCATCGATCCGGCGGTGGTATCGGCGCCGTTTATCGCCACCTTTATCGACGGCACCGGCCTGATTATTTATTTCAAAATCGCCCAGCACGTTTTGGGTATTTAAACCGTGCCCGCCCGTAAAGGGCGGGAATGTGACAAACCTGAGGAGGACGTTAAACAACCATGGACACCGACCAACCCCGATATTTAACGCAAGGGGATTTTATCGACAACATTTAACCTGAGGACAACAAAATGGGAAACATGACTATTTTTATGGGATTCCTGGCAATGATCAGCTCGCTGGGCCTGTTGGCGGCCTATATGAGCACCAAATGGGATGATTGATGAACGCTAAAGATCCGCCTAGATGCATCCTCCCCGTAACCGCTATTTATTATGGGGAGGATTTAGCGGCGCGCTGAACGCGCAGCCTGATACAGGAGTTGATAATAATGACGATTCTTATTCTGGGATTGCTCTACGCCATTTTAATGGTTTCGGTGGGCGTTAATGAGATTTATTTTTATTCCACCGGAAAATCCGAATTCCTCACTAGCCTCATGCTGACATTTTCTGGCAGTATGCTGCTGATCGCCTTTGTCTGGCAATTATCCTCTAAAGTAAAAAAATAAATCACCGTCCGAATGTGAGCAGCATAATGCAAAATGAAAAGCAGGCCGTAGCCAGAAACTCGATGATCGCCAGCGGGTTGCTGGCTACGGGCAAATTCGTCGCCGGTATTTTTACCGGCAGTATTGGCCTGATATCCGAAGGGATCCACTCTTTTACCGATTTTATCGCTACCAGCATTACCTGGCTGGCGGTGCGCATCAGCGATAAACCCGCCGATGACGATCACCACTTCGGCCACGGCAAGGTGGAAAACCTGGCGGCGCTGTTCGAGGTGTTGCTGTTGTTGGCTGCCGCCGGTTGGATCGTCTATGAGGCGGGCAGCAGTCTGCTTGGGCAGCCGCATGAGATCGTCGCTGCGCCGGTGGTGATCGCCGTGCTGCTGATTTCCATCTGCGTCGATTTCTTCCGGGTGCGGGCGCTCAACCGCGTCGCCAAAGCCACCGACAGTGCGGCGCTGGAAGCGGATGCGCTGCATTTCTTTTCCGACATGCTCTCTTCCGGCGTGGTGCTGCTGGGGATGATCTTTGTTCTGCTGGGGTTTGGCCGTGCAGACGCCATCGCCGCGCTGATCGTCGCCGGTTTTATCTTCATCGCAGCGATTAAATTGGGTAAGCGTTCTTTCGACTCGCTGATGGACGCCGCGCCGGCCGGCACTACCGAGGACATCCGCGCTACGCTGGACAGCTTCCCGGCGGTGTTGGCCTGCGACAGCCTACGCATTCGCAACGCCGGCGCGGTGCTGTTCGTCGAGATCACGGTGGCGGTGTGCCGCACCTTGCCGCTGGAGCGTATCGATGCGCTGAAGCAGGCGATTGTCGAACGGTTGCAGGAGCAGTACGCCAAGGCGGAATTCACCGTCATCGCGGTGCCGCAGACCCGCAGCGATGAAGATATGGCTACGCGCATCCGGGCGATCGCCGCCAACCACGGCGCGCAGGTGCAGAATGTGGCGTTGCAGCAGCTGCCGACGCGCATGGCGATCGGCATGGATTTGGCGGTGCCGGCCAACGCCAGCGTGGCGCAGGCGCATGACATCGCCACGGAGATAGAAGGGATCCTGCGTCAGGCGATCGGCGAAGATACCGAGATAGAGACCCATTTGGAACCGCAGACGCCGCACTGGCTGACCAGTGAGGATGTCGATGCGGCTGAGCTGGCCGATATCCGGCGGATCCTGCAGTCGGCGCTGGAGCAGGGGGAGATGGTGCAAGACGTCCATAACATCCGCGCGCGCAAGACCGACGGCGGCATCATCGTCAACTTCCACTGCCGGGTGTCGCCGGCGGTGACCATCGCCGCCGCGCACGATGCGGTCGATCTGATCGAACGGCGGCTGCGCGCGCTTTATCCGGCCATCACGCGCGCGATAGGGCACGTCGAACCGATCAAACCCGGCGTTTGAATCAGCTCGACCAGCTGCGGATAAAGCACCGGATTGGCCAACAGCAACGGGTTGCCGCGCCGCAGCCCGTTGTTGTTCATGAAGTTGTTCGCCACGCCGCCGGCTTCGCGCGTCAGCACCAGCCCAGGCAGGCTGTCCCAGGCGTTCATGTGCGGTTCGTAATAGCCCAGCAGCCGGCCGGCGGCCACCTGTGCGGTCATCAACGCGCCGGAACCGCTGCGCACAAACATGCCGCCCGCCTGCAGCAAACGGCAGATAAAACCGCTGAATTCCGCCGCTGAGGCGCGCGCTGAAATCCCAACGCCCAACACGCCGTCCGCAACGCTGCGCCCGGCATGCACGCCGATCGGTTCTCCGTTGAGGAAGGCGCCGCCGCCGAGACAAGCGCGAAACATTTCGCGGTGGTTGGGATCGTAGATCACACCGATCGTCGGCTCACCGTCGATTACCACGCCTATCGAGATGCACCAGGTATGTAACCCGTTCAGGAAGCAGGCAGTGCCGTCAATCGGATCGACCACCCAAATACAGGCGGCGTTATCACCGCTGCCGCCGCTCTCTTCACCGAGAAACCCATCGAGGGGAAACCGGCGGTTGATCATGCGGCGAATCAGCGCCTCGACGCGGCGGTCGGCTTCGCTGACCACATCCTGCAGACCCTGTTTAAAGTCAATTGCCAGGCTTTGTCGGCGCTGATAAAAGCTGAAGGCGAGATCGGCGGCAGCGCGGGCGATTTCACGCGCGAAGCGATAGCGCGCTTCGATATCCTGTGGGGAAAGTGCAGTCATGGCAGGCTCGATAGCAAAGAACGAATCGACTTACCCTGTCATAAAAGGATGAAGTTAATGTGTCGCTCAGCCCGGCGGGTAATAAAAACCCAGCTGTGTCATGGCGTCGGCAGAGGAAAGCGGCGCCGTTGTGGCCCCGGTTGGTATCACCGCTCGCCAAAACGCCAGCCCGCGGGGGTTATCTTGGCCGACCGACAGCGACCAGCCACCCGGATGCTGCGCAAACAAGGCGCGAGCGGCCTGTTGCCCAATTCCGGCGCGCCGCCAGGCGGGCCGGATGTAAAACTCGGCCATTTCGACGCTGGCGCTATCCAGGCGCCTGACCAGCGCAAAACCGGCCGTTTGCCGATCGCTCAAGATCAAATAAGGGTAGCGGCCGGCTTCACGCCAGTAGAGCGGCAGATAGGGGTAAGCCTCGTCGGCGCCCAGCTCGCGCAGGCAGTCAAGCAGCATGGCCGCCAACAGCGGCTGCTGCGCGCACGAGGCCGCTTCAAGTGCAAATGACATGTTGCTCTCCTTAAAAACAGGCCGCCGAGGCGGCCTGTCAGGGTCAGCCCAGCTGCAGCCGGGCGGTGAGGTCGGCAATCTCGCGGCGCCAGCGCGCCTGAAGCGCCGGTTTCTGGTGCTTCGGTTTACGCGCCAGGTCAGCCTCCAGCTTGCTTTCGAGGGCAAACAGGGCGGTCAACAGCGCTTCTTCGCCTTCCAGCCGCGCGTCTGGCGCCGGCGCGTTTGCGTTGGCCTCGTCCGCCGTCGGCAGCGCCGGCGTTTCGCCCGCCAGGCGCTGGTACACCGGCGCCAGATCGTGCCACTCCGTCAGTTTTTGCTGGTCGATCAGCCAAAAACGGTTGCAGCTCTGTTCAATCAGCATCCGGTCGTGGGTGACCAGCATGACGGCGCCGGGGAACTGGCGCAGCGTTTCCGCCAGCTCCTCTTTGCCCGCCATATCCAGATGGTTGGTGGGCTCATCCAGCAACAGCAGCGAATGGTTGGCCAACGTCAGGCCGACGAACAGCAACCGCGAACGCTCGCCGCCGCTCAGCGAACGGATCTGCTGAGAGTGGCGCAGGTAAGGGAAACCGGCGCCGATCAGCGCCATTTTTCGCTGCTCCTCGGTCAACGGCGCAAACTGCGCCAGCGCGTCGCTCAACGTGTCCTCATCGCGCAACTGCTGCAGGCTTTGATCGTAATAACCGATGCGCACCCGCGGGTGGAACAGCGCCGGGCGCTGCGTTTGTTGCTGATACTCGCGCCACAGCAGACGCAGCAGCGACGATTTGCCGCAGCCGTTGCGCCCGACGATGGCGATGCGATCGCCGCTTTTCACCCGCAGGTGTTCCAGGCTGAACAGCACCGGCGCATCCGGCGCCGGACGCACCGCCCAGTGTGGCAGCGCCAGCAGGCGATCGGCGTCCAGCGCTTCTCCCTGCAGGCGCAGCCGCCACGGGCTGCCGGCGGTCAGGGTAGTCTGTTCTTCCTTCAACCGATCGACGCGCTTCTCCATTTGCTTGGCCTTGCGCGCCAGATCTTCGTTGTCGTAGACCTTGCCCCAGACCGCCAGCCGTTTGGCGCTTTTCTCTACCCGTTCGATCTCCTTTTGCTCGGCCTGGCGACGGTGCTCGTCCGCGGCATCCTGTTCTGCCAACGCAGCGCGCGCAGCGGAGCAGGGTAAGCGGAAGAACTGCAGCGTTTTGTCGCGCAGGATCCAGGTGCAGTTGGTCACCTGGTCGAGCAGATAGCGGTCGTGCGACACCAGCACGAAACTGCCGTTCCAGTTACGCAAGAACTGTTCCAGCCACAGTAACGTGGGCAGATCCAGGTGGTTGCTGGGTTCGTCGAGCAGCAGCAAATCGGGCTGGCGGATCAGCGCGCGGGCCAACAGCAGCCGGGTATGTTGGCCGCCGCTGAGGGTGCCGGCGTTCAACGTCCAGCTCGTTGGTTCAAACCCCATCTCGGCCAGCAGCGCTTCGCAGCGCCAGCGTTCGCTGAGGTGCTGGCTCGCAGGCAACCGGGCCAGAACCGCGTCCAGCAGGGTGCTGGCGTGCAGCTCAGGCGGCAGGTGCTGCTCGATGCGCGCCATCAAGCATTGGTGTGACAATGTCACCGTTCCGCTGTGTGCGGGCAGGGCACCGCTGAGGATTTGCAGCAGGGTACTTTTGCCGCAGCCGTTATCGCCGATCAAACCGATGCGATCGCCTTTTTTCAGGCTGAAGGAAATCTCGCTCAGCAGGGCGCCGAACGCGTTGTCGTAACCGACAGATTGTGCAGACAGTAATGTGCTCATTGCTTACTCAAGAGTTACAGGCATGACAATGCCTATCGTCAAACATCGCTGACGACAACCCGGTAAGCCGGAGGGAAGATCCTGGATTTTAGTAAGCTTCGCTCAAGCTGGGTTATCGCAGCACGATACCGGTAATGCTTGAGCGGCGACGATTACCAAAGAAGTGTGAGTGAAAAACCAATTCACACGTCAGCATAGTAAGTCTCCTTTTATTGGTTGCAGGTTAATCGGTGGCTGGAGTATAGAGCGCTTTGCGCCGCGCCGCCAGTGTAAAAGCGCCCGAATAATCAGCAGGCTAATGACCTCCGGGGCGCATGGCACACAATGGGAATAATTACTGTATTTCGGCCGACATGAAGCAGCTATTATAATTAGCGTTTATGGTTAAGCGACGGTTCATCCGCCGCCTGTTGGTCTGTCTATCAGATAATGATGCTGAGCACTGAATTTATGTTAAAGCCTCGCCCGTTCCTGCTGTTGTTGTTATTGCTGCTGGGTTTGCAGCTCACGCCGCTCGGCGCCGTCGCCGCCACCCAGGATGATCCCGCCGCCGAAAGCGCGCCCGATCCCGCCACGCAGCTGAAAGCCGCGCAAAAGCAGCTCGACAGCATGAAGCAGCTGGTTTCCAAAGCCACTACCGACACCCAGCTCAGCAAGCTGCGGTTGGCGACCGACGATCTGGTCGCCGGCATGGACAAACTGTCTACCGATCTGCAGCCGCTGCAGGAAAAGCTGCAGGCGCAGCTGGACGTTCTGGGGCCGGCACCGGTCGCTGGCGCGCTGCCGGAAACCCCAGCGGTCGCCCAGCAGCGCAATGCGCTGAACAACAGCAAGAAACAGCTCGACGATGCGGTAAAGCGCGCGCAGGCCATCAAGACCAGCGCATTCGACCTGGGGCAACAGATCAGCGATCTGCGCCGGGTAGCGTTTAAAACCCAACTGGCGCTGAATACCGGCAGTATTCTGGGCATCAAGTTCTGGGCGCCGGTGGTGCAGCCGTCAGCGGATGACGTGCAGCGGCTGGATCAGTTCAACACCGAGATGAAAGCGGCCTGGGACGCCAGCTGGCAGGAGGAGTGGCGTTACGGCACGCTGGCGCTGTTGGCGCTGGCGGTGATTGTCTGGTCCTGGGGACGTTATTTCTCCGAGCGTTTCCTTGCCTGGGTCAGCATTCGCTTCTTGCCTGACGGACGCCTGCGCCGCAGCTTCATGGCTATCGTCACCGTGGCGGTGACGGTGTTCACCACCTCGATCGCGTTAAACCTGCTGTATTACGTCTTCGTTCGCGTACAACCGCTGCCGGTGATGCTTGAAGATTTCGCCGAAGGCTTTAACCGTTTGGGGATCTTCTGCGCGATGATCGCCGGGCTGGGGCGCGCGGCGCTGTCGCTGAATCGTCCGTCGTGGCGTCTGGCTTCCATGGATAACGAAGTGGCCGCCGGGCTGCGCTACTTCTCGCCGCTGCTGGCCGGCCTGGCGCTGGCGTTCGGCACCGTAGAGCTGATCAACAACGTCGTCAGCGCCTCATTGGCCACCACCATCTTCGGCAACGGTCTGGTGGCGGGGCTGATCGGCATGGTGCTGCTGGCGGCGCCGCTGCGCGGCCAGCGCATTCGCCGCCGTCTGGAACAGCAGGGCGCGCACCTGGAAAAACGCACGCTGGTCGGCGGGCTGGTGCATATCGTCACCCTGGTGTGCTCGGTGGTGATCCTGTTTTCACTGCTGATCGGCTACATCGCCTTCGCTCGCTTCCTGACCTACCAGCTGATTTGGGTAGTGTTGGTGCTGATGGCGTTCTACTTCATGGTGTTGTTCGCCACCGACTTTTGCGCCGCGCTGTTTTCGCCGCAGACCGTCAGCGGCAAGATGCTGAAGAAAACGCTCAGCTTCAAGGATCGCCACCTGGAGCAGATGTCGATCATCACCACCGCGCTGGCCAAATGTTCACTGCTGCTGTTGATGATCGTCGCGTTGTTCAACGGCTCGTTCGGCAGCACCACGCCGGGTACGCTGATGGAGAAAATCGTCTCCATCCTGACCGGCGAAGGGTTGCAGCGTTTCAACATCGTGCCCGGCAACCTGCTCAACGCGGTGATCTGCCTGGCGATCGGCATCTACATTCTGCGCGCGGTACGGCGCTGGTTGGGTTCTGAACTGCTGCCGAAGACCATCTCGGACGTCGGCATTCGCGCCTCGCTGGTGACGCTGTTCAGCAATATCGGCTATGTGCTGGTGATTCTGATCACCCTGGCGGCGCTGGGCATTCAGTGGAGCAACCTGGCGTGGATCGTCAGCGCCCTGTCGGTCGGTATCGGTTTCGGCTTGCAGGAGATCGTGAAGAACTTTATTTCCGGCCTGATCCTGCTGACCGAACGCCCGGTGAAGGTGGGGGATATGATCGGCATCGGCGGCGTGGAGGGCGACGTGCGTCGCATCAACGTGCGCGCCACCGAGATTCAGCTCAGCGACCGCTCCACCATGATCGTGCCCAACTCGCAGCTGATTTCGCAGAACGTGCGCAACGCCACCATGGGCAATGCGCAAGGGGTGGTGACCATCGCGCTGACGTTCCCGACCTCTATCGACCCGGAACAGGTGCGCAATATCTTGCTCAGCGCCTATAACGAGTATGAAACCATTCTGGAGACGCCGGCGCCTTATGTGCGCTTCAGTCAGTTGGGGCCGGACGGCATTATCCTGAGCGTGACCGGCTACGTGCCGAGCCCGCGCATGGTCGGCGCCACCAAGAGCGAACTGCTGTTCAACATCCTCAAGCTGCTGCGCGCCCAGGAAGTGAGCCTGTCCAGCCCGCAGGAGGTGGTATTCATGAAGCAGCAGGCGACGCGATATCAGGCGAACGAAGAGGAGCACTCTTCGTAGTTCAACGTTAAGGCGGCGGGCCGTTCAGCGACGGCCCGCCGAACGCGGTTAATACATTGACGGCTCAACCGATTGCGAGCAGTCGCTGTTGGCGCCGGAGTTACTGCAGGTGTAGGGTTCATTCGGCGACGCCGGCGGCGCATTCGACGGGCCACCGCCGCCGCCGATACAACCGCTCAACATCAGCATCAAGAACACCAGCGTTATCTTTTTCATCTCACCGTCCTCCATTGCGATTCCTGATTTAAGTATATGTCGGGAAAGCGAACGGCACCGCTTTACGGTGCGATCTATACTCCTCTGATGCCGTTTCGCCGCACCACGTCGACGAACGAGGGGGAAAAATGCCAACCGACGACGATTTAACGCGTTTTGCCGCGCAAGGCGCGCCGGCATTGCCGCCCGGTGCCCGACAGGGGGATATCGAGCATGACGGCGCGCGTATCTGGTATGCCGCCTATGGCACCGAACCGACGGTGATCCTGTTGCACGGCGGCCTGGGCCACAGCGGCAACTGGGGCTATCAACTGCCGACGCTGTTGGCTGCCGGCTATAACGTGCTGGTCATCGACAGCCGCGGCCACGGGCGCAGCACGCGCGACGCACGGCCGTATCGTTACGATCGGATGGCCGATGACCTGTTGGCGGCGATGACGGCGCTGCGCATCCCGCGTGCCGCGTTGGTGGGCTGGAGCGACGGTGCCTGCGTCGCGCTCATCGCTGCCCACCGGGCACCCGAGCGGGTGGCCGGCGTTTTTTTCTTCGGCTGCAATATGGACGCCAGCGGGGTTAAACCGCCGTCGTCCAGCCCGATCGTCGAACGTTGCTTTGCGCGCCATGCGCAAGACTATGCCGCCTTGTCACCGACGCCGGAAGATTTCGCTCCCTTCGTCGCCGCCGTAAGTCTGATGATGAGCAGCCAGCCGAACTATACCGCGCAGGATCTGGCGGCTATTCGCGTGCCGGTGACGGTGGTGCACAGCGAACACGATGAGTTTATCCGCGCCGAACATGCCGTCTACCTGAGCCACAGCATCCCCGGCGCTCGCCTGGTGACGCTGCCGGGCGTCAGTCACTTCGCGCCCCTGCAGCGGCCGACTCTGTTCAACCGCGCGCTGCTGGATTTTCTCGCTGGTGCCTGTGTTTTCGGTAATAGTGGCAAGTGAAGAGCGATCGCATAGGAAATAAACCATTCTAGCCAATCGCTGATTTCCATTTTAATGATATTTTTCGATTGATTCTGCGGCGTTTGTAACTGTGGTTAAATGTGATAAAAATTAATAAAATATTCAACGAATCAATTAGTGGAATATTAAAGCATTCAATGAGTGCTAGGGGGAACTATTCTTGGTGTCGATGATTATTTACTCCTGAAAATGAACGTTGGATTAATTTCCTATAGCGGTGTGAAAATCCATGTGACAAGCATCATAATTTAATGACATTTAATTTTTTTTGCTGGTCGTACAGGGATAGTATGAAATTCAACCATTTTTGATGGTTGCAAACCTGAACAATTCAAGGAGAGAGTTCATGAAAAAAATTTTAAGTAGCCAACTCGATGCCGTATCTGGTGGGTGGCAGGACCGTGACGGTAGTGGGAAAAGATCGTCTGATAACGGTGGCTATGGTTCTACAAATAGTGGCAACAATAACGGAGGTGATCGTGGGCTTCAATCATTCTTGTCACAAAATAGCCCGTATGGAAGTGGTTCTGGTGCTAACGGCTTCTGGGGAAATGGTAATTCAATGGCTGCAGGAAATGGTTACGGCGGAAATGGTACTGGGCCGAGAGAGAGCAGAGAGTCAGGTACTAAGCGCTAATTAATAGATATAATCTTGGCACAGAAGTAAAATTCTGTGCTTTATAGGTGGCATGATGAATAGGTATATTGTCTTTATAAAAAGTGACAAGACAATAGTTATGACAAAGGAAATGGTCACACAAAAAGTTATTAAGGATATGAAGCAACAGGGATTCAGAAGGCATCATGTTGAAGTAGATGCTGAAAACGAAAGCGATGCGATTATCAAACTAAATAAAAGCAGTAATGATTACTTGGATTCACTGAGGGATTTTTCAGGCAATCTATTATTTTGCTCTGTTTGCATTATTATTATGGCCATAGTCTATCTTTTCAGTTAACTAATAAGATAATCAAATGGTATTATAACTAACTTTGCATGGAGGCCTAAATGATAGCGTTGAAAATGAAGTTGTCAACGATAGATAAATCATTAGTTCCAAATGTCCTGCATTTTTTATGGATTGGTGATTTAAATGAAGTAAAAGCGCATTACATTGAAATATGGCAAAAAACAAACAAAGATAAGGATGTGTTTTTTTGGTGCGACAGCGATTCTTCACTGTGCAAACTTCTCAATACTGCCATAATTGACTTCGTCAACACAAAAAGAGTTAAAGATAAGTTAGAGCTTGAATTGGAAATAAAAAATTCTGCTTTTAATTATATATACCCAAAGATAAAAGAAGGGTTTACATTTGATGACCTGGTTATTGAATTCTTAGACAAGAATAAAATTCCCTATCAGAGGATGGAGAAAAAAATCAAATGTTCATGGTTCGAAAAACGAGGCGTTATAAAAAAGAACATAGCGGATATTTTCTGTGCTGACCTTGATGATTTTATGAAATATTATTATTACGAAATCATATTGAGATGTAATCTTGCTAGTGCAAGCGACATTGTTAGGCTTTTAATTATCTATCAATATGGAGGAGTGTATATAGACATTGATACACTCCCATGTACTAATGATATATATTGCAGCCTTAATAAATATATAGAAAAAGAAAGAATCATAGAGAGTGATTCATTTCTTCTGTTTAAAACAAAATTAATTTTAAACAAGATTGGCTTAGATGGTATTTTGACTAAAGATGCGGTTGATTTCGATGCACAAGAGTTGAGTGTGGATGCTGACAGATTTGAAACAATAAATAGACTCATCAGACAAGATATTTCTAATTTTTCTTTAGATATGATCCCATCATTAGGGAATATGTATGTTTATAAGAATCTGCTCGCTCTGGGCACACTCAAGAGATTAAAGGGCGTCTATTTTAATAACTTCATGTCATCTCATAAAAGATCAAAGGCGATAAAAATAATCCTTATGGTCATGAAGAAAAGATATCGATTCTTAGAAAGAAATGACTGTATATTCAGTTGTTATACCGGTGGTGAAGCAGAGCTTTATCTGAGCAGGCTTCTAACGTGGAGAACTGAATTAATAACAAAAAATTATTGTGTAACTTCGGCTTTGACTGGGCCAGGATTGATTGTAGAGGTTTTATTGGGGCTGGCTTATGATATATTCAAAATTGAAAGTTCAGTAGAACCTTCCTACATCGCGGAATATATGCAGAACCCTGCTCATGGAATTGCATTACTTCAACACAATATAGATACTCCTGATGGAATTTATTCCGCATGGCGGAAATAATAAAATTGCATGGTAAAGTACGTTGTGTTTTGCATGTTATTTTCAAATGACGGATACTGATGATGTTTTGTCAAGAAACGTTCGACAGTCAGAAAATGAAATAGCGTGGCTGGGCATTGCTGTTGTTCGGCATTTGACGCTACATATTTTCTGAATGGGTGGTGCCCATTGCCGCGGATGCACCGATTGCGAGTATGTACGGCTCCGGCCGCAGACCTCAATGTGGCGCCGTGGCCTGCGCGTTGACGTTTGCTGTTCTATGCTGGAGGCGGGCATTTTTACATCATCGCAGAGGACATCATGAGCGAAAGCATCGTGGTCAGATCGCTGGAACAACGGGATTACGCCGCCTGGCTGGCGCTGTGGCAGGGGTATAACGCCTTTTACGGCCGGGAGGGGGCAACGGCGTTGCCGGACGAGGTGACGCAAACCACCTGGCGGCGTTTTTTCGACGCCTACGAGCCGATGTTCGCGCTGGTCGCCGAGCATCAGGGGCAGGTGGTTGGATTAACGCACTATCTGCTGCACCGCAGCACCATTCAGCTGCAGCCCAACTGCTATCTACAGGATCTGTTCACCGCAGAGGCGGTGCGCGGTAAAGGGGTGGCGAGGGCGCTGATCGCGGCGGTTTACGAGCGTGCGCAGCAGCTGGGGTTGCCGCGCGTCTATTGGAATACCCATGAAACCAACCAGACGGCGATGCTGCTGTATGACAAGGTGGCGGATCGTCCCGGATTTGTGATGTATCGCAAGGCGCTTTGACACCCGGTGAAATGAATACGGGCGCCAAACGGCGCCCGACAATCGGCAGGTTAAAAATCGACCGTCGCCTGCAGGCTCAGGCTGCGCGGTTCCCCCTCAATCACGCGTAAATTGCCGGCGCTGGAGGCATAATATTCGCGGTTGAACAGGTTTTTCACATTCAGCTTCAGCTGAGTATGTTTCCCCAACAGTTTGCTGTCCCAGGCGACAAACGCATCCGCCACGGTATAGGCCGGCATGGTGAAGCTGTTCTCCGGATCGCCGGCGCGGCGGCCGACGTAGCGTGCGCCGCCGCCAACGCGCACCTCGCCGGGCACCACCGGCAACGTCATGCGGTGGCTGAGGTACAGGCCGCCCATGTTGGTCGGGGCGTTGACCAGCCGATTGCCGACGTTGGCCGGGTTGAGATTGTCTTCAACGATTTCGGTCTTGTCGTAGCTGTAGTTGGCGGTGAGATCCCAGTTGCGCGCCACTTCGCCGTTCAACTCCAGTTCGACGCCGGTGGAGCGCGCTTTGGGAATGCTGCGGGTCACGCCGTTGATAAAGATCGACATATTGCTTTCATCGATGCGATAGAGCGCCAGCGTGGCGTCAAACGCCGGGGTGACTTGCCATTTGCCGCCCACTTCATAAGTGGTGCCGGTTTCCGGCGTGGCGACGTTGCCATTGTCGTCGATGGCGGTGGATGGCGTGAAGGAACGGCTGTAGTTGCCGTACAGCGACAGGCTCGGCGTCAACTTAAACACCAGTCCCGCCTGCGGCAAAAACTGGTCATATTTGTCATTGAGCGTATTTTTCGGCTGCCGGAAACCGTTGCTGTTGTTCTGATAATACGACTGATAGCGCGCGCCCAGCACCGCGATCCAGCGCTCGGTGAGATGGATGCTGTCCTTGGCGTACAGAGAACGGCTGAACAGCGTGGCGCGTAGATTGCTCGCCGCGTCGCTGTAGGTCGTACTGTCAGTGACAGGCGTTTCGCCATAGGTCGGATCGTACATGTTGAAGGTCTTCGACACCTTGCCGCGATAGGAATACGCCTTATAGGTCTGGTTTTTCTCGTAGTCCACGCCCAGCAGCAGGTCATGCTGCATGCCGAATACCTCCGGCGAGCCGGTCAGATCCCACGAGTAGTAGTGGGTCTGGTGATTAAAGCCTCGGTTGGCGTCGGCGCGGCGCGAAACGATGCCGGTCGTGGTGTCGACGGCGGTGGCGCGCACTTCGTTACTGTCGTAACGGCGCTGCAGCCACGCGTAGTTGACACGGGTGGTCCAGATCGGGTCCAGCGCGTATTCATAATGGGCGCTCAGGCGTTTGTTTTTGCCCCAGGCGCGGTTGGCGTAATCATCAAGCCGGCGGTTGTAGGGCACATCGACCGGTTTACCGTCGATAAATGCGGTGCCGCGATCGTAAGGAATGTCGTACTTATATTCGCTGTAGGCGATGTTAAAGGAGGCTTTGTCGCCGAACCAACTGAGCGAGGGGGCGAGCAGCGTGTGTTCGTCGCTGCCGAAGTTGCGCCAGTAATCCGCGTGCTGACGTTCGGCGATCAGGCGAAAGGCGAAGCCGCCGCCCAGCGGGCCGGTGACATCGACACTGTCGCTGCCGCCGCCAAAGCTGTTGGTGGCGCCGCTGATGCGGGTGTTCCAGTCATACTGCGGTTTTTTACCGATCAGATTGATGATGCCGCCAGGGCTGAGGATACCGTAAAGCAGTGAAGCGGAGCCTTTCAGCACCTCGACGCGTTCGGTGGTGGCGTCCATGCTCAACCCCTGGTTGCTGCGTACGCCGTCGATGAACACCGAACCGTCGGAGTTGACCCCAAAACCGCGTTTGACAAAGCCGTCCTCGGTGCCGCCGAGTGTGTTGCCCTGGGTGACGCCGCTGACGAACTTCATCGCGTCATTGACGCTTTTGACCTGGAAGTCGTCAATCACCTGAGAGGTGACAACGCTGATCGATTGCGGCACCTCGGCGATCGGCGCTGCGGTTTTGCTGCCGGTCGAAGCGGTATCGGCGCTATAGCTGCCGGCAGGCAGCGGGGCGGCGGTTACTGTGATGGACTCCTCCGATTTAGCGTCGGTCACGGCGGCGATCGTCAGGGCGGGAAACAGGCCGGCAAACAGGGGCAGCGTACGCAGAATGGGATTTTTTTTGCTTTTGTAGGGGTGGCGAAGAACTGACTGGCGCATATCATTCCATGGTAAAATAATAAATAGTAACGATTATCATTATAATTATCATTTGATGAAATTAGATAGAGGAAGTTGGCGCCCTTCGCGCATTGCAAGATTTTATTTTGCCATCAGTGAAAAGCATGGCGGTTTTGCCGGTATAAATTCGCCGGATTGGCCACAAAGATCGAGGTGACGGCAGCGTTTCGGCAGTTTCTGCGTCTGGTAGCTGGTTGCCGTCAATATATTGATACACAAATATATTTTCCCTTGATGAATAAACAGATGCCCGCGCTGGCAAAACTGGCAATAATAGCCGGGTCGGCCGTGTGTGTTCTCCTTGTTCGACGGTTGTGACGCGAAAAGACTGTCACTTTACGCTAGCGAAAGTCTCTGGATCCAAGATGCAAACCATCCCGTTGTCCGATACCCGTAAAATCTGGCCCGCGACCCTCATCTTTTTGCTGGTGTTTGCGCTGTGCCTGCTGGGTATCGTGAGCCGTCCCGGCAGCTTTCTGGCGATATTCTGGCCGGTAAACGCCGTGCTGCTGGCCGTTTTGGTGCGCCGCCCGCAGTGGGCCACCTGCGCCGGCTGGGGCATGGCGGTGCTGGGCTATCTGGCGGCGGACCTGTTGACCGGCAGTTCGCTGGAAAAGGCGCTGCTGTTGAATGCCGCCAATCTTTCCGGCGTGGTGGCAGGGTATTGGCTGTTCATGCGGCTGTCGGCACCGGCGCGCATGTTGCAGCGCGGCGCCTCCAGCATGTATCTGTTCGGCATCTGCCTGGCCGCCGCTGCCGTCACCGGCGTGGCGGGCGCCGTCGCCTCTCAGTGGCTGTTCGGCAGACCCTATTTGACCTCCCTGGCGCTGTGGTTCTCGTCCGAATTCACCAATTACGTCACGCTGATGCCGTTCATTCTGGTGTTTCCCATCGATTGGCGACATCGCCTGCGCGCGGCTTGCGCCATGCTGATGCAGCGCAGCCAATGGCCGCAGGCGGGGCAAAAACTTGCGGTGTTGGCGCTGCTGGCGCTGGCGGCGGTTTGCAGCGTGCTGATCGGCGGGCCCGGCGCGGTGATCTTTCCAATGCCGGTGCTGCTGTGGCTGGCGATGTCCTTTTCACTGTTCAGCACCATGATCGCGGTGCTGGTTTACGTGCTGTGGTGCCATCTGGCGATCGATTTCGGGCTGTTGAGCACGACGCTCGATATGAAGGTGTTGCAGAACGCGGTGTCGATGCGTTTGGGCATTGCGCTGTTGGCGCTGGGGCCGATCGCCGTCGCCAGCATGAACTATGCGCGCAATGCGCTGTTGCGCACCCTGGAGCATGTGGCGAATCACGACGCCTTGACGCATGTGTTGACGCGCAATGCGTTTATGCAGCGCGGCGAACGGGTGATTGACCAAAAAGGCGAGCTGGTTTGCGTCATGATGCTCGATATCGACTATTTCAAATCGATTAATGACCGTTTCGGCCACGCCGGCGGCGATCAGGCGCTGATGGCTTTTACCCGCGCGATCGCCGCCGATCTGAGCGTCAATGATCTGTTTGGCCGCATGGGTGGCGAAGAGTTTGCCATCGTCTCGACGCTCGGCCAGCCTCAGCAGGGATTGCAGCTGGCCGAACGGCTGCGGCAACGCATCGAAGCGGAGTCGATCACCATGCCGGCCGGCCATCCGCTGCAGATCACCGTCAGCATCGGCATGGTGACCTGTACGGGCGGTTCCGGCCATAGCCTGGCGGATCTGCTGAAACTGGCGGATCTGGCGGTATACAAAGCAAAAAATGCCGGCCGCAACCGGGTCGCCACGCCTGAGTCTTACCCGCCGCCGGCCCCCGGCCGCTAACTTGCGATCCGCGCAGCGCCCCCGCCGTCTAAACTGGTAGGGGGTGCAGGCAACTCCGCCTGCGTTAAACCGACTGTCCTTAAACAGACAAGAGGATGCCAGGATGAAATACATCGACGGGTTTGTGGTGGCGGTGCCGGCCGCCAACAAGGAGGCGTATCACCGGTTGGCGGCTGCAACGGTGCCATTGTTCAAAGAGTTTGGCGCCACGCGCATCGTGGAGTGTTGGGGTGATGATGTGCCCGACGGCAAACTGACCGACTTTCGCGGCGCGGTGAAGGCGCAGGAAGGCGAAGTGGTGGTGTTCAGCTGGATCGAGTATCCCTCCAAGGCGGTGCGCGACGCCGCCAACGAGAAAATGATGAGCGATCCGCGCATGAAGGCGCTGGGCGAGATGCCGTTTGACGGCAAGCGCATGATCTTTGGCGGGTTCGCGCCAATCCTTGATGAGTGAAGGAGGCGCAGATGGCCAGAATTACGCAACATCTGTGGTTTGAAAAAGACATGGAGGCGGCGCTGAACTGCTATGTCGCGCTGATTCCCGGTTCGTCCGTGAACTGGTTTTCCGATCTGCCGGCGGATACGCCGAGCGGCCCGGCCGGCAGCGTGAAGCTGGCCTCCTTCACCCTGGGCGACCAGCGCTACGCGGCGATCGAAGCCGGGCCGCTGGATCCGTTCAACCACAGTTTCTCCGTGATGGTGGAGTGCGACGATCAGGCGGAGGTCGACCGGCTGTGGGATACGCTGAGCGAAGGCGGCGAGGCGGAGCAGTGCGGTTGGTTGCGCGATCGTTGGGGGCTGTGCTGGCAGATTGTGCCGCGGCGTCTGACGGAGTTGATGAACGACCCTGACGCCGCCCGCGTGCGGCGGGTGACGGAAGCGATGCTATTGATGGGCAAAATCGACATCGCCGGCCTGGAAGCGGCAGCGCGAGACTAGCGGCAAGATCGAGAAGGAGAGAGCGGATGCACCGAGAGCGGCACAGTATTGAGCGCATCGGCTGGCTGCGGGCGGCGGTGCTCGGCGCCAACGACGGCATTGTCTCAACGGCCAGCCTGCTGCTGGGCGTGGCGGCGGCCAGCGCCTCGCATTCCGCGTTGATGATCGCCGGCGTCGCCGGGTGGGTGGCGGGCGCGATGTCGATGGCCACCGGCGAGTATGTGTCGGTATCGTCGCAGGCGGATACCGAAAAGGCTGCCCTGGCTGAGGAGCAGGCGGAGCTGCTTGAAGACTACCCGGGGGAGTTTCGTGAACTGACGTCAATCTACGTGCATCGCGGCCTGGATCCGGCGCTGGCCCGGCAGGTAGCGGAAAAGCTGATGGCGCACGATGCGCTGGAGGCGCATGCGCGCGACGAGCTGGGCATTTCCTCCGCCACGCGCGCCCGGCCGCTGCAGGCGGCGTTAGCGTCGGCGCTGAGTTTCTCCCTCGGCGCGCTGTTGCCGCTACTGGTGGCGCTGTGGGCGCCGCTCGACTGGACGCGGCCGGCGCTGGTGGTCTCGGCGCTGATTTCCCTCGGCGTGCTCGGCGGCATCGCCGCAAAAACCGGCGGTGCGCCGATCTTGCCGGGCATCGCGCGCATCCTCATCTGGAGCGCCCTGGCGATGGCGGTCTCCTCCGGCGTCGGCATGTTGTTTGGCGTCGCCGCCGGCTAGCGCCGGGTTTGCATCAATCTGTTGCATCTCAAGCGCAGAATTTATCATTTGTCAGCCGCCGGCGTTCGCGGCATGGTGACGGCAATGCCAACTCAGTCAGGGACACTTATGCACCAATCACAGATTCAACCGTGGATCGCGCAGCATCCGCTGCTGCAACGCATGGTTGCTCTTGAGCCGATCACTTGGTTCAATCCGCGTGCGACCACGCTGGCCGCAGGGCTGCCTCATGTCGGGCTGAGCGCCGCCGACGTGGCCGAAGCCGAGCAGCGCCTGGCGCGCTTTGCGCCATATCTCGCCGCGGCCTTCCCGGAAACCCAGCCCACTGGTGGGATCATCGAATCCGAACTGGTGGCGATCCCCGCCATGCAGCAGGCGCTGGATCGCCGCTACGGGCAAACTCTGGGTGGGAAACTGCTGTTGAAAAAGGACAGCCATCTGCCGATCTCCGGTTCAATCAAGGCGCGCGGCGGCATCTATGAAGTGCTGACGCACGCGGAGAAGCTGGCGCTGGAGGCGGGGCTGCTGCAGACCGGTGATGACTACGCCCGGTTGTTTTCCGACGAGTTCCGTCAGTTCTTCAGCCAATACCGTATCGCCGTCGGATCGACGGGCAATCTGGGATTATCCATCGGCATCATCAGCGCCCGCCTGGGATTTGACGTCAGCGTGCACATGTCGGCGGATGCGCGGGCGTGGAAGAAGCAGAAGCTGCGCGACAACGGCGTGACGGTGGTGGAATACGCCGAAGATTACGGCGTGGCGGTGGAGCAGGGCCGCAAACAGGCGGCGAACGATCCGCGTTGTTTCTTTATCGACGATGAAAACTCGCAAACCCTGTTCCTCGGTTATGCGGTGGCCGGCGGCCGCCTGAAGCGGCAGTTCGCCGAACAGGGCATCGTGGTGGACGCGCAGCATCCGCTGTTCGTTTATCTGCCGTGCGGCGTCGGCGGCGGGCCGGGCGGCGTGGCGTTTGGCCTCAAGCTGGCGTTCGGCGATCACGTTCACTGCGTTTTCGCCGAGCCGACCCATTCGCCCTGCATGCTGCTCGGGGTCTACAGCGGGCTGCATGACGGGATTGCGGTGCAAGATCTCGGCATCGACAACCGCACAGCGGCGGACGGATTGGCGGTGGGGCGCGCCTCCGGCTTTGTCGGCCGGGCGATGGAACGCCTGCTGAGCGCGTTTTACACCCTGAGCGACGAGGAGATGTTCGCGTTGCTCGGGTTGTTGGATCGGCACGAACATATCCAGCTGGAGCCGTCTGCGCTGGCCGGCATGGCCGGGCCGTGGCGCATGGCGGCCAATGCGCAACCGCTGAGCGGGCAAGGCGTGAGCGCGGAGAGTTTGGCGCAGGCGACGCATCTGGTGTGGGCGACCGGCGGCGGCATGGTGCCGCCGGTGGAAATGGCGAAGTACCTCACCGCCGGGCAGACGGCGGAATAAGGCGCAATAAAAAAGGGGCGAACATCGCCCCTGATCGTCTGCCGCGCAGTTACAGCTGTTCGCCGTTGCTGGCGATGACCCGGCGGTACCAGTCGAAGCTCTTCTTGCGCGAGCGCTCAAGCGTACCGGTGCCGTCGTCGTGTTTATCGACGTAGATAAAGCCGTAGCGTTTGCTGTACTCACCGGTGGTGAACGACACGCAGTCGATGCAGCCCCAAGGGGTGTAGCCGATCAGATCCACGCCGTCTTCAATCACCGCTTTCTTCATCTCTTCGATATGAGCACGCAGATAGTCGATGCGATAGTCATCGTTGATCTGGCCGTCCGCTTCCACCTTGTCGAAGGCGCCGAAGCCGTTTTCCACGATAAACAGCGGCTTCTGGTAGCGTTCATACAATACGTTCAGCGAGTAGCGCAGCCCGACCGGATCGATCTGCCAACCCCAGTCGGAAGCCTTGACGTGCGGGTTCGGCACGTTGCCCGGGAAACCGAACATGCCGTCGCTGCCTTCCATCGCGTTGGCCTGCAGCGCGTTGCTCATGTAATAGCTGAAGCCGATGTAGTCGGTGCAGCCCTCGCGCAGGATCTGGGCGTCCTGCGGCTGCATCTCGATCTTCAGCCCTTTGCGTTCCCAGTCGCGCAGCAGATAGCTTGGGTAGTAGCCGCGCATCTGCACGTCGGTGTACAGATAGCGCTGGTGCATCGCCTCCACGGCGTACATCACGTCGTCCGGCTTGCAGGAATAAGGGTAGAACGGCACGCAGGCCAGCATGCAGCCGATCTTGAACTCCGGGTTGATCTGATGGCCGAGTTTGACCACCTGCGCGCTGGCAACGAACTGGTGGTGCAACACCTGGTACAGCGCCTGCTCCGGATTGTCTTCCTGGGTGTAATCCACGCCGGAACAGCAGTAGCCGAACAGCGGGTAGCGGTAGTTGCTCTGGTTGTTGATCTCGTTGAAGGTCATCCAGTACTTCACCTTCTCGCGGTAGCGGCGCATCACCACTTCGCTAAAGCGCACGAAGAACTCCACCACCCGGCGGTTTTTCCAGCCGCCGTAGGTTTTCACCAAATGGTAAGGCATTTCGAAGTGGGACAGGGTGATCACCGGCTGGATACCGTATTTCAGCAGCTCATCGAACAGATCGTCGTAAAACTGCAGGCCGGCTTCATTCGGTGCCGTTTCGTCGCCGTTCGGAAAGATGCGCGTCCAGGCGATCGAGGTGCGGAAGCATTTGAACCCCATCTCGGCGAACAGCGCCACGTCTTGTTTGTAGCGGCCATAGAAGTCCACCGCTTCATGATTGGGGTAACGGTAGCCATCGAGCACCCCGTCGGTCATCACGCGATCGACGCCGTGCGAACCGCCGGACAGCACGTCGGCGATGCTTGGGCCTTTGCCGCCCCGATCCCAACCGCCTTCAACCTGGTGCGCGGCGACCGCGCCCCCCCACAGAAAATCCTTCGGCAACTGTTTCATCGTCAATGTCTCATCGGTTTATTTAATGAAGGGTAATCACGCTGCGTTGAGAATAGAGTACCAATACCGAAAGAAATGTCACGATATAACAAATCACCGTGAAAAGTGACTTGTCACAATAAAAAAACAGCCTGTTTTATTTTGCCGAATTAATATGCCCGAGCCGTTTACCGATGGTTTCAATAATGTAAAGCACGGGGATCTGCGTGGTAATATTATGATGGCCGCCGATCAAATGCTGCGGAACGTGGTAAGAGAGGTTGAAGTCCGCCAGCCGCGCCAGTGAAGAGGTTTCGTTGTTGGTGATGCTGATGATTTTGCAGTGGTGCAGGCTGAACTGGCTCGCCAACCGCAGGATCTCTTCGGTCTCGCCGGAGACCGACAGCATGATCGCCACCGCGTTTTTATACATATCGCTGTTGACCGGATAATAAGGATCGTCGATATGGGTGCTGAATTTCCCGACGTTGGAGAAGAAACGTGCGCCATATTTCCCCAATGCGCCTGACGTACTGATGCCGACGAAAATAATTCGCTCGGCGGCGGCGATATGCTGCACCGCCTGATCGATCAGCTGATTAAACTCTTCGTTGCTGACGCTTTTAAAAAAGCTGAGGATTTCGCCGATGCCGGAATCGATCGGCGGCGCGTCGCTTTGCTCGAGGTACAGTTTGAAACGGATGCGAAATTCCGAATAGCCGTCACAGCCCATTTTTTTGCAAAACCGCAGCACGGTGGTGGTGGACACGCCGGCGGCCTCCGCCAGCTCGCGGATGGTCATGTACATCACCTGATTTTTGTGTTTGCTGACGTAGTTATAAACCATCAGCTCCAGGGCGTTGAGCTCGGCGATTGCTTTATGGGTGAACATGAGTCGGTCCGGCGGCTGAAAACGGGAAGCTTATCTGCAGGTTAACATAGCAAAATTCACCGCCGCTGGCACTGCCGAACCAAAAGAAAAGCCGCACCAGTCAGGGGCGGCCCAGAGTTCACGACGAACAAATTAAAGCAAAACGTTCCGGAAGACATGCCATGAAAACGCGTTTCATTACACAGTTCAGCATAGGTCAGCTTATTCCGGCGGCAAAATGCCGGTTTTTGCTTTCCAAAGCTAAAGATTGGCAAAGTTACGGCGCCATATCCCTGGCGCGCGAACGTGCCAGCAGCGGCGGGGTCAGCAGATACAGGGCGGCGGCCAGCGCCCAGACCAGGCCGGGCCAGACATCGCGCGTGGCGGCGTACAGCGCCGTCGCTACCAGCGGCCCGGCGACGCCGATCAGGCTGCCCATGCTGGACAGCGTCCCCTGCAACTCGCCCTGATGATCGTCGTCCACCTTGTGCGCCATCAGCGCCTGCAGCGCGGGTAACGCCATGCCGCCCGCTGCAAACAACGGCAGCAGGACGAACGGCGCCCAGCCGCGCGTGGCGATCGACAGCAGCAGCATGCCCAGCGCGTCGGCGGCCAGGCCGATCAGCAGCGCCTTGCGCTCGCCGAGCCGTGCGACCAGCGGGCCGACGGCAAAGGCCTGCGACAGCGCGTGGCAGGCGCCGTAACCGGCCAGCGACAGGCCCGCCAACATCATGCTCCAGCCGAAGCGATCCTGACCGTATAAAATCCACAGCGTAGCCGGCGCCTGAGAGGCCAGCGCCATGATCAGGTAAATGCCGGCCAGCGGCAGCAGGCCCGGCTTGCCGTGCAATCGCCGCAATGAAGAAAAGGGATTAAGCCGGATTTTCTCGGCGGTGCGGCAGCTGGGTTTACGCGATTCGGGCAACAGGAAAAACGCCAACGCCAGGTTGATGGCGTTCATCACCGCCGCCGCCAGGAAGGGGGCATGCAGATGCCATTCGCCCAGTGAGCCGCCGAGCAGCGGGCCGACGATAAAGCCGACGCCGAATACGGCACCCACCAGGCCGAAACGCCGCGCGCGTTGGCCGGCAGGGGTAATATCGGTGACATAGGCGGTGGCGACCGCCATGTTGGCGCCGGTGATGCCCGCCAGCAACCGGCCCAGATAGAGCCAGGCCAGCGTCGGCGCGAACGCCATCAGCAGGTAGTCGGCCGCCGCGCCGGCGAGCGAAATCAACAGCACCGGGCGCCGGCCGAAACGATCGCTCAGCGCGCCGAGGATTGGTGAAAACAGGAATTGCATCAACGCATAGGCCGCCAACAGAGCGCCGTAATGCACGCTGCCGGCATCGAGACCGCCCAGCGAGCGCAACAGCGCCGGCAGGATAGGCATGATCAGACCGATGCCCACCGCATCCAGCAGCACCGTCAACAAAATAACCAGCATAGGTTTTTTCAAAATCGTGACTCTAACAGTGATAGAGTAATGAGTATTCCACAGTTACCCTATCAGTGATAGAGAGATGAGCGAAAAAAATACCGCGGCGCGTTTAACGCGCGAAACCGTGCTGCGCGGGGCGCTGGAGCTGCTGAATGACATCGGCATCGACGCCCTGAGCACCCGCCGTCTGGCGCAACATCTGGGCGTACAATCGCCCACGCTTTATTGGCATTTCAAGAACAAGGCCGAGCTGCTGAAGGCGATGGCGGAAACCATCATGCTGGATCACCGTGAAGAGATGCCCGCTGACATGCCCTGGCGAGCCTGGGTCACCGCCAACGCGGTCAACTTTCGCCGCGCGTTGCTGGCTTACCGCGACGGTGCGCGCCTGCATGCCGGCACCCGTCCGCAGGAACCGCAGTTCGCGATCATCGAGGCCAAGGTGGCGCTGTTGTGCCGGGCGGGATTTACGCCGGAACGCGCGGTTAACCTGCTGTTCGCCGTTGGCCGCTTCGTGGTGGGCTGGGTGCTGGAAGAACAGCAAATGCAGCCTGACGACGCGCTGAACGAGGCCGACCGTCGGCGTTACCCGCTGCTGTGCGAAGGCTGGGAAGGATTGCAGGAGAAGGGCGCAGACAGGCTGTTCGAGGCGGGCGTCAGGCTGCTGGTCGACGGTGCCGAAGCCGGATTGACGAACGACAATAATCACGGCGGGCAACCATAAAACCGGGCTTATCTATAGGAAATTTATAGAAAATACCCACTTTTCGTTAAAGCCGTTACGGCTACATTCCCTTAACATTATCAGGTCTTTTGACGATAATGATAAATATCTTGCCTAGCTACTGATGGCAACGAGGTTACGGAGTAAATCCGTTAATTTGAGGGATAGTTTCACCATGGAAATCAATGTTAACGGCCGAGTGGTTCCACTCGGCGACGTCTCGCCCGACACGCCGCTGCTGTACGTGTTACGCAACGATCTGCAATTGAACGGCCCCAAATACGGCTGCGGCCTGGGGGAGTGCGGCGCCTGCACGGTGCTGCTCAACGGCGTCGCCGCACGTTCTTGCTCAATGCCGCTGTCCGCGGTAGGCAACCAATCGGTCACCACGCTGGAGGGCCTGGGAACATCGGAAGCGCTGCATCCGGTGCAGCAGGGATTTATCGATGAGCAGGCGGCGCAATGCGGCTACTGCGCCAACGGCATGATCATGACGCTGGTCGCGCTGTTCGAACGTGAACCCGAGGCGGACGAACAGGCAGTCAAGAAAGAGCTGGCCTATAACCTGTGCCGCTGCGGCACCCATCTTGAGATTTTGCGCGCCGCCGAACGCGCTCGCGAACTGCTGGCAGCGCGGAGGCAAGCATGAGCCGTCTCGAACTGACCCGCCGACAGCTGCTACAGGCCGGCGGTGTGGTGATGGTCAGCAGCCTGCTGCCCGCATCGTTTAACGCCTTCGCCGCCGAACCCGCCTCAACGCCCGCCGATCTTCCGCTGGACAGGGTGGACAGCTTTATCAGCCTCACCGCCGACGGGCGGGTGACGGCATTCAACGGCCACGTCGATCTGGGCACCGGCATTCGCACCGCGCTGGCGCAGATCGTCGCCGATGAAATCTGCGTGCCGTTCGAGCAAGTGACGATGATCCTTGGCGATACGCAACGCACGCCGGATCAGGGGCCGACCATCGCCAGCGCCACCATTCAGGTGACGTCGGTGCCGCTGCGGCAGGCGGCGGCGCAGGTGCGCCACATGCTGACGGCGCTGGCGGCCAAGGCTTTCGAACTGCCGGCCGAACAGTTGACGGCGGCGGCCGGCCACGTGTTTGTGACGCAACAGCCGGGGCGTTCGTTGAGCTATGCGCAACTGGCGAGCGGGCAGAATCTGCACGTCGCGTTGGATAAGAATGTTCAGCTGAACAGCGAACAACAGAACCGTTATGTCGGCCGCGCCGTCGCCCGGGTCGATATTCCGGCCAAAGTGAGCGGCGCGCTGACCTATGTGCACGATCTGCGCCTGCCCGGCATGTTGCATGGCCGGGTGGTGCGCCCACCTTATGTGGGCGCAGACAGCAGCGCGCCGCTGGGCGGCGGCCTGTTGTCAGTGGATGAAAGGTCGATCTCGCACCTGCCGGGCATCGTGAAACTGGTGGTGATCAACGATTTCATCGGCATCGTGGCCGAGCGCGAAGAGCAGGCGATCGCCGCCATGCGCCAGCTGAAAACCGAATGGAAATCCTGGGCCGGGTTGCCGGATCTGTCGCCTGAAGCGCTGCCCGCCGCGCTGGAGGCCAATCCGAAAAACGACCGCGTGTTGCGCGACGATGCGGGCACGGACGCCGCGCTGGCGGCACTGCATACCGAAGTGCGGGCAGACTATGTCTGGCCCTACCATCAGCACGCCTCGATCGGCCCTTCCTGCGCGGTCGCCGACGTTAAAGACGGGCGGGCGCAGGTGTGGTCCGGCACGCAAAATCCTCACGATCTGCGCAAAGACATCGCCAGGCTGCTCGAGCTGCCGTCCGAGCAGGTGCACATCACCCGCATGGAGGCCTCCGGTTGCTATGGCCGCAACTGCGCCGATGACGTTTCGGCGGACGCGGCCCTGCTGGCGCGGGCGACCGGTCGCCCGGTGCGGGTACAGCTGATGCGTGAACAGGAGTCCGGCTGGGAGCCGAAGGGCACCGGCCAGCTGATCCGGGTACGCGGCGGTCTGGACGCGCAAAACCGGGTGGCGGCCTACGAGCTGAAAACCAGCTATCCCTCCAACAACGCCGTGACCCTGCCGCTGGTGTTAACCGGCAAAGTGGCCAACCGGGCCGATGTGCAGCAAATGGGCGATCGCACCGCCATTCCGCAATACGACTACCCGCACATGCGGGTGATTTGTCAGGACGCTGCGCCGATCGTACGGGCGTCGTGGATGCGAGGCGTATCGGCCTTGCCCAACGTGTTCGCTCACGAATCCTGGATCGACGAGCTGGCCTGGCGCGCCGGCGAGGATCCGATCGCCTTCCGCCTGCGTTATCTGAACGATCCGCGCGCGGTGGCTCTGATCGAGGCCCTGAAGCGGCAGGCGAACTGGCAAGACGGCCCGGCGCACCGGTCGCGCGCCGCCGGCGCCGAAGTGGTGAGCGGCCGCGGCTTCGCCTATGCGCGCTATTTCCACAGTAAATTCCCTGGCTTTGGCGCCGCCTGGGCGGCCTGGGTGTGCGATCTTCGCGTCAATCGCCTTTCCGGGCAGATCACGCTCGATAAAATCTTCGTGGCGCACGACTGCGGTCGCATGATCAACCCGGCCGGGGTGCGCCATCAAGTGCATGGCAACATCATCCAGTCTGCCAGCCGGGTGTTGAAAGAGTTCGTGACCTTCAACGAGACGGGCGTGACGTCATTGGACTGGGGAGGGTATCCCATCCTGCGCTTTGACGAACTGCCGCAGATCGATATCCAACTGATCGACCGTCCGGACGAAGCGCCGATGGGCGCCGGAGAGTCTGCCTCGGTGCCGAGTGCGGCGGCGATTGGCAACGCACTGTTTGACGCGCTCGGCGTGCGCCTGCGCGAGGTGCCGTTCACGCCGGCACGCGTACTGGCCGCGCTGCGTGCTCAGGCCGGTCACTAAACCCCGTCACGAACAAGGACAGCAACCATGAACAAGATGAAAAAGATCGCCGGATGGGGCGGCGTAACGGTGCTCGCCGTTGTGGTGGCCGGCGTAGTCGCCAGCTGGCAGCCGGAAATCGCGCCGCTTGCCGCCGATGCGACGCACAGCTTCAGCCAGGCGCAGATCGCGCGCGGCAAAACGCTGGCCGATCTCGGCGACTGCGCGGTGTGCCATACCCGCTCGGGCGGCGAGCGCAATACCGGCGGGCTGGCGATGGAGATCCCGTTCGGCACCATTTACACCACCAACATCACGCCGGACGTGGAAACCGGCATCGGCAGCTGGAGCTACGCGGCGTTTGAGCGCGCCATGCGGCACGGCGTCGATCGACAGGGGCGCTATCTCTATCCGGCGTTTCCCTATACCGCCTTTACCCGCACCAGCGACGCCGATCTGCAGGCGCTTTACGCCTACCTGATGTCGCAGCCAGCGGTGAAATCTCGGCCGCCGGCCACCGATTTGCACTTCCCGTTCAATATTCGTCAGGGCATCTTCGCCTGGAACTGGCTGTTCCTGACGCCGGGCGCGATGAAGGAAGATCCTGCTCAGAGCGCCGACTGGAACCGCGGCGCTTACCTGGTCGAAGGGCTGGGGCACTGCAGCGCCTGCCATTCGCCGCGCAACGTGCTGTTCGGTGAGAAAACCGGCGCCGATCACCTGGCGGGCGGAGTGGCGGAAGGCTGGACAGCGCCGGCGTTGACCGCTCGCTCGCCTGCGCCGCTCGTCTGGACGCAGCAGGATCTGGTCGATTTCATGCGCACCGGCTACTCGGCCAACCACGGCGTCGCCGCCGGCCCGATGGCGCCGGTGATCGAAGAAGGGCTGTCACGCTTGCCGCAGGCCGATTTGCAGGCGATCGCCGTCTATCTGCGCAGCTATCATCCTGAAACGGCGTCGGGCGCCACGGCGGCAGCCTTGAACGCCCAGGCGGAGCGCCAGGTTGAGCCCTTGAATTCGCAAGGGGCACGGCTGTTTTCCGGCGCCTGCATGGCTTGCCATGCGCAGGAGAAAGGCGCGCAGATGGCGGGGGTGCGGCCGTCTCTGGCGCTGAATACCAACCTGTTCGCCGCCACGCCGGACAACGCCATTCGCGTGGTGCTGGATGGCATACAGCGGCCGGCCAACGCCGAACTGGGCTATATGCCGGGCTTCCGCTATAACCTGGATGACGCGCAGATCGCCATACTGCTCAACTACCTGCGGCAGCACTACGCCGGTCAGTCGCCGTGGCCTGACTTGAAGGCGGAGGTCGGCCGTTTGCGCGCCGAAACCGCGCAGAAATAGCCGCCGGGGGCTGGACAGCCGCACCGGGTTGGCGACAATAGACGTTTTCACATGGATAGAGGCAGTAATAAAATGAATACGTTAGATGCGATCCGCCAGCGCCGCGCCACCAAGCAGTTCGATACGCAGCACGCGATGACGTTCGAAGAGAAAAAAGCGTTGCTGACCATCGCGCTGCAGGGGGCGCCCAGCGCTTTCAACCTGCAGCATTGGCGTCCGCTGCTGATCGAAGATCGCGCGCAGCGCGAGAAAATTCGCGAGGCGGCGTGGGGGCAGGCGCAGGTGACCGACGCGTCGATGCTGGTCGTGCTGTGCGGCGATCTGTCGAGCTGGGAATCACAGGTAAAAAACGTCTGGGCCGAAGCGGCGGAGCCGGTACAACAGTTTATGATCCCGGCCGTCGATCAGTACTATCGCGGCAAGCCGCAGGTGCAGCGCGACGAAGTCATGCGCAGCAGCGGCATTTTCGCCCAGACGCTGATGCTGGCGGCCAAGGCTCAAGGCTACGACTCTTGCCCGATGGACGGTTTTGATTTCGACGCCGTGGGTGAGATTATCAACAAACCGGCGCATTATCAGATCGCGCTGATGGTCGCCATCGGCAAGGCTGTGGGGCAACCTTATCCGCGCATCGGCAAGCTGCCGTTCGACGAGGTGGTGAAAACCGACCGCTTCTGATCTGAGCGCTAAATGACAAAAGGGAAGGCGCAAGCCTTCCCTTATTTTTTGTGACGCACAGTTCGTTCCAATAGCTGAAACGAATGCGCCGTTGCAGGCGGTGATGCCACATAGAACACTCCTTCTACCCTACACGGTGTAAATAAATAACACCGCGCCTGGCACAAGGCGAATGCCTTATTGTGCATAGCTTGCCCGGCGAGCGGGATTAGCGATATTTGTTGACGTTGGCCACGGCGGAATCTAACGACGTTACCTTATATTTCCAATAGGTTATTTTATTGGCCTGCGCTGCGCCCACCGCACCGAAATAGGCTTGCCACGCCGTGCCGCTGGTCAACAAATCGGTAAACATCTGCCCCAGGTCGGTGACGCTCCACAGGGTACGGTAGCCTTTCACCGCAGAAGGTGCCGGCGGCGTATGCTGAACATAGTCGCCAACCGAATACCGGTTCTCGTAGGCCATAAATACGGTGTAGACCCGTCCGTGCGGCGCCGTATGCTGGTACCAGGGGACCACCACAAAATGGTGTACGGGAGGGCCAATCATAAAATGCCAAACGGCGGTTTCCGAGTTCGCCCCAGCAAAGCCCAGCGCGATATTGATATTCTTTTGCATATCACGGTTATTTTCGATCGTGGTTCCGGCTCCGCTGTCGTCTTGCGTTTTACCATAAACGGCCCGGCTCATTTGGGCGGGAACGCCCGGGCAATTGTTTATTGCCATCAGAAAACGATTGCTGACAATGGCATTAATTAATGTTTCACCGGTATTGCTCATATTGATATTTCTCCACACGCAAGATAAATAATCTAATTATTGGCAAGATTAATAATTAGCATGGATTAAATATACTGAATGACGGCGTCGATAATAAGGTTAGACAAAAATCGCCGTTGGCATTCGTTTATGTTCACTTATTTTCTGCGTCACGATGACGGGTTCGGCTGCCGTTAATGAGGGGGCCAGGTCTGTGGGTGAATGGACGTTTATTGAACATCATGCCCGCCGCCGCGCCGAGAATGGCCAGCGTACCCAGCAGCTGCAGCAGGCTGAGGCGATGGCCGAACGCCGCCCAGTCCACCACGATCGCCACCGCCGGGTAGATAAACGACAGGGCACCGACCAGAGAGGTGGGGATTTTCTGGATAGCGCCGTAGAGCAACGTGGACATAACCCCGGTATGCACCAGTCCGATGGTCACCAGCAGCAGCCAATCGGTCGGTTCTGCGGGAAGGTGGGCCAGACCGGCGAACGGCGCCATCGCCAAGGCGCCGACGGTCAACTGAATCAACACGATCAGCTGCGGCGGCAGCGCGGCCAGCTGTTTGACGATCGCCGCCGCAATGGCGTACATCAGGGCCGCGCCCAGCGCCAGCGCCACGCCGAGCAGGTAATCACCGCTGTCGCCGCCGCTTTGCCGGCCGGTGACCATCAGCACCATCCCCGCAAACGCCAGCACAAGCCAGCCCAACTGATTGATCGTCAGCTTTTCGCCGAACAGCAACGCCCCCAGCGCCACCAACATGAACGGTTGCACATGGTAGGTGACGGTGGCGACGGCGATCGAAGCATGCGCATAGGCGGCAAACAGCAGCGTCCAATTGAGCACCAGCGCGATGCCGCCCAGGATGGCGAAGGCCAGCTGTCGCCGGTTGATCGCACCCTGTTTTAACTGGCCGAGCGCGGCGCAGGTGGCCAGCATCGCCATCGCGCCAAACGCGCAGCGCCAAAATACCACCGTGGCGGGCGGCTGCCCTAACACCAGCACCGGCCAACCGACGGTGCCAGAAATCATCATGGCGAGGATCATTTGTGCCGCGCCGCGCGTTTTCGCTTTCATGGGGTTTCCCTCGTCGCCTGACCGCGCTTGCGGTGAAACGGGTTAATCATTAAAATGAACAATCGAACATTATGATGAACACAGATGCGCTTGTTCGTCAAGTTGAACAAACGTTTTATATAACGAACGGTGAGTGACAATCAGATGCAGAACATTACGCCTATCGGCCTGCTGTCGGCGGCGATCCGCCGCGAGCGGGAGCGGTTAAATCTGTCGGTGACCGAACTGGCGAAACGCGCGGGCATCGCCAAGTCCACGCTGTCGCAGCTCGAAGCCGGCAGCGGTAACCCCAGCCTGGAAACGCTGTGGGCGCTGGCGATGGCGCTGGACGTGCCGGTCAGCCGGTTGATTTCGCAGCCGAGCAGGCAGGTGCAAGTGATCCGCGCCCATGAGGGAACGCCGGCGCTGTCGGAGCAGGGCAACTACGCCGCCACGCTGTTGGCGACCTGCCCACCGGGGGCGCAACGCGATATTTATCGGCTGCGGGTGCAGCCCGGCGAAGTGAAACTCTCCCGGCCGCATCCCCCCGGCACCGTTGAGCATGTGATCATCAGCAGCGGGCGCGCGCGCCTGGGGCCGGCGGATCAGCCGCTGGAGTTGAGCGCCGGCGATTACATCAGCTACTCGGCCGATCGCGAACATGTATTCGAAGCGCTGGAGCCGGAGACCACCGCCGTGATGCTGATCGAACAGGGCTAACCCGGGCGTTGAAGGTCCGTTTATTGAAAATGATTCTCAATTATATTAGTGTGCCCACCTGTTTTGACGCCGGGACGAGCGGGTAGCCCGGCGTCGCCGTTTATTGCCCTTCAAGGACCGAAGATGAAAATCGCTATTCCTTCCATACTGTTACTCGCCGGTTTGACGGCGACGCACCCGGCCACCGTGTTGGCGGTTGCCGCGCCTGCGGCGGCAGAGCAAGGCCAGAACGATACGGCCAACAATGATTTCAGCTTCGTGCGCTATCGCGCGGATTACCGCGTCAACGCCAACGCCACCAACGTGAAAACGGAAAGCTACGAGGTGCTGCTGAAGACCAAGGCAGCGATCGAGAAATTCAGCCAGATTCGCCTGAGCTACAGCGAAAAAATGGAAACGCTCGAGGTGGTCGCCGCCTATACGCTGACCGCCGACGGCCAACGCCACGATGTGGCGCCCGACCGCATCTATACCCAGGAGAGCTACTCCAGCGCCACGGCGCCGCTGTACGCCGATCGCAAGGTGCGCGTCATCGTGTTTTCCAACCTGGCGCCGGGCTCACGCGTGGTGTATGAGCTGCGCCGCACGCAAAACACGCCGTATTTCCCCGACTATTTCGGCCTGTGGGAAACGTTCAGCGTCTTCGATCAGTTCGACGACGCCGAAGTGACCCTGCAGGCGCCGGCCAAGCTGCCGATGCATATTTTCACCCGCGGCGTGGCGGGTGGCGACCAGCCGCAGATCCGCGGCGGACAGGCGCACTGGCGCTGGCATTATTCGCGCAGCGCGCCGATGAAGGCGCAAAACTGGGCGGCGGACAGCTGGACCTTCAGTCCGACCATCATGGCCAGCACCTACCGCGATTGGCCGCAGTTGGCCAAGGCCTACCAGCTGAAGGCCGGCGCGGCGGCGAAGGTGACGCCGGGCATTCAGGCGCTGGCGGACAACATCACCGCCGGCATCAGCGATCGGCGCCAGCAGGCGGAGGCGCTCTATCGCTGGGTGGCGCAAAACATTCGCTATGTGGCGGTGTATCTGGGCAACGGTGGGCTGGAGCCGAATTCGGCGCAGAGCATTCTCGATAACCACTACGGCGACTGTAAGGATCACGTGGTGATCCTGGAAGCGTTGCTCGCCGCCAAGGGGATCGAAAGCTCGCCGGTGCTGATCGGCATGGACGAAGGCCCGATACTGCCTAAAGTGCCGCTGCTCAGCCGCTTTAATCACGCCATCACCTACGTGCCCGAGTTCAAACTGTACCTGGACTCCACCAACCCTTGGGCGCGGTTCGGCCAGCTGCCGGAAGGTGACCTGGGCGCGCCGGTGCTGCTGACGCGCGACGCCAAACTGGCGCGCACGCCGGGTAGCGACGAGCAACCGGTCAAGAGCGCGTTGAGCGTCGATTTCGTGTTCGACAAGGCCGGCAACCTGCAGGGGGAGACCGAGCGTCGGCTAAGCGAAGTGGAAGAGATTGACCTGCGGGGCTACTTCTCGCAGATCAACCGGCAGAACCGGGCGCAGGCCGAAGCGTCAATCATGTCCGCATCCGGCATCGACGGCAGCGGCGAGGTGGCGATGAACAGCGATCCGTTAGATCTCAAGAAACAGTTCGGTTACCGCTTCCGCTTCAAGGCGGACGACTACGTCGATTTCGGCGTGGTGGGCGGCATGACCTTGCCCAATCCGCCCGGCGGCAAATCGTTCCGCACGCTGTATACCACCACGGCGGCGCCGGGCAACGAAACCCCGTTCTACTGCAGCGCGCAGCGTTACGACGAAACCTATCGCCTGCAGTTGCCGGCCAACGTGCCGATCATCGCCATTCCGCAAGACAGGCAGTTCCGCAATGCGGCGGGCGACTATCGCGTCGAGTGGCGCCGCGACGGGCAGCAGGTGATCGTCAATCACCGCCTGCAGGTAAACGCCATTCGCGGCAAGGAAGCGCTGTGCCAGGCGCAGGATTACCCGGCGTTCCGCGAGCTGTTCCAGCAGGTGCGGCGCGGTTTCCGCGGCCAGGTGGTGTACGGCGAGTTGGCCAACGGCAAATAAGCTGCCGCCCCGTCGCGTTCGGCGGCGGGGCGCACGCCTCAGCTGAACTCGGCCGCGACGTCGGACCACAGGCTGACGCGGCAGCCGCGCGCGGCAAAGTAGTCCATCTCGCGTTTGATGCCGCCGCTCTCCTGCCAACCCGGTAGATCGAGCACGATCAGCTCATCCATCGCCGCCATAAACAGCGCGTCGATCGGCGCCCACAGATTACCGATGGCGGTTTTATCGAGATCTTGCAAACACCCGTTGATCGGGTGCGACATGCTAACCTGGCTAAAAACGGCGCTGCCGGCGCGCACGATGGCGGCGGCGACGTCGTTGCAGGCGATAAAGCGTTGTTGCACGACGTTGGCGTCGGCGTGGCTGTAAGGGCAGGCTAAAAATATCTTTCTCATTACCGTTGGCTCTCTCAATAAATGATGTTTGGGGTGAAAAAAGGGCGCAGCTTCCCCGTGAGGCGGCGCCCCGTTTATTTCTTATGGTTCAGGGGTAAATTCAGCGAACGGCGGCGGCAATCGCCGTCGATGGCCTTTGCGTCTGTTGTTTTTCCAGCAATTCAGCTTCCGGCACCGAGATTTTGATGGCGATCAGCACGGCGATCATGCCGCCGAGGAACTTGCCCATCATGATTGGCAGCACCAGCGAAGGTTGGAAGTTGGCGGTAAACGCCAGGTGATCGCCCAGCGTGGCCTGCGCGCAGATGCCAAAGGCCACGCAAAGCACCTTATCGCGCGCCCGCATGCCTTTGAACAGGTGATATACGGCGATGATATTGGCCAACACCATGATAAAGCCCAGTGCGCCGGTATCCGACAGACCGAGTTTTTTGCCGATGAAATGCATCGGTTTGCGGCAATAGCGCTGGAACAAATAACAAATGGGGAATGTGCCCGCCAACATAATGCCGATATAGCCGGCAATTTCGATAGCGCGGAATAATTCGTCTTTGTCGGCGAATAACGGATCGAATACCCAACCGCCGAACACCTTTTTAAATACGCCGGTGAAATGTTCGATGATGCATAACGCCAGCACCAGCTTGATAAAGGCATCCGCCGCCTTGCCGAAGATCAGGAACCCTTTCACCATCGCCGCCGGCCGCAGTTTCAGCCCCAACGCCAGCAGGAAGCACAGGGCGAACAGCGGCGACAGCAGCCGCAGCGCCTGCAGCAGGTCCAGCTGCAGATAGTGCGCGGCGGGCGAAGTGGTAGAGATAATCTCCCTGACCGGCAGGTTGTTGAAGGTGATGGTCACCAGGGCGATCAGCACGGCGAACGGAATGCTGATCAAACCCGCCATGGCCCCTAACGCCAGATACTTATGGTCATCGCGGTTCAGCATGATAAGCCCGACCGGGATCAGGTATACGATGCTGGCGCCGGAGGTGTAACCCACCAGCATGGCGACGATCCACATATCGCGGTTGGCGGCGATGGCGTCGGCCAACTGGTAACCGCCCATGTCCACGGCGATCACCGCCAGCGCCGCGATCGAGGCGTCTGAGCCGAGCGCCGAGAAGAAGGGGCCGATGCTGTACATGATCAGGTAAGAGATGATCGGGATCGCGGCCATGATGCCCGCCTGAGCGAGAAACACCGGGCCGATGGCATGAATGCCGTTGACGAACTCACGCCCCAGTTCACCTTCCGGTTTAACGATCGACGCCAACGCACCGATCAGGGTGCCGGCCATGATGATATAGATGATGAAATTACCGAACTCAGCCATGGTGTTCCTCCTGCGGTGAACGTAAGCCGCGCGAGCGCGCGATGATTTCCTGATAGCGGGTAAACCAGAGCGTCATATCGACCTCGGCGGGTTCCGTCACTTCATAACGGTTGAGCACCTTGAGCGGATGTTCCATCCCCAATCCTTTACGCGCCAACAGCGCCACGCCCAGGGCGGTGATCTCCTTATTGGCGGGAGAGACGATGCGTTTTTGGATCAGGTTGGCGAGAAACTGCGTGAAGTAACGGTTGGCGGACAGACCGCCGTCCACCGAAATGCTGTCGCCGATCGGCTTTACTTTATCCATGGCATTGATCACCTCGGCGGAACGCATGGCGATACCTTCGAGGATCGACTGCAGCAGATCCTTGCGTTCGGTTTCCAGCGACAGCCCGGCCCACACGCCGGCGGCGGAGCGGTCCCAGTAAGGGCAGGCCAATCCGGAAAGCGCGGGCACAAAAGCCAGGCCGCGCGCGATGGCCGGCTGGGCCGGGAAATCGCCGAATTCATCGAAGTCGTTGAACAGGCCGATTTTTCTCGCCCAGTTGATGGCGGAGGCGGCGTTATAGACGCCGCCATCCAGACCGTATACCGGCTCGGCGCCGGGCAGCTTCCAGCATAGCGTGGGCAGCAGACCGGATTCGCCGGCGTCGACCGGACGCGGCCCGGTGATCGCCTGCAAAAAGGCGCCGGTGCCGAAGGTGATCTTCATCTGTCCCGGTCGATGGCAGCCGTGGCCGTAAGTGCCGGCAAACTGGTCGACGATGCAGGCCGTCAGCGGCACCGGCTTGCCGTTGAGCGCGACGTCGCCGAAGTGGCCGATGTTGTCTCTGACCTCGGGCAGGCTGTCGATCGGCACGCCGAACAACCGGCACAGCTCTTCATCCCACTGCAGGGTATGAATGTTGAACAACGAGGTGCGCGACGCCGAGTTATAGTCGGTAAGATGCCGGCCACACAGGTGGAACAGGAAGAACGCGTCCATGGTGCCGAGCCGCAGGCGGCCGCGTTGCGCCAGCTGCCTGGCCCCCGGTGCGTTGTTCATCAGCCAGCCCATTTTGCTGGCGGAGAAGTAGGTGTCGAGCGGCAGGCCGGTTTTCGCCATCACCAGCGGCTCAACGCCTTCGCGTTTCAGCCGCTGAATCTCCGGCTCGGTGCGCTGATCCTGCCAAACGATGGCGTTGTACAGCGGCAGACCGCTGTCGGCGTCCCAGGCCAGCAGGCTTTCGCCCTGATGCCCTAAACCGATGGCGTCCACCATGTCGCACTGGCTGAGACAGCGGCGGATATTCGCCAATATCTCCAGGGCGTCATGTTCCACCCAGCCCGGATTGGGGGTGATCTGCTTGTGCGGCATGCTGGCCGGCGAATGGTGCCTGCCGTCTTCGCCGAACACCACGACCCGGGTGCCGGTGGTTCCCTGATCAATCGCGGCATAACGTTGATTCATCATTGCTTCGCTCTCTTATAGGTTTTGTTTTTTTATTGCGCCTGGTGTTGTTTGTGTGACCGTTTTAATAATCTATCTTCAATTTCACACATTAAAGCAACATAAATCACAAGATAAAATAACCCCGCGTGATCGACCTCATACTTTTTGCTTATCACCGCGTCCTGCCGTTTTTTTTGGGGTTTGTGTTGTTTTTGTCATTTCAAATGGGGTTATTGTGTGGTTTTATGTGGTTATCACATTAAGACGGGGCATCAGCATGATGGAAGAACAAGCGGGTTGGGACATTGTCGTGATTGGCGGCGGTGTGGTCGGGTGTGCGGTATTCCGCAAATTCTGCCTGATGGGCGCCCGTACGCTGCTGTTGGAGAAGGGGGGCGATATCCTGTCCGGTGCCAGCAAAGCCAACAGCGCGCTGCTGCATACCGGCTTCGATGCGCCCAGCGGCAGCCTGGAACTGCGCTGCATGCAGGCCGGTTACCGGGAGTTTATCGCCATCCGTGAACGGATGAATTTGCCGCTGTTGCCCACCGGCGCGTTGGTGGTGGCGTGGGACGAGCAGCAGTTGGCGGCGCTGCCCGCGATCGTGCAGCAGGCGCACGACAACGGCGTGCTGGATGTGGCGCAGATCGACGCCGCCGAGCTGTATCGCCGTGAGCCGCAGTTGGCGCCCGGCGCGTTGGCGGCGGTAGAGGTGCCGGGAGAAAGCGTGATCGATCCCTGGAGCACGCCGCTTGCGTATCTGACGCAAGGCGTCAAGCACGGCGGCGACTATCGCTTCAATACCGAGGTGACCGGCGCCGAGCGCTTGTCGACCGGCTGGCGGTTAACCAGCAACCGGGGCGTATTTCACGGCAAAATCGTCATCAACTGCGCCGGTAATCAGGGTGACCGGGTGGAACGTTTCTGCCATCAGCCCGAGTTTGAAATTCGCCCGCGCAAAGGCCAGTTCCTGGTGTTCGACAAGGCCGCCGCCGGGCAGGTCAACGCCATTATCTTGCCGGTGCCGACGGCGATCACCAAAGGGGTGCTGCTGTCGAAAACCATCTTCGGCAATTTGCTGCTGGGGCCGACCGCCGAAGAGCAGCAGGATCGCGAGACGGCGACGGTGGACGAAACCAAAATGCGCGAACTGATCGAACAGGGAACGCGGCTGTTGCCCACGCTGGCGAATTACAGCGTGACCGCCAGCTATGCCGGATTGCGGCCGGCGACCGAGCAGAAACACTACCGCATCCAGCACTATCCCGACCGGCAGTGGATCTGCGTGGCGGGCATTCGCTCTACCGGCCTGACGGCGGCGCTCGGCATCGCGCAATACGTGGAGCAGCTTTATCGCGACCATTTTACGCCGTGCTTCACGCCAACCGCGTCAGAGACCGTGCATTGGCCGCAGATGCCGATGCTTGCCGACTATGCGCTGCGCGATTATGCGCGCCCGGACAACGGCGGCATCGTTTGCCATTGCGAGCTGGTGACCCAGCGGGAGATAGAGGCGGCGTTCGATTCCGCCGTGCCGCCGGAATGCATCGGCGGGCTGCGGCGCCGCACGCGCGTGATGATGGGGCGCTGCAACGGTTTCTATTGCAGCAGCCGGGTGGCGGAAATGGTGGGCGATCGTTTTGGCCAAACGCTGGCCGTAGGGAGCATTGATGAAAACTGAGTATCAGGTGGCGATTGTCGGCGCCGGGCCGGCGGGGATCGCGGCAGCGACCGCGCTGCGGCAGGCGGGCATCGAGGATGTGGTGATCCTGGAACGCGAACAGCAGGCGGGCGGCGTGCCCAGGCACTGCCGGCATCCCACCTTCGGGCTGCAGACTTTTTACCGGCCGATGCTGGGGTCCACCTATGTCGATAAGATACTGGCGCGCGCCGGACGGGTAGAGATCCGCACCGGCGTGACGGTGCTCGCCATCAAACCGGACGGTGAGCTGACCATCACGGACCGTCGTGGCGTCAGCAGCTTGAAAGCGCAGCGGGTGATCCTGGCGACCGGCGTGCGCGAGACGCCGCGTCATCCGCGCCTGGTGAGCGGCCTGCGGCCGCAGGGCGTGCTGACCGCAGGCGCGCTGCAGCAGTTCGTCTATTTGCGCGGGCTGCAGCCGGGCAAGGCGCCGGTGGTGGTCGGCACCGAGCTGGTCAGTTTCTCCGCGCTGTGGACGCTGCGCAATGCCGGCGTGCGCGCCGTCGCCATGATTGAAAGCGGCGGCAGGCCCGTCGCCTGGCGTCTTAGCGCGCTCTATGCGCGCCTGATGGGGGTGCCGATTCATTATTATTCGCGGGTGACCGACATTGCCGGCCGCGAACGGGTCGAATCCATCGAGGTGGAGAACCGCCAGGGAGAGAAACGGCGCATCGCCTGCGACAGCCTGATCTTCACCGGCCGCTTCACCGGGGAGTATACGCTGATCCGCCAGAGCCACCTGGCGCAGCGGCCGGACAACGGCTGCCCGCTGACCGATCAGTTCGGCCGCTGTTCCGACGCCGCCTATTTCGCCGTCGGTAACATGCTGCATCCGGCAGACATGGGCGACCAGTGTTATCAGGAAGGGCTGCGCGTCGGCGAAGCCGTTGCCCGTTCGCTGCAGCGTACGCTGCCGCCGGCGAGGCAAATCCTCCCGGTGCGGCATGACGAGCGCATTCGCCTGACCGCGCCTGCCAACGTGGCGCTGATCGGCAAACCCGCCACGGTCACGATCAATATGCGCGTGGAACAGCCGGTGTCCGGTTCGATCGTAGTGCGGCTGGGGGAGAACGTGCTGTATCGCAAAACGCATCGCTGCCTGCCTGAACGGCGGATCTTGCTGCGCAATATCGCCTTGCCGGCCGACGGCGAGCGTGACGTGCTGCACATCAGCATCGAACCCGCCGGATGAACGGCGGTAACGGCTTGCGTCTAACGCCATGAAACCCGTAGTATTCCGTCAGTTAACGCCGCGAGTCTCGGCGGAAGCAGTCACTCTTACTTAAGGCAGCGAGTGTAATGTGAATGGATATCTCTAATTCCGTGGAAAGGCGCAATGAAATACTGGCGCTGATCCAGGCCAATGGCCGGGTTTACGTGAATGAGCTGGCGGATAAATTCCAGGTTTCGCAGGAAACCATTCGGCGCGATCTGAACAAGCTGGAAGACTATCGGCTGATCAAGAAGATCCACGGCGGCGCAGTCAGCAGCCAGTTCAAGTTCGAGCATGAATTCAATGAACGGGCCAAAATCGCCGAGGCTGAGAAGCGCGCCATCGCGGAGAAAGCGGTGACGCTGATCCAACCGGGCGATACGGTGTTCGTGGATTTCGGCTCCACCACGCTGGAGTTCGCTCGGCAGTTGGCGACGGTGGATCAGTTGACGGTCATCACCAACTCGCCGCTGATCGCCAACGTCTGTCTGGAAAATGACTCCATCGACGTGGTGCTGATCGGCGGGCAGTTCATCGGCTCAAAAATGGAGTGCCTCGGGGCGATCGCATTGAATAATATCGAAGCGTTTTTCGCCGATTACGCCATTATCGGCGCCGGTGCGGTTAATGTGCAGACCGGGGTGATGGATCAAAACGTCAATGAGGCGGCCATCGCGCGCAAAATGATTGCGCAGAGCCGCAAATGCATCGTGCTGGCGGATGAAAACAAGCTGCGCGGCCATGCGATGACGCTGGTGGCCAAATGGCCAGAGATCGATTACCTGGTCACTTCCGACAGCGGCAATGCGCTCGAAGGGCTGGTTTTCCCCGCCAACGTCAATGTGTTGGTAGCGCAGGTATAAAGGGGAAAAGCCTTTCTCCATGTGGAGAAAGGCTCAAACCGCTGCCGTCAGGCGATATCAACCGCGCGCACCTCTTTGGATCTCAATTTCACCCGGATTGGCACCGATTTGTACGAAGGCGTGCCGCTTTCCTCATCGATGTAATGCAACGGCACCAGCACGTTGGCCTCCGGATAATAGGCGCCGACCGATCCGGCCGAGATGTTGTAGGCGATCACCGTGATGCCTTCCAGGCGTTGAGTGCAGCCGGGCAACGCCGTTTCCAGGTCGACCACGTCGCCATGTTCCAACCCCAAACGTTGCAGATCGCTGTCATTCATGAACAGCACGTCGCGACGGCCGAAAACCCCGCGGTAGCGATCGTCCAGGGCATAGATGGTGGTGTTGTACTGATCGTGGCTGCGCAGGGTGATCAGCCGCAGCGTATCTTGTTCCGCCGCAATCTGGTCTTCGTGCAGCCCGCTGAACACCGAAAACATCGCTTTGCCCGTCGCCGTCGGCCACTGGCGCTCGGTCGGTGGCAACGGCATGCGGAAACCGCCCGGTTGGCGAATGCGCGTGTTGTAATCGTCGAAGCCCGGTATGGTTTTTTCGATCAGATCGCGTATCACGTCGTAATCTTCGATCAGCTCATCCCAGGGCACCTTGCTGGCGGGCATCACCGCTTTGGCCATGCCGGCCACAATGGCGGGTTCCGAACGCAGCCATTCCGACGCCGGTTTTAATTTGCCGGACGATGCGTGCACCATCGACATCGAATCCTCCACCGTCACCGATTGCCGTCCGCTGGCCTGCAGGTCCAGCTCGGTACGGCCCAAGCAGGGCAGAATGAGGGTTTCTTTCGCCACCAACAGATGGCTGCGATTGAGTTTGGTGCCGATATGCACGCTTAACTCCAGCGCCTTCATCGCCGGGAAGCTCTGTTCGGGGTCCGGCAGCGCCACGGCGAAGTTGCCGCCCAGACAGATTAACGCCTTCGAAGCGCCGTCGATCATCGCCTGCATGCACTTCACGGCGTCGTGACCGTGGGCTTTGGGCGGCGTGAAGCCAAACACCGTTTCCAGCTTCGCCAAAAATTCGGCCGAGGGTTTTTCGGTGATGCCGACGGTGCGGTTGCCCTGCACGTTAGAGTGGCCGCGCAGCGGGCAAATACCGGCGCCCGGTTTGCCGATGTTGCCGCGCAGCAGCAGCAGGTCGGCGATCAGGCGCACGTTGGCCGTCCCTTTATTGTGCTGCGTAATGCCCATGCCGTAGGTGACAATGGTGGCGTTGGATTTTGCGTAGGCGGCGGCCACCTGTTCCAGATCCTGGCGCGCCAGGCCGCTCTCCGCCTCGATGGCTTCCCAGCGGGTGGCCGCCAGATCGGCGGCGAAAGCCGCAAACCCTTCCGTGTGCTGGGCGATGAAAGCGTGATCCACGGCATTGCCTTGTGTTTCATCCAGCTGCAGTAGCGCTTTGGCGATGCCTTTGAGCGCCGCGGCGTCGCCGCCGGCTTTAACCTGATAGTAGGTTGACGCGATAGGCGTCGAACTGTAGGTCGCCATTTCGATAACGTTTTGCGGATCGGTGAAGCGCTCGAGCGCCCGCTCACGCAGCGGATTAAACACGATGATCGGCACCTTTTTACGCGCCAGCTCATGCAGCGTGCCCATCATGCGCGGGTGATTGGTGCCCGGATTGTGGCCGATGGAGATAACCAGCTCCGCGCTGTCAAAGTCGTCCAGCGAGACGGTGCCTTTGCCGATGCCGATCGACTGCGGCAGGCCAACGCTGGTCGGTTCATGGCACATGTTGGAGCAGTCGGGAAAGTTATTGCTGCCAAATTCGCGCGCAAACAGCTGGAACAGGTAGGCCGCCTCATTGGACGCCCGGCCGGAGGTATAAAATTCCACCTGTTGCGGCGGCAGCGTCTGCAAGACGGCGGCGATGCGTTGGAACGCCTCGTCCCAGGCCATCGGACGCAGGGTATCCGTCCCGGCGTCATAAAACAGGGGCGTGGTCAGCCGGCCATAGTCTTCCAACTGGTAATCGGTTTTCTGCAGCAGTGACGTCACGGTATTTTGCGCCAGAAACTCGGGCGTCACCCGTTTGCTGGTCGCTTCCCAGGTCACGGCTTTGGCGCCGTTTTCGCAAAACTGGAAGGTGGAGCGATGTTCTTTATCCGGCCATGCGCATCCCGGGCAATCAAATCCGTCGGGTTGATTGGTGCGCATCAGCGTCACCGGCGCCTCGAAGGTATCCATCTGCGTGCGCACGGCGATGGCCGTCGCTTTCAGCGCGCCCCAACCGCCGGCGGGCCCATCGTAGGGATGAACACCGGGTACTGCTCGTCTTTTCGCCATTGTCGATTGCCTCCGATACCGCTTACGATAAATGCAGGTGATTTATTTACTATAAGTATTATTCTTATCGTCCAAGACGGAACGCAGGCGCCTGCGTGTTTAAACGCGGGCCTGTCGCTTCAGTATAGATGAGTGAAAAAGGGCGCAGCGGCAGTCTGTGCGGGGGAGTGGCGGCCCGTTGTGCCTGAGGCGGGCCGCCGGACGCGTTACTTTTTCACCACCAGGCCCACGCCGCGGCCGCGCGGATCTGAGGCGGTTTCCGGCGTGCGGCCATCGATGCGGATGACCTGAATATCGCCCATGTTCCAGCCCTGATCTTCCAGGGTGTAGCCCATGGCTTTCAGTTCGTCCGCCGGTTTGCCGGTCAGCGGCGCGAAGCTATCGTAGTACAGGGTGTCCTTCGGCAGCAACTGATGGTGCACGCGCTGGGCGGCGACCGCCTGCGCCAGCGGCAGGTGGTAATCGTAGAGATTATTGATCACCTGGAAGATCGAAGTGAAGATGCGCGAACCGCCCGGGGTGCCGATCACCAGGCTGACGTCGCCGTCGCGCGTGATGATGGTCGGGCTCATCGAGGAGAGCATGCGTTTGCCCGGCTCGATGGCGTTGGCGTCGCTGCCCACCACGCCAAAGGCATTGGCGACGCCCGGTTTGGCGCTGAAGTCATCCATCTCGTCGTTGAGCAAGAAGCCGGCGCCTTTGACCACCACGCCGCTGCCGAAGTCCCAGTTGAGCGTATAGGTGTTGCTGACGGCGTTGCCGGCGGCATCGACGATCGAGAAATGGGTGGTTTGGTGGGTTTCCAGCCCCGGCCGTACCTGCTCGGTCGGCGAGATCGCCGTCGGGTTGATCTCGGCGGCGCGTTTTTGCAGATAGTCGGGGGCGATCAGCTGCGCTTCCGGTACTTTAGTGAAATCCGGATCGCCGAGGTAGTCGGCGCGATCGGCGAACACGCGTTTTTCGATCTCCGCCAGCAGGTGGATATAGCGCGCCGAGTTCAGCGGCACGCCCTTGAAGTCGGCGGCGCGATCTTCTTTTATCCCCAGCAGCTGCGCCAGCGCAATGCCGCCGGAGCTGGGCAGCGGGGCGGTATACACGGTGTTGCCGCGCCAGCTGATGCGCATCGGTTCACGCCATTTCACTCGATAATCGGCCAGATCCGCCGCGCCGATCAGCCCGTTGTCGCGCTGCATTTGCGCCACCAACAGGCGGGCAGTTTCGCCGTGATAAAAATCGTCGGCGCCCGATTTGGCGATGCGCTCGAGGGTGGCAGCCAGCTCCGGCTGTTTGAACACCGTGCCGGGTTTCATGGCGCCGAAATAGTCGCCGAAGTTGGTTTTACCGGCGAACAGCTTGTTGGCGTCTTCACGGTACTGATACTGCTGATCCGCCACCTGAAAACCTTGCCTGGCGTAACCGATCGCCGGCGTCAGCAGCTCGGCCCAGGGCAGTTTGCCGAAGCGTTTATGGGCTTCCCACAACCCCAGCACGGTGCCCGGCACGCCGGCGGCGCGGCTGCCCACCAGGCTGAGATTTTCGATCACTTCTCCTTTCTCGTTCAGATACATGGTCTTGCTGGCGGCCTTGGGCGCCACTTCGCGGTAGTCGAGAAAATAGGGCTTGCCGTCGACGTACAGCGTCATAAAGCCGCCGCCGCCGATATTGCCGGCTTCAGGGTAGGTCACCGCGAGGGTAAAGGCGGTGGCGACCGCCGCATCGACCGCGTTGCCGCCGGCCTGCAGAATTTGCGCGGCGACTTTTGCGCCATACTGATCCGGAGCGGCGACCGCGCCGGCGGTCAGATCGGCGGCAAAGGCGGCGGGAAGGGAGCAAACAAGGGTCACGCTCAGAGCTATCGTTTTCAATAAACCGGCAGACATAGGCAATCCTTTTAGCGATGTTCAGTTATCAGGTGAATTCAGCTAATTATTTCTGAAACAGCAGGTTAGCGCGTATTCTTTAGACTGTTGCGGCGCTTTATTGAAGGTAGCAGCGGTCAGGCGGCGGCGCCTGACCGGAATAGCGAATCGTGACGTGGCGCGTTATGCGCCGGCAGGCAGGGCCGACAACAGCCACTGGCAGAACTGTCGGGCGAGCGGGTTGTGTTCGCTGTCGCGGTGCAGCAGCCACGCCCAGTTAGCGCCGCGCACCCGCTGTTGGGTTAACGGTTGCAGCAGCCCGGCGTCGCGCGCGTGCTGCGCCAGCAGCTGGCTGACCAATGCGATGCCCAATCCCTGGCAAGCGGCGTCCAGCAGCAGGCCGGGATCGGAGAAGTTCAGCCCGCTATCGCGCTGACCGACGTGCGCGCCGCCCGCCACCGTCCAGTGGCTCCAGTCCATCTCGCGTTCGCCGTGCAGGGTGACGCGCTGCTCCGCCGTCAGCGTCAATAGGCTGGGATGGCAGGCGGGATAAAGCCGGTCGGTGCAGAGAACCTTAAAGGAGCAGTCCGCCTGCGCGCTGAGATCGTCGCGGATCGCCAGATCGACGCTGTCCGTCGCCATATCCGGCGGTTCGAAGCTGGTGAACAGCCACAGATCGACCTGCGGATGCCGCTGATTGAACTCGCCCAGCCGCGGCGTCAGCCAGTGACGGGCAAAGGCCGGCGTAGTGTTGACGATCAGCTGATTGGGTTTGCGGTACTGATCCAGACGGCGAATACCGACGGCCAGCTGTTGCAGCATCACCTGCGCGGTGCTGAACAGATCCTGGCCGGCGTCGGTCAGCGTTACGCTGCGGCCGGTGCGAAAGAACAGCGGCTGTTCCAAAAATGCCTCAAGGCTGCGGATTTGCTGGCTGATCGCCGACTGGGTAAGGTGCAGCTCTTCGGCGGCCTGATGAAAACTGCCCAGACGCGCCGCCGCTTCAAAACCGCGCAGGGCGTTCAGAGGGGGCCAGTGTTTTAACATTATCGATAAGCCTGTCTAATCAGATATCCACTAAATATATCGTTTGTTGCGGCAGCCTGGGAAGACTAGCATGAGATTCAATTGCCGGAGAGTGAGATTCCCGGTTAACTGTTTGAATTTAAATTAATTAAAAGAGGTTGTTTATGTCATCGCGTCGCACCTTCATCAAGCAGCTTTCGGCAGTGGCCGGCGTCGGCTTGACGGCATCGTTGGGCTTTCCATTACGCGGTCACGCACAAGCTGCGCTTAATCCGGCCTGGCGGATGCCCGACGAAGGGGAACCTCAGCTGCGGGCGTTTCTCGCCTTCGGCGCCCAGAAGGCCATCTGGGGCGGATTCACGGCGGATGTACAGGCGGCGCAGGGGCGCATCGCCCGTGCCATCGCCGAGTTTCAGCCGCTGACGGTATTTTGCCGCGCGCACGAACGGCAGCTGGCGGAGGCCACCTGCGGCAGCCAGAACGTCAGCTATGTCGTCACCGAGCTGGATGACATCTGGATGCGTGACATTGGCGCCAATTTCGTCGTTAACGACGCCGGTGCGCTGGGCGCGGTGGATTTCAACTTCAACGGTTGGGGCAATAAACAGCGGCATGCCAAGGATGCGCGTCTGGCGGCGTTCGCCGCCAAAAAATACGGCGTCGCTCAACCGCGCCGCAGCGCGCTGGTGGGCGAAGGCGGCGGTATTGAGGTGGATGGGCGCGGCACCGGCATCATGACCGAGAGCAGTTGGGTGAATGCAAACCGTAATCCAGGCTGGAACCGCGATCGGGTGGAGCAGGAGCTGAAGGCGATGCTCGGCCTGCGTAAAATTATCTGGTTGCCGGGGATCAAAGGCCGGGACATTACCGACGCCCACGTCGATTTTTACGCTCGCTTCGTGCGGCCGGGCGTGGTGGTGGCCAACCTGGATACCGATCCGGATTCTTATGATCATGCGGTCACCCAGGCGCATCTGGCGATCCTCAAGCAGGCGACCGACGCCGACGGCCGCAAGCTGCAGGTGCATACGCTTTCGCCGCCGCTGGCGCCGCGCGACAGTCGTTTCAGCCGCAACAATCCCGATTTTGCGGCGGGCTACATCAATTACTTCGTCATCAACGGCGCGGTGATCGCCCCTGAGTTTGGCGATCCGCAGGCGGATAAAGCGGCGTTTGAGCTGCTGACGGCGCTCTATCCGCAGCGCAAAGTGGTGCAGCTGGAGATCGACGCCATCGCCGCCGGCGGGGGCGGCATTCACTGTGTGACCAGCCAGTTGCCGAAACACGACGCGTGATAGGGCGTTGATTGACGCGGTCGCCGGGAGGGAGTGCCCCGGCGTCCCGTTCAACCTATCCAACATGCGGACATCCTGTGGTATTCTCTCGGCCTGACTCCATTCAATTCGGAACATTGCGATGAGTAATGACGCGGATAACAGCGGCTCACAGGTAATTGCCCGGGCCGCCACCCTGTTACGGGCGCTGGAAATTCAACCGAAGGGCATGACCATCTCTCAATTATCCCGGGAAACGGGGTTGCCGCGCACCACCGTACACCGTTTGGTCACCTCGCTTGAATCGCAACAGCTGCTCATCACCGGCAGCGGCGGCGTTCAATTAGGGCCGGCGCTCGCCCGTCTGGCGGCCTCCGCGCATACGGATGTGATCACCCTGGCAAGACCGGCGATGGAAACGCTGGGCCGTCGCACCCGTGAAACCGTCGATTTGTGTGTCTACCGTGGCAGCCACGCGGTATCGGTGGGCCAGTTTGTTTCCGATCAGGAACTTCGCGTCGTATCAGCCGTTGGCACCGCCTTTCCGTGCCACTGCACGGCGCATGGCAAAGCCATTCTGGCCGAGCTGCCTGACGCAAAAATTACGGATCTGCTCGGCGGCCAGCCGGATGTCAGAACGGATAACACCCTCAGAACCGTCTCATCCATACTGGAGGACATTCGGGAGACCAGGATCCGTCGTTACGCCATCGATCGCGAAGAGCACGCTCGCGGCGTCTGCGGCGTCGGCGTTTACCTCAATATCGGCGTCAACGAGCTTTACGCCATATCCATTGCGGTTCCAGCCATGCGTTTCGAGGAAAAGTTTGACCATCTGCTCGGTTCGCTGATGCAGTGCAAAGCGGAAATCGAAGCGATGCTGGCATAACAAGCCGGGGCGTTTGGCCTGGCAGGTGCTGAACGCCCGGGCCAGCATGCCTCGCTCCCGGCGCTGCGTTGGCGAGGGAAGGCGGCGGTCAGCTGTTGCCGAACCGGGCATAAATCTCAGGCAGAAAACGGCCGAGCGAAGAGAACTCCGTCATATCGTGGACGGCCATTTCATAGGCAAAGCCTTCCAGCGACGCTTTCGTCATCCCCGCTTTTGCGATGTATTCGCGCGAGCGTTTTCCGCCGTCAGGGAACTTGTCGAATCTATCCCAGGATTCATGCGTGCCGATCCAGTAACGGTTGACCATTTCCATCCCTTGCGGCGTGTCGCGTCCCAGATGAATCATCAGCACCAGCGGCGTTGATTGCGCATCATAAGGCGTGATGATGCCGCTGGCGTTAAAGGTAAAGCGATGCTTTTTGAGCAACTCGCTCTCGACGCCGAAGCTTTCCGGCGCATTGAAATGGATAACGCCGTCCAGATAGTTATCGCCAATGTACTCGGTAATGTGGTTCGGGTTGCCGTACAGCCGCTCAGCGTAGGACAGACGGGTATCCGCCAGACGCTTGGGATCGACAACCGAGTTGTGGATATGAGCATGAGGGAACCACAGATAGTAGCGTTCGCTCTCGATCGGGTGCCAGCAGAACCACCACTTGAACATCTCCGTGGTCACGCCCGGAAAAATATGGCGGCTTTGCGCATAGGCGCAGGGGCCACCCTCCTCAACGACGGCGTAACCCGATACCGGAAACTCGTCAAAACGTTCCAATAGGGTTTTCAGGCCCGCTTTCGTGGGTTGAAGAATGTGTTCTTTTGCCAACGGCCCCTGTTCCAGCGCGCGGATCATCTCTACGGGCGCATCCAGATTGCTGTCGAAGAACTCGGCGTAGGGCTTGCCCTGAATGCCTTTCTCATTGATTTTCAGACGTTTCTGCATCGGCACCTGATAATAGGAAATCAATGATTTATCGAGCGAAGCGCCCGCATCAGTAAACGCGCCTTTCCGCGCCGCCGCCGGTAGGGCGGATGATGGTGCCGCGATAGCGGAAGACAACAGGGATTGAGAAAGCAAGGCGCCGCCAGCCAACAGCGGAATGCGCTTGATGATATTACGACGTGAAATTTCTTTACTCATGAGCGTCTCACTTAGATTGTCGCCGACTGAGAAACGGCGGGATGGAGTGTGGTTGATATCGATTTTTGAATATCCGAATAATGGACTTTATATCCGAATAATGGTCATTATTGTGTTGCCGGATGTGGGCGATGTCAACGCTCATTGAATGGCAAAGCGCATGGATTGCCAAAAAGCGCCTGCCAATCATTGCAGCGATCTAACCGCAACCGCAGGGGTTCGCCGAACGTTGCCAGGGCGGGATTGACATTCGGTTTACAGTTTGCGCGTTGACATGTTGAACGGAAGCCTCAAGAATATCGTCCGTATATTGGATGAATCATCCATTTAATGGATATCACAGTGAGGCGCTTTATGCGTGAATTAAGAAAAATGGCGGCGTTTACGCTCTTGGCCGTGGCCTGTCTGACGATCATGGTCGGTTGCGTGATCGTTCCTGGTTTGACGGAAATCGCGAATCAGTTGGGCACGCCTTCAGCGGCCAGTTGGTTGGTCACCGTGCCGTCGTTGGGCGTGGTGATATTTGGCCCCTTCGCCGGGCGTTTTATTGATAGGGCGGGCGCTTACGCCGCGCTCAGCTGGGGACTGTTGTTGTATGGCCTGCTTGGGGCGGGGGGGCTGTTGCTTCGCGGCTTGTGGCCGGTGATGCTCGACCGCCTGCTGCTTGGCGGCGCAACGGCGATCGTGATGTCAGCCGGCACCGGTCTGATTTCTGCTTTTTACAGCGGGCAGGCGCGTTTGAAAATGATCGCTTCGCAAGGCATGTCGATCGAGCTGGGCGGCGTCATCTTTCTGTTTATCGGCGGGCTGTTGGCGACGCTCGGCTGGCGGTGGCCCTTCCTGTTGTATCTTGTCGCCTGGGTGTTGCTGGCGATGCAGTGGCTGTTTGTGCCCAAACGCCAGCCTGATGTGGGCGAATCAGACAGCGTTCAGCGCGGTGATGCCAGTTCCACCGGCGCCGGCAGCTTAACAACGGTCTATTTTTCCGCAGTGCTTTCCATGATCTGCTTCTTCACCGGGATCATTGTCATCCCGCAGCATTTCCACCACATGAATATCGGGGCGGCGCAAACGGGATACTTCCTGTCGTTTATCTCGCTTATCGCCGTTTTCGCCGCCGCGCTGATGCCCAGGCTGGTGGCTTTAATCAGAGAAAATGGCGCGCTTGGCGCGGCGTTTGTCTGCTATGCCGCAGCGCATCTGATCTTCGCCTCTGCGTACGGGACTGCGGCATTTGTTGCCGGCGGTATTCTGATGGGATGCGGGTTCGGCTTCTCGGTGCCGTTGGTTAATCATATGACCGTAGAACGAAGTCACCCCCGCACCCGGGGGCGAAATCTGGCCTATTTATCGATGGCGATATTCTCCGGCCAGTTCTTGTCATCCTTTATGGCGTTCATTCCCGGTAGCTCATCCGCCGTTTTCCTGGGGGCGGCAGGCATCAGCATCGCCACGGTTTTGGCGCTGACGCTGGCGCGCAGATTAGGGTAAATCAACCACGCTGCGCGTTTTTCAGCCCGAAAAGATTTTACGCTATCCTTACGCAACCCTTTCAGAAGCGAATTCCGGCATTCGATATATTGAGAATAATCATTCTCAATAGGATCGTATTGCCATGCAGAGGAAAATGCTTTTGGTGCTCGGGCTGTCGCTGCTGCTGGCCGCCTGCGACGGACAAAACGCCGGCGCGCCGGCGGGAGCGGGCGGTGAGCAGGAGGTCGGCGTCGTCACGCTGCGCGGCCAGCCAGTGACCCTGAGCAGCGAGCTGACCGGCCGAGTCAACGCCACCATGACCTCCGACGTGCGGCCGCAGGTTGACGGCATCATCAAACAGCGGTTGTTCACCGAGGGGGCGGAGGTGAAGGCCGGGCAAGTGTTGTATCAAATTGACCCCGCCAGCTATCAGGCCAGCTACGATCAGGCCGCCGCCCAGCTGAAAAACGCCCAGGCGACGGTGCAATCCACCCGGCTCAAATCGCAGCGCTATGCGGCGCTGGTGAAAGAAAACGGCGTTTCCAAACAGGACGCGGACGACGCCAAAGCCGCGTATCTGCAGGCCGTGGCGTCGGTGGCGCAGTATCAGGCGGCGCTGGAAACGGCGCGCATCAATCTCGGCTATACCCAGGTGCGTGCGCCCATCGCCGGGCGCATCGGCATTTCGTCGGTGACGCCGGGCGCGTTGGTGACCGCCGGCCAAAGCGATGCGTTGACCACCATCCGCGCGCTGGATCCGATCTATGTCGATCTTACCCAGTCCAGCGCCCAGTTGCTCAAACTGCGTCGCCAGCAGGCCGCTCTGCAACGCGGGGCGGTGACGCCGGTCGCCATCAAACTGGAGGACGGCTCGCCTTATGCCCATGCCGGCAAGCTGGAGCTGACCGAGGTGGCGGTGGATGAGGCCACCGGCTCGGTCACGCTGCGCGCCGTGTTCCCCAACCCCGAGCATGAGCTGCTGCCGGGCATGTATGTGCACGCCACGGTGGACAACGGCGTCGACCCCAAAGCCATTCTGGCGCCGCAGCAGGGTATCACCCGTAACGCCAAGGGCGAAGCCACCGCGTTGGTGGTGGACGAGCAAAACAAAGTGGCGCAGCGCACCGTTGTCGCCGAGCGGGTGGTGGGCAGTAACTGGCTGATCGGCAGCGGGCTGAACGAGGGCGATCGCCTGATCGTCGAAGGCACCAGCAAGGTGACGATCGGCGCGGCGGTGAAACCGGTCGCCGTCTCGGTCGACAAAGCCCAAAGCGGGGAGCAGTAATATGGCGCAGTTCTTTATCCGCCGCCCGGTGTTCGCCTGGGTGATCGCCATCATCATCATGCTGTGCGGCCTGATGTCGATCAATTCGTTGCCCATCTCGCAGTACCCGGACGTGTCACCGCCGCAGATCTCCATCTCCGCCACCTATCCGGGGGCGGATGCGGAAACGCTGGAAAACAGTGTCACCCAGGTGATAGAGCAGCAGCTCACCGGCCTGGACGGTCTGCTGTATTTTTCATCGACCAGCAGTTCCAGCGGCTCGGTCAGCATCAACGTCACCTTTGATCAGGGTACCGATCCGGATATCGCGCAGGTGCAGGTGCAAAACAAGGTGCAGCAGGCGGAGAGCCGCCTGCCGAGCGCGGTCACTGCCCAGGGCGTGACGGTCAAGAAATCCCAGAGCAGCTTCCTGCTGATCGTCGGGCTGTATGACGAGAGCGACAAGGCGACGATGGCCGACATTTCCGACTACCTGGTCAGCAACCTGCAGGATCCGCTGTCGCGCATCGAGGGCGTGGGGGACGTGCAGGTGTTCGGCTCGGAATATGCGATGCGCATCTGGCTGGATCCAACCAGGCTGGCGGCCTATGCGCTGATGCCGTCCGACGTGCAGACGGCGATCGAGGCGCAAAACACCCAGGTATCCGCCGGCAAAATCGGCGATCTGCCGGCCGCCGCCGATCAGCAGCTGACCGCCACGGTGAAGGCGCAGTCGCGGCTGCAAACGCCGGAACAGTTCCGCAATATCATCCTGAAAAGCGACAGCAGTGGCGCGCTGGTGCGCTTGGGCGACGTGGCGCGGGTTGAGCTCGGCAACGAAGACTATTCCGCCAGCGCGCACCTCAACGGTCACCCGGCGGCGGGGATCGCGGTCAAGCTGGCGGCGGGCGCCAACGCGCTCAATACCGCCAAACTGGTGAAGGCCAAAGTGGCGGAATACCAAAGCGCGATGCCGCACGGTTATAAGGTGGCCTACCCGAAAGACAGCACCGACTTCATCAACATCTCGATCGAGGAGGTGGTGAAAACCCTGTTCGAGGCGGTGGTCCTGGTGGTGGTGGTGATGTTCGTGTTCCTGCAAAACCTGCGCACCACGCTGATCCCAACCATCACCGTGCCGGTGGTGTTGCTGGGCACCTTCGGCGTGCTGGCGGCGTTCGGCTACTCGATCAATACCCTGACGCTGTTCGGCATGGTGTTGGCGATCGGGCTGTTGGTGGACGACGCCATCGTGGTGGTGGAAAACGTCGAACGCGTGATGCGCGAAGACAAGCTGCCGCCGCGCGAGGCGACGGAGAAATCGATGCGCGAGATCACCGGCGCGCTGGTCGGCATCGCGCTGGTGCTGTCGGCGGTGTTCCTGCCGATGGCGTTCTTCGGCGGTTCAACCGGGGTGATCTACCGTCAGTTCTCGATCACCGTCGTCTCCTCGATGGTGCTGTCGGTCGTGCTGGCGTTGACGCTGGCGCCGGCGCTGTGCGCCACGCTGCTGAAAGCGTCGCATGAAGAACAGACCGACAAAGGGCTGCTGGGTAAATTCAACCGCGGCTATAACCGGCTGCAGGAGAAGTACGCCGACAAGGTCGGCAGGGTGATCCACCGGCCGACGCGCTACCTGCTGCTGTACGGCCTGCTGCTGATCGCCGCCGCCGTGATGTACCTGCGCCTGCCGACCGGCTTTCTGCCCAATGAGGATCAGGGTTCGGTCATGGTGCAGTACACCTTGCCGGCCGGCGCAACCAACGCCCGCACCTCGGCGGTGAGCGAGGCGGTCACCGCCTATTTCCTCGAACAGGAAAAGGCCAACGTCAGCACCATTTTTACCATCAACGGCTTCGGTTTCAGCGGCAGCGGGCAAAACGCCGGCATGGCGTTTGTCAGCCTCAAAGACTGGAGCCAACGCGGCGGCAGCGAAAACACCGCCGACGCCATCGCCAAGCGCGCCATGGCGCATTTCGCCTCGCTGCGCGACGCCCAGGTGTTCTCCATGAGCCCGCCGGCGATCGACGGCTTCGGCCAGTCCGACGGCTTTACCTTCGAGCTGCAGGCCAAAGGGGCGACTACCCGCGCCGAACTGCAGGCGATGCGCGATCAGATCGTCGCCGCCGCCGCCGGCAATCCGTCGCTGTTGGCGGTGCGCGCCAACACCTTGCCGGACACGCCGCAGCTGCAGGTGGAGATCGACAGCGGCAAACTGCAGGCGCTCGGCCTGAGCGCCGGCGACGTCAACAGCACGCTTAGCAGCGCGTTCGGCAGCACCTACGTCAACGACTTTATCGATCGCAACCGGGTGAAAAAGGTCTATATGCAGGGCGACGTAGCGTATCGCGCCAAGCCGGAAGATCTCGACAAATGGTTTGTGCGCGGCACCAACGCGGCGGGCGACAGCAGCATGACGCCGTTCTCCGCTTTTGCTTCCTCACACTGGATCTACGGCCCGGAAAACCTGTCGCGCTATAACGGGCTGTCGTCGTTCGAGATCACCGGACAGGGCGCCGCCGGCGTCAGCTCCGGCACGGCGATGAGCGAGATGGAAAAACTGGCGGCGAAATTCTCCGCCGGCAGCAGCTATTCCTGGAGCGGGCTCTCCTATCAGGAGCGCCTGACCAGCGGCCAGGCGTCGTCGCTGTACGCCATTTCGCTCATCGTGGTGTTCCTGTGCCTGGCGGCGCTGTATGAGAGCTGGTCGATTCCGTTTGCGGTGATGTTGGTGGTGCCGATGGGCATCGTCGGTTCGCTGCTGGCGATCACGCTGCGCGGGCTGGAAAACGATATCTACTTCCAGGTGGCGCTGCTCACCATCGTCGGTTTGTCGGCGAAAAACGCCATTTTGATCGTCGAGTTCGCCGAAGAGATGCACCAGCGCGGTGAAACGCTGATTGGCGCGGCGATCCACGCGGCGCGCATGCGTCTGCGGCCGATCCTGATGACCTCGCTGGCGTTTACCGCCGGGGTGCTGCCGCTGGCGGTATCCAGCGGCGCCGGGGCCAACAGCCGCATCGCCATCGGTACCGGCATTATCGGCGGCACCATTACCGCGACCCTATTGGCCATCTTTTTCGTCCCGCTGTTTTATGTGCTGGTGCGCCGCGTGTTTAGCCGCCGCGCCGCCAGCCGGCCGCCACAGGCAGGAGAATAACGTGTTGCAACGAGTCATGATGTTAACTTTACCGCTGCTGTTGGCAGGCTGTATTTCGCTGGATCCTGACTATCAGCGGCCGACGGCGCCGATAGCGGCCACGCTGCCGCAGGGCGAGGCCGGCGGCAAACAGGCGCTGAGCTATCCGGACGTCGCCTGGCGCGAGTATGTGCAGGACGCCAGGCTGCGGCAGGTGGTGGCGATGGGGCTGAACAGCAGCCGCGATCTGCGTGAGGCGATCGCTAATATCGCGTCGGCGCGTGCGCTGTACGGCGAGCAGCGGGCGGCGCTGTTGCCGACGATCAACGCCACCGCCGACGGCAGCCGCGGGCGTTCGCTGACCGGCAACGGCAATGCCACGGCCATCAGCCAGAGTTACGAAGCGCAGGCCGGCGTCAGCGCCTTTGAACTGGATCTGTTCGGCAAAAACGCCAGCCTGTCGCGGGCGGCGTTCGAAACCTATCTGGCCAACTCCGAAGCGGCGAAAAGCACCCGCCTGACGCTGATCGCCGATATCGTCACCGACTGGGTGGCGGTTGCGGCCGAGCGCAGCAATTTGGCGGTGGCGCAGCAGACGATGGAAAGCGCCAAACGATCGCTGGAGGTGACGCGCAAGAACCAGCAGCACGGCATCTCGTCGCTGGTCGACGTGGCGTCGGCGGAGACCGTCTATCAACAGGCGCGCGCCGACGCCGCCAGTTACGCCACCAGCGCCGCACAGGCGAAAAATGCCCTGGATCTGGCGGTGGGGCAAAGCGTGCCGGAAAACCTGCTGCCGGGCGGCATCGACGCGCTGGGCGGGATCATGCGCGATCTGCCGTCCGGCATCTCTTCGCAGGTATTGTTGCAGCGGCCGGACGTACTGCAGGCCGAGCACAACCTGAAGTCCGCCAACGCCAATATCGGTTCGGCCCGCGCGGCGTTCTTCCCCTCGATCAGCCTGACCGCCAGCGGCGGCGTGGGCAGCGGTGAGCTCTCGTCGCTGTTCAGCCACGGGGCGGGCGTCTGGTCGTTTGCGCCGAGCATCAGCCTGCCGATCTTCAGCGGCGGCTACAACACTTCGCAGCTGAACTACAGCAAAGCGCAGAGAGATCTGTATGTCGCCACCTATGAGAAGGCGGTGCAGACGGCGTTTCAGGAAACCGCCGATGCGTTGGCGCGCAAGGCAACGCTGCAGGAACAGCTGGCGGCGCAAAACGGCTATGTCACGGCGGCGCAGCAATATTATCGTCTCGCCGAACTGCGCTACCGTCAGGGCGTGGACAGCTATCTGACCTTGCTGGACGCGCAGCGCACGCTGTATACCGCGCAGCAGTCGCTGATCGCCGCACAGCAGACTGCGTACGACAATCAGGCCACCCTGTATAAAGTGCTGGGCGGCGGCATCGCCGCCGAACGGCAGGGGGACGGCGTCATCGCCGACAAGACCACGCTCAGCCGCTAACCCTCGGCGTGCGTTTTACTGCCGGAAAACGTAAAGAAACAGAAAACCCGCCCGGCGTCCCGAACTCGTCGCGGCGGGCAGAGTCAGACAGAATAACGCATTTATCCCTATTAACACCGGCTCGAGGTCGTCATGACAGAAGACATTCAGCAACAGGTCATCACGCTAATCGCCGCATTCAACGCGCCAGGGCGGCTGAAGAAGGGCGTGACAATCACCCCGGAAACCGAGATCAACACCGCGCTCCACCTGTCGTTCAGCGATTCCAACACGCTGATGCGCCGCTACTTCGACACCTTCGGCGTCGACAGCAGCAACTATAACCACGAGCTTTATTTCCAGCCGCCGAGCAATACCGGGCGCTGGTTCTCGCCCTCCGCCTGCAAAGAACACACCCGGCCGCTGTGCGTGTCTATGCTGGTGCGCTCCGCGCGCGCCAAACGCTGGCTGTACGATATCCATTTCCTTATCGAGCAGCTCCGCTAGCGCTGCGTCACTGTTGCAGCAGCTCGGCAAACTTCGCCAACCACTGCGGATGCGCCGGCCAGGCCGGGGCGGTGACCAGGTTGCCGTCGACGTGCGCCTGATCGATACCGATCTCGGCATAATGGCCGCCGCCAAGCCGCACCTCCGGCGCGCAGGCCGGATAGGCGCTGCAGGTGCGGCCTTTCAACACGCCGGCCGCGGCCAGCAGCTGCGGGCCATGGCAAACGGCGGCGATCGGTTTTTTCGCGGCGTCAAACGCCTGCACCAACGCGATCACCTCGGGATTCAAACGCAGGTACTCCGGCGCCCGGCCGCCGGGGATCAGCAGTGCGTCGTAGCGTTCTTCTTTAGCGGCGGCAAAGTCGGCATTGAGGATAAAGCGATGGCCGGGTTTTTCGCTGTAGGTTTGCGCGCCGTCGAAGTCGTGGATCGCCGTCTGGATGTAGTCACCGACGGCTTTGCCGGGACACACGGCATCCACCTGATGGCCGATCATCTGCAGCGCCTGAAACGGCACCATGGTTTCATAATCTTCGGCGTAGTCGCCGACCAGCATCAGGATCTTTTTCTTGCTCATGATCACAACTCCTGCAGGATGGGGATTGCCTAAGGTATAGCCCAGCGCCCCTGGGAATGCGAACCGCGAAACGCCTATCTATACTCGTGATACTGCGGCATTTTTAACCGCCGCCATTACCCCAGGGAGGAACCCCGATGCTGAATTTGGCAACCTTGCTTGAAGAGAGTGCGCGCACCTGGCCGGAACGGCCGGCGGTGATTCAGGACGATATCCCGCTCAGCTATCGGGCGCTGAACGAGATGGCTAACCGCGTGGCGAATCTGCTGGTCGCGCGCGGCGTGCAGCCCGGTGAACGGGTGGCGTTGGCCTGCAGTAACCGCCCGGAGTTTGCGGCGATCTATTACGGCATTCTCAAAAGCGGCGCGGTAGTGGTGCCGCTCAATATTTTGCTCAAAAGCGCCGAATTCGATTATTACCTGGCGGATTCCGCCGCCGTGGCGCTGTTTTGCTTTGAGGGCCACAGCGGACTGCCGCTGGGGAAAGAGGCGCTGCATGCCGCGGCGCAGGCGAAGGCCTGCCGCGAGGTGTTTATCATCGGCGATCGGCTGCCGCTCGAGGGGGAACGTTTCAGTGCGGCGATAGCCCCGCAGGCCAGCGAGTTCGCTTCGGCGGCGACGGCGGAAAACGACACGGCGGTGGTGCTGTACACCAGCGGCACCACCGGTCGCGCCAAAGGGGCGGAGCTGACCCACGCCAACCTGGTGTTCAATGCGCTGGGATCGGTGCGGCTGTTTGACGGTTCGGAAACGCGCCCCGATCGCCATCTGGTCACGTTGCCGCTGTTTCATACCTTCGGTTCGTCGGTGCAGATGAACGCCGGTTTCGCCTCCGCGGCCACGCTGGTGCTGGTCGAGCGTTTCGACGCCGCGCAGGCCATCGCGCTGATGCAGCGGCACGGGATTACGTTCTTCGCCGGCGTGCCGACCATGTACTGGGCGCTGCTGAATGCGCTCGACGAGCATACGGATATCGAACGCCTGCGCAGCACGCTGCGCATGGCGGTGTCCGGCGGCGCCAGTCTGCCGGTGCAAATTCTGGAGGATTTTTCGCGCCGTTTCGGCATCGATATTCACGAAGGCTACGGGCTATCGGAAACCAGCCCGGTCGCCACCTTCAACCATCCGCATCGGGTGACCAAGCCCGGTTCCATCGGCCAGCCGATCTGGGGCGTGGAGGTGCGTTTGCTGGACGCCGTCGGGCGGCCGATCGACGGTGTCGACCAGGTGGGGGAGATTGCCGTGCGTGGCCATAACATCATGAAGGGCTATCTGAATCGGCCGGAGGCGACGGCGGAAGTGCTGGAGAACGGCTGGTTCCGCACCGGCGATCTGGCGCGCCGCGACGCCGACGGCTTCTATTTTATCGTCGATCGGGCCAAGGACATGATCATTCGCGGCGGCTTCAACGTCTATCCGCGCGAGATTGAAGAGGCGTTGATTCGCCATCCGGCGGTGTCGTTGGTGGCGGTGATCGGCGTAGAGCATCCGTCGCTGGGCGAAGAGATCAAAGCGGTGGTGGTGCTGAAGGAGAGCGAGGAGCCGGTCGAGGAGGAGACGCTGATCGCCTGGAGCAAGGAGAGGCTGGCGGCGTACAAATATCCGCGCATCATTGAATTCGTCGAACGTTTGCCGATGACCAGTACCGGTAAGGTATTGAAGCGCTGTTTGCGTTGAGGAAAATCCGGCCTGCCGAAGCAGGCCGGGAAACGGGCATCAACCAGGGTAGATGCCGCGCTCTTTACGTGCGGTCAGGATGCGCTCACAAGCCACGATGTAAGCGGCGGTGCGCAGGCTGCACTCTTTCTCTTCAGCCTTGTTCCAGACATGAACCATCGCGTCGGTCATGATCTTGTCCATGCGCTCGTTGATTTCGGACTCGCTCCAGAAGTAGCTCGCCATGTCCTGCACCCACTCGAAGTAACTGACCGTTACGCCGCCGGCGTTACAGATAACGTCAGGCACCACGGTGATGTTGCGGGAGCGCAGAATGTCGTCCGCATCCGGGAAGGTCGGGCCGTTAGCACCTTCCAGCACCAGCTTGGCGCTGAGGATTTCGGCGCGCTGGCGGGTGATTTGGCCTTCCAACGCAGCCGGGATCAGGATGTCCATGTCAACCGACCAGAACGCTTCGCTTTCGATCTCGCTGGCGCCAGGGAAACCGGCGATCTGCTTGTGCTTGGCCTGGTATTCGGTCAGCGCGGTCAGGTCGATGCCGTTGGCGTTGAACAGGGTGGCGGAGTGGTCCTGGATGGTGACGACGCGAGCGCCGACGCCGACGAACAGGCGCGCCGCTTCGCTGCCCACGTTACCGAAGCCTTGCACCGCCACTTTGGCGCCTTCGATCTGCACGCCCAGACGCTTGGCCACTTCGCTGCCGGTGACGAACACGCCGCGGCCGGTCGCTTTCTCACGGCCCAGAGAGCCGCCGAGGTGGATTGGCTTGCCGGTGACCACGCCGGTGATGGTGGTGCCGTGGTTCATGGAGTAGGTGTCCATCATCCAGGCCATCACTTTGGCGTTGGTGCCGACGTCCGGCGCAGGAATGTCTTTCTGTGGCCCAATGATGAAGCCGATTTCGCTGGTGTAGCGGCGGGTCAGTCGCTCCAGTTCACCTTCAGACAGTTTGAACGGGTCGACGCGGATGCCGCCCTTGGCGCCGCCGTACGGCAGGTTGACTGCGGCACACTTGATGGTCATCCAGGCGGACAGGGCCATCACTTCGTTCAGATCGACGTCAGGGTGGAAGCGGATACCGCCTTTACCCGGCCCGCGCGACAGGTTGTGCTGTACGCGGAAGCCTTCGAAGTGGCGGATGGTGCCATCGTCCATCTGCAGCGGGATATCGACAATCAAAGCGCGCTTAGGGTGACGCAGCGTATCAACCCAGCGTGACAGCTCGCCGAGGTAAGGGGCGACGCGATCGATTTGTTGCAGATATGTAGCCCAAGCGGTGGTGCTGCTGTCTGAAGCGTAGGATAGCTTTTCCATAACCAACCTTTATATATTAGAGGTATTTATTTCGTTTAACCGTGGATTAGCAAGCGCATAACACTTTGCGACGCTTAATTTACCACTAATTATGCCGGTTGTTAGCCCCTCGCTCATCGGGCCAGCGGACGGTTTTTCGCCGCCCGCCGAGCATAAATGAATAGTTAATTACTTTTATTCGGCAGTGAGCGTGAACATGCATACTTTATGCATATAAAACGCATAAAAAGCCTTTTTATCTATTTTTCAGAAGCTTGAATGTGATCAAAAAGTTTCATTTTATTTAACTGCCATGTTGACAATGGCATTTCCCCTCGCCAGAGTTAAATTCATGTTAAAACGGCTCCGGCGTCGTTTTTTTGTTGCACAAGGGAAAGCATAACCATTTGATATTTTAGAGTTTACCCACCACGCTCGGGCTTTGTACGCCAAACGTGGGCGATACGACGGCTCACGCGAGCATTTTCCAGGCATCCATTATTATTACCTCCCTGTCACAACGGGGCGGGCAGCGTTTGGTCTGAATTTTTTTGCCGGTTAGAGCGCCCTCGGGCGTTTCATTCCTGCTGCAACCGCACATCGGTTGCTTAATCGCCTTAACGACGGACAGGTAACACCATGACAAAAAACCACTGCGATCGGCTGAGCCCAGGTTCAGCCGAGGGGCCTCACTGTGCCCAAACCCTGCAGCGCGGACTGAGTGCGCGCCACATTCAACTGATTTCGATCGGCGGCGCCATCGGCACCGGGCTGTTTATGGGCTCCGGTAAGACCATCGCGCTGTCGGGCACCTCCATCGTGCTGACTTACGCCATCGTCGGCTTTTTCATGTTTATGGTGATGAGAGCGATGGGGGAGCTGCTGCTCACCCGGCTCGATTACCGCTCGTTCGCCGATTTCGTCTCGGAATACCTGGGGCCGCGCGCCAGCTTTTTTCTCGGTTGGTCCTACTGGCTGAGCTGGGTGGTGACCTGCATCGCCGACGTGGTGGTGTGCGGCGGCTATGTGCAATATTGGCTGCCGAACGTTTCGCCCTGGCTACCGGCGCTGTTGACGCTGGGGTTCCTGTGTCTGTTCAACATGCTGTCGGTCAAGATGTTCGGCGAGGCCGAATTCTGGTTCGCCATGATCAAGGTGGTGGCGATCGTCGCGCTGATCGCCACCGGCGCCTGGATGGTGTTCAGCGGCTGGACCTCGCCGGACGGCGTGACCGCATCGCTGCATAACGTCACCGATCCCGCCATTTTCATGCCGCACGGCATCTTCGGTTTCTTCGCCGGTTTCCAGATCGCCATTTTCTCCTGCACCGGCATCGAACTGCTGGGCACGATGTCGGCGGAGGCCAAAAACCCCGAGAAGGTGCTGCCGAAGGCGATCAACGCCATCCCGGCGCGCATCATCGTCTTCTACGTGTGCTCGATGCTGACCATTATCGCCGTTACCTCGTGGAGCCATATCTCACCGGACAGCAGCCCGTTCGTGATGCTGTTCGATCAGGCGGGGCTGCCGGCCGCCGCCGCGATAATCAACTTTGTGGTGCTGACCTCGGCGATGTCCTCGGCCAACAGCGGGGTCTATTCCAGCACCCGCATGCTGTACAGCCTGTCGATGGAAAAGCACGCCCACGGCCAGTTCCGCATCCTGTCGCGCACCACCGCCATTCCGATCCGCAGCCTGCTGTTTTCCTGCTTCTGCATGGTGGCCGGCACCTTGCTGCTGGTGCTGGTGCCGAACGTGATGACGCTGTTCACCATCGTCTCCACCGTGGCGGCGATCCTGGTGGTTTACAGCTGGGGCATGATTTTGGTCGCTTATCTGGTGTATCGCCAGAAACGACCGGAACTGCATGCCGCTTCCCACTTCAAAATGCCGGGCGGGGTCGTGATGGCCTGGCTGACGCTGGCGTTCTTCGCCTTTACGCTGGTGCTGATGGTGTTCGATCGCGATACGCTGATCGCGCTGTGCAGCATGCCACTCTGGTTTACCGCGCTTGGCCTGGTCTGGCGTTATCGGGTGCGCGACAGTCTGGCGCGCGAGAGCTACGTGTTTTATCAGCACGGCGCCGAGGCGGAATAACCGGCGAAGCAGGCGCGGCCGCCGCCGGCCCACTCGGCAAGCGGCGGCAACTGCGGTATGCTAAGCGGCTGAACAGCAAACCAAACCGGGCTATACGGAGACACCCCAGCGTGCCGAACACTTCTTCTCAACTCGAACTTTTGCGGTCGGTCGCCGACGGCATCGCGGCGCTGTTTTTCCCGAATGCGGAAGTGGTGATCCACGATTTGACCACCAACAAGATAGCCTATCTGGCGAACAACCTGTCGAAACGCAAGCCGGGCGATGACGCCGGGCTGGAGGACTTCACGCTCGACGACGACGTCAGCGTGACCGGCCCCTATGAAAAGCTGAACTGGGACGGCAAAAAGATGCGTTCGGTGAGCATCGCCGCGCGCGACGAGCAGGGCAACCCGAGCTATCTGCTGTGCATCAACCTGAGCACCGCGATGTTCGAGGATGCCCGCAACGCGCTGGATATGTTTTTATCGGTCACGCGATTGCAGCCGCAGCCGCAACAGCTGTTCAAAGACGACTGGCAGGAGAAGATCAACACCTTCCTGCATGACTGGCTGCGGCGCGAGAACGCTGCACTCGGCGCGCTGAGCCGCGAGCAGAAGCGTCGCCTGGTCAGCGATCTCTATCATCAGGGGGCGTTCAAGGCTAAAAGCGCGGCGGATTACATCGCCAACGTGCTGTCGATGGGGCGCGCCACGGTGTACAAACATCTGCGGGAATTGAAGCAGGAGTAAAGGCGGCGAGAAAGCGGGAAAGGGGCGGCGATGGCCGCCCCTTGTCGTTACCAGCGGTAGTTGACCGAAGCGATAATGCTGCGGCCGCTGCCGTAGAAGCAGGCGTACTCGCCGCTGCACGATGAAACGTATTTCTTGTCCGTCAGGTTCTGCACGTTGAGCTGGAGCGCCGCGCCGCGCAGCGCCGACGAAGCCTGACCGAGGTCATACTTCACCATGGCGTCGTACAGCGTGTAGTGCGGCACGTCGTACTGGCCGGTGGCGTCGGCCGGCGCATCGCCGATGTAGCGCACGCCGCTGCCGACGGTCAGGCCGTTCAGCGCACCGCTCAGGAAGCTGTAGCTGCCCCAGGCGGATGCCGCATGGCGCGGGATGCCCGCCGGGCTGTGGCCGATTTCATCCGCCGAATTGGAGTCTTTGGTCACCACGTCGGTGTAGGTATAGGCGGCGGTCAGCTTGATCTCCGGCGTCGGCTGAGCGTGCACTTCCGCCTCAATCCCCTTGGATTTCACCTCGCCAATCTGCTCGTAGGTGGAGGTGAGACGGTTATAGGACGCCACGTTGCGTTGGGTAATGTCGAACCAGGAGAGGGTCAACAGCGTGTTGCCGCCCGGGATCTGGTACTTCACGCCCACCTCGGTTTGCTTGCCGGTGGTCGGCTTGAGCGGATCGGCGCCCGGCGCGCTCGGATACAGGTTAGGATCGAACGAGGTGCTGTAGCTGACATACGGCGAAATACCGTTATCAAAGGCGTAAAGCAGCCCCGCGCGGCCGGTAAATTGCGCATCGTTGTAAGTCTGCTCTTTACCGCCGACGGTGCGATCGCGGGTGTTGACCTGCGACCAGTCCTGGCGGCCGGACAGCAGCAGGTTCCAGTCATTCCACTCCAGCTGGTCCTGCAGATACACCCCAACCTGATTCAGCGTTTTCAAGTCGCTGGAAGCCAGCGTCAGCGCGCTGCCATCAATGCTGCTATGCGTCGGGTTAGCCCAGTCGATCGGGTAGTCGTTGCCGCGATCGCGATACATCTTCGAATCGATATGGCTGTAACGATAATCCAGCCCGCCCAGCACGGTGTGTTTCACCTCGCCGGTATCGAACAGGCCCTTCAGCTGGTTATCCACGCCAAACTCGTTGGTCATCTGCGTTTCATGCTGCGCCATGCGGGTGACGGTGTGGTCGTTGACCTTCGAGTTTACGTTATAAACCAGATATTTATAGTCTTCATCGCGGTGGGTGAAGCGCAGGTTCTGGGTAAACGACAGCGCATCGTTGAAGTTATGCTCGAGGCTGTAACCGATCGACGCCTGCTCGCGCCGCGACTTGTTGAAGCTGGGCTCGCTGACGTTGAAATCGTAAGGCACGTAGCCCGCGCTGGTCGGGAACAGCGTGCCGGCGCGCGGCAGGAAGTTGCGCGACCCGGCTTTCGGATCGTTCTGGTAGCTGGTCAGCAGCGTAAAGCTGGTGTCTTCGTTCGGCAGCCAGGTGAAGGCCGGGGCGATAGCCACCCGTTGCTGCTTGCTGTCTTTGACGAACTCATGTTCGGTTCTGGCGATGCCGTTCAGGCGGTAGAACAGGGTGTTGTCGTCGTTGAGCTTGCCGCCGAAATCGAACGCCGTTTCCGCCAGATGGCGGTTGCCGGTGCTGAATTTAACTTCGTGAATGCTCTGGGCGGTAGGGCGCTTGCTGGTCATCACTACCACGCCGCCGGGGCTGACCTGACCGTACAGCACGCCGGCCGGGCCGTGCACCATCTCCACGCGCTCCAGCAGCCAGGGATCGATCTGCCCGGCGCCGCCGTTTTGGCTCGAGAGGCCAAAGTGCAGGCCGTCGAGCAGCTTGGGCGCATAGCGGAAGCCACGGCTGATCACTTCGTCATTGCGGTTGGAGTTGCCGCGGTAGGTGGTGATTACCCCGCTGGTGTAGTTCAGCGCGTCGGCGACCGACGCCGGTTCCTGGTCGTTCATTTGTTCGCGCGTGACCACGGAGATAGACTGCGGCGTCTTGCGCAGCGGGACGGCGGTTTTGGTGCCGGCGGCGCTCTCTTTGGCGACGATCCCTTTGACCGGCGCGGTCACGCTGTTTTGCGCGTCGGCGGTCACCAAAATCGTCTCGTCCGCCGCGGCCGACGCGCTTTGCGCGAAGGGCAGTAAAGCCAGCGCCGATCCCAGCAACAAACGCCTGGCGGACATCGCCTCGGCATTTTTGTTGTCCATCCCTTTGTTTTTAATCTTCATTATCTCTCCTGAATACCTGCTTTTGTGTGTCATGCCACCCTGATAAACCCCGAAATGCCGACGAGCGTGCTTTGCCTCATCAACGCGGAAGCGTCGTGTTTGCACGACGGTAAAAATCCGACAAATAGTATTGAAAATGATAATGAGTATCAATACGATTGTCAGGTTTTGTAAAAATCACTCATGTTATGTAAGGGGCGCTATGGAGTTTTTGCCGGAAAAGAGGCCAGACAACGGTCATGAGGGATTGGCGGCGCAATGGCTGCGTGAAGAGACGGCAGGGCAGCGCGCATGGTGGCAGAAGGTTGCCGCTCACGGCACGCCCATCGTCGAGCCGTACGACGACAGCCACGTCAAAATGACCTGGCTATGGCGCGACCCTGCCGGCGATGAGCAGTGCTCGCCGATACGTCGCGTCTATGCCGATATCAACGGCATTACCGATCACCACAGCACGTCTCCCAGCAGCCTGACCCGGCTCCCCGGCACCGACGTTTGGTACGGCGCGGCCGTTATCGATCGCCGCTGGCGCGGCGGCTACAGCCTGATCCCCATCACCGACCGGGAGCTTCCCCCGGTATTCAGCGACGAAGAAACGCTGCGCGATCGCCAGCAGCGCGCCTGGTGGATCTCTTTGTTCCCGCTGGCGATCGCCGATCCGCTGAATCGCCTCTCGCTGGGGCCTTCGCATCGCCTGCGCCCGGTTTCCCTGGCCCAGGGGCCGGATGCCGACGACCAAAGCGCCTGGCAGGCCGCCGATCGGCCGCTGGAACAAACGCGGCTACAGCTCTTGCAGTGGCGCAGCGAACGGCTGGGCACCCAACGGCGCGTCTGGCTGTATGCCAGCGGCGACGCCGAGGTGAAAGCGGAGCGTCCACTGGTGCTGCTGCTCGATGGCCAAAACTGGATCGAGAGGCACGCGCTGTTGCCGGTGATCGAGAACGAGACCGCAAAAGGGCAGCTGCCGCCGGCATGTTGGCTGCTGATCGATGCGATCGATGGCGAACACCGGGAAAACGAACTGCCTTGCAACGCCGCTTTCTGGCAGGCGGTAATCGACGAACTGTTGCCGCAGGCGCAGCGGCGCGAACCCTTCAGCGAGGCGGGCGCGCGCACCGTGGTCGCCGGCCAGAGCTACGGCGGGCTGGCGGCGCTGTACGCCGGCCTGCACTGGCCAGAACGCTTCGGCCACGTGCTGAGCCAGTCCGGCTCTTTCTGGTGGCCCACGGTGCAGTTCGTTACCCAGTTCGAAAAGCGCCACGAGCTGGAGGAAGGCTGGCTGATACGCCAGGTTCGGCAACGCCGCGCGGCGGCACCCACGCTCACCGTGCTCCAGCAAGCCGGCGATCGCGAGGCGGACATCGAATTCGTCAATCGCCAGATGCACGAGGCGCTGACGGCGGCGGGGCACCGCGCCGATTATCGCGTGTTTTCCGGCGGCCACGATGCGCTGTGCTGGCGCGGCGGCCTGGTGGACGGCGTGCGCCAACTGCTTTGCGCGATGAAATAACCCACACATGTTGACAGACTGGTAAGGCAAATGACTCAGGAACAACAAAACCCGTTCGATGACGAAAGTCTCCGTTTCTCCGTATTGATCAATGCGCAGCAGCAGTATTCGCTGTGGCCGCAGTTTGCCGATACGCCGCCGGGGTGGCGAGTGCTGATGGGGCCGGCGGCGCGCGGTGAATGCATCGACTACATCGAAACGCACTGGCAGGACATGCGGCCGGCGTCGTTGAAAGCGACGGATGCGCAGCGTTAATCGCGCAGCAACCACATCGCTACATTCCGTTTGAGGAAAAGGACAGACACCATGTCAGAAACGCTTTCATTGCCGGATACTCAGGTCGAGTACCGGGATTATCCGCTGGTTGCGGCACAACCGGGGATCTGGATCGCCGATCAAATCGCGCTGCGTCGCAACAGCTTCGCCGTGGCGCATTACACCGAACTGCATGGCGATATCGATCGTCCGGCGCTGGAACGCGCGATCCGTCAGGGGCTGGCGGAAGCGGATACGGTTCAGGCGCGGTTCTTTGAGGCGCAGGACGGCCAGCCGGCACAACGCTTACCGCTCAGTGCGGATCCCGCGCGCGTGGAGGCGCCGGAGTGGTTCGATTTCAGCGCGCGGCCGGACGCCGAACAGGCGGCGCTGGCGCTGATGCACGACGATCTGGCTCAGGAATTGCCTGCGGACGGCGAGCGGCCGCTCTATCGCCATGCGCTGATCCGTATCAGTGCCGATCGCTGGTTCTGGTACCAGCGTTTTCATCACCTGACCCTGGACGGCTTCAGCTTCGAGGCCATCACGCGCCGGATCGCCGACATCTATCGCGCGCTGCGCCACGGGCTGTCGCCGGCGGCCTCGCCATTTACGCCGTTCGGCAAGGTGGTGGAAGAGTTTCAGCAATGGCAAACCTCGCCGGCGCGACAGCGGGCGGCCGAGTTCTGGCGACAGCATCTGCGCGATCTGCCGTCGCCGCTGTCATTATCGACGGAAAGCCGCGAGGTTGAACCGGGTACCCGGCCGCTTAAACAGGCGTTGGTGCTGCCTGAGTCGCTGTTTGACGCCGCATTGCGCATCGACGCGCTGCAGTCGCTGCAACCGGCCGATATCGTCACGGCCGCATTGGCGATATACCTGGCGCGCATGAGCGGTGAAACCCGCTTTTCAGTCGGTTTTCCTTTCATGCGCCGCATGGGTTCACAAGCGCTGGCGGCGGCCGGCCCAGTGGTTAACGTGCTGCCGCTGCTGCTGAACGTGACGCCGGAGATGTCGCTGGCGGAGGTCTGCCAGGCGACCGCAACGGAAATCAAACAGGCGCGCCGCCATCAACGCTATGAAGCGGAGCAGATCAAACGCGACCTCGGCCTGGTCGGCGGCCATCAAGAGCTGTACGGCCCGGTGATTAACGTCAAGGTTTACCACAGCGCCTTGTCCTTCGACGGTCAGGCGGCCGTTACCCATACGCTGGCGATGGGGCCGGTCGATGATCTGGAGTTTGAGATCGGCTTTCGCAACGGCGTGCTGACGCTGTCGTTGGTGGCCAACCCGGCCAAATACTCGCCGCGTACATTACACTGTCACGCAGAGCGCATCGGCCATTGGCTGCAGCAGCTGGCGCGGCAACCGCAGCAACCGATCGGACAGCTGGCGTTAATCAGCGAAGGGGAACGGCGTCAACTCGCGGCCTGGGGGCGCGGCGCTGAACTGACGCCGCCGGCGGGCATGATCTCGATCATGGACGCTTTCCAGCGTCAGGTTGAGCGGCAGCCCGAGGCGTTGGCGGTGGTCTGCGGCGATGTGCGACTCAGCTACCGTCAGCTCTGCGAACGGGTGATGCAACTGGGGCGTGTGCTGATCGAAAGCGGCATCGGCGCCGAAGACGTGGTGGCCATCGGCATTCCGCGTTCGGTGGACACGCTGGTTGCGCTGTTCGGCGTGCTGGCCAGCGGCGCGGCCTATATGCCGCTCGATCTGGACTATCCGCGTGAACGCCTGACGCTGATGTGCGACGACGCGCGGCCGGTGATGTTGCTGACCCACCGCGCCACGCAGGCAAACATGCCGGATCTGCCGCAGGTGCTGTGCCTGGACGACGCATCGTGCCTGGCGCGCTGCGCGGCCGCCGAAGCCACGCCGATAACGGACGAAGAGCGGCGTGCGCCGCTGAATGAAGCGCATCTCGCCTACATGATTTACACCTCCGGTTCGACCGGCAAACCCAAGGGCGTGATGTCCACCCACCGCGGGCTGCTGAACCTGTTCTTGTCGCATCAGGCCTCGCTGTTTGGCCCGGCGATTGAAAAATTCGAGATCCGCCACGCGCGGCGTCTGCGCGCCGGCCATACCGCCTCGTTCTCTTTCGACTCCTCCTGGGAACCGCTGTTCTGCATGATGATGGGCAGCGAACTGGTCATCTTCGATGAGGAGCTGCGCCGCGATCCCTGGGCGCTGCTCGAACAAACCCAAAAGACGCCGATCGATCTGCTGGACATCACGCCGTCGTTCTTCTCGCAGTTGGTGGACTGCGGTCTGCTGAAGGGGCAGTTCCCGCTGCCGTCGTTCGTGATGATCGGCGGTGAGGCGGCGACGCCGACGCTGTGGAACCTGATGCAACAGCATCCGGAGGTGGAGATCCACAACTATTACGGCCCGTCCGAATACACCGTCGATACCCTCGGCGCGCCGGTCACGGCCGCCGATCAGCCGGTGATCGGTCGCCCCCTCGCCAATACCTCCGTCTGGCTGCTCGACAGCCGCCTGCAGCCGGTGCCGATCGGCGCGGCGGGCGAGCTGTACATTTCCGGCAAGGGCATCGCGCGCGGTTACCTGCGGCGCCCGGATCTGACGGCGGCGCGCTTTGTCGCCAACCCGTTCGTCGACGGCGAGGTGATGTACCGCAGCGGCGATCTGATGCGCTGGAGCGCGGAGGGGCAGCTGGTGTTCATTGGCCGTACCGATCATCAAATCAAGGTGCGCGGTTTCCGCGTCGAGCTGGGTGAGGTGGAAAGCGCACTGGCCGCCTTGCCGGACGTGGGGCGGGCGGTGGTGATCGCCGAGCCGATCGGTGCCACCTATCGTCTGATCGGCTACTGTTCGGTGCAGGATGACGCGCGCCGCGCCTCGCCGGCGCTGCAAAGCGAGCTGATGGGGCAGTTGGCGCAACGGCTGCCGGATTATATGGTGCCGGCGATCCTGGTGGTGATGCCAGAGCTGCCGCTCAACGTCAACGGCAAGATTGACCGTCAGGCGCTACCCAAACCGCAGGAGACGCTGGCGCAAAGCATCCGCGAGCCGGCCACCGAGCAGGAAAGGCTGATTTGCCACGCCATGGCGCAGCTGCTGGGCATGGATCGCGTCGGCGCCGACGACGATTTCTTCGCGCTCGGCGGTGACAGCATTTCGGCGATGGGGCTCGGCACCGCCCTGCGGCGCAAAGGCTATCTGCTGCGCCCGCGCGAAATCTTCGCGCTGCACACCCCGGCACGCATGGCGCAGGCGCTGCAGCCGCTGGCCGCTGACTCTCAGGCCCCTCGCAGCGTGCAGCAAGGCCCGATCGACGGGCTGCCGATCCTGCACTGGTTTGCCGAGACGGGCGAGCTTCATCGCCGCTTCGCGCACGGCGTTTTCCTGCGCGTGCCTGCCGAGCTGCAACCGGAACAGCTGCGCTATGCGTTGGAACAGCTGCGCGCGGCGCACCCGGCGCTGGGCGCGCGGATCCGCGATGGCCAGTTGGTGGTTGAAACCGCCGCCGCCGGTGAGCTGATGCAGGTTGATACCATATCCGGTGAGCTGGAGCTAGCGGCGGAGCAGGCGTTTGATGCCGCGCTTGACCATCTCGATCCGGCGGCCGGCGCCATGATGCAGGCGAGGTTGTTGCAACGGAATGGCGAGAGCCTCGGGCTGGTGCTGACGATTCACCACCTGGTGGTCGACGGCGTTTCCTGGCGCATCCTGCTCGACGAGCTGAGGCAGGTGGCCGACGGCGCCATGCAGGGGCAGCCGATTACGCTGCCGCCGGAAGAGACTTCGCTCTATGAATGGTCCGCGCGTTTACGGTCCGACGCTGAACGCCGGGAAACCGAGCTGCCGTTCTGGCGACGGATGCTGGCGGACGGCACACCGCGTTTGGGGCGCCGCGCGCTGGATCCGCAGACCGATCGCACCGGCGACGTGTCGGAAAAACGCACGCTGCTCGACAGCCGGTTGACCGCTGCGCTGCTGGGCGCATTGCCGCAGGGGTACCGCGCTCAGGTTGAAGAGATCATGCTGTGCGCGCTGGCGCTGGCCTGCCGTCGTCGTTTCCAGGCCGCTTCGCTGCGCTTCTCTTTGGAGTCGCACGGCCGCGCCGAACTGGACGACGGCCTCGATCTGGCGCGCACCGTCGGCTGGCTGACGGCGGAGTATCCGCTGTGCATCGAGCTGCATGACGCCGAGCACCACGAGGCCGTGCGCGCGGTGAAGCGGGTGACGCGAGCGGTGGCCGATCGCGGCGTCGGTTACGGCCAGCTGCGCTATCTGCATCCGCAGCGTGACGAACTGGCGGCGCTGGCGCAACGCAACGCGCCGGAGATCCTGTTCAACTACCTCGGGCGCTTCAGCCAGGATGAGGGGTACTGGACGCCGCAACGCAGTCAGACTCGCTTCCGCGATGCCTTCGCCGTGGCGCAGGATGCGCAGCAGGCGCTGTCGTATGGCCTGGAAGTGAATATCTTTGTCGAAGAGCGGCGCGACGGCGCCTGCCTGGCGATCAACTGGAGCTGGCTGGAGGGGATTTTCAGCGAGAGCGACATTGCGGAATTGCATAACGGCATCGAGCAAGCGGTGCGCGCACTGTGCGAATTTGCCGAGCGCCATCCCGAACGGGCTGCGGCGACGTTGGTGGCGGCCGAGATCGCACAGCCGAACGTCGACGATGAGGCGCTGCGCGCCTGGGAGCGCGAATATGGACCGTTGACCGCCGCGCTGCCGCTGTTGCCGTTGCAACACGGCCTGCTGTTCCATGCGCAGACGGCGCAGCAGGGCGGCAGCTATAACTCGCTGACGCGCCTGAGCCTCTGCGGCGAACTGGACGCTCATCACCTTCAGCAGGCGCTGGATGCGGTGATTCGCCGCCATCCGCAGCTGGCCGCCCGATTCAACCGCGAGGGCGAGCCGTTGCAGCTGATTCCACAGCTCAGTCAACGGGCAACCCATTGGCCGCTATACAGTCACGCACTGCCGCCGCTGTCCGCCGAACAAGAGGCGCAGGCGCTGCATGAACTGGAGCAGGAAGAACTGCGGCGCGATCTGTTTAATCAGCCGGGCGCAATGCTGCACGCGCGGCTGGTCAAACACGGCGACAGTGAACGCTACACGCTGTTCCTTAATGCGCATCACCTGATCGTCGACGGCTGGTCGACGCCGGTGGTGCTCAACGATCTGATGCTCGCATTGCGCGAGGGGGAATCGGCGCTGCCGCCGCTGCGCTCGAACTATGCCGATATCGTTCGCCGCCTTACCGCGCGGGATGCCGACGCCTCGCGCCGCATCTGGCGTGAAACGCTGCAGGATGTGCGGCCGACATTGTTGTTCGGTGAAGCGCAGGACGATCGCGTGCATGAGCTGGAAATGACGCTGCCGCCGGCGGAGGAAAGGCGTTTGCTGACCCTGTGCCGCGAACGCGGGTTGACGCTCAATACCCTGATGCAGGGCATCTGGGCGTTGCAGCTGGCCAGCGCTTGCGGCCATCAGGACGTGGTGTTCGGCTCGCCGGTTTCCGGCCGCTTTGGCCAGATCGATGGGGTGGAAGAGCACGTCGGTCTGTTCAGCAATACGCTGCCGGTGCGGGTGTGTCTGCAGCACGATCGTTCGTTGACGGAACAACTGATCGAGCTGCAACACCGGCAGATTGAACTGCTGGAGCACGACGATTTGGGGCTGGGGGAGATCCAGCACCAGGCCGGGGCGGGTACGCTGTTCGATACGCTGTTGGTGGTGGAAAACTACCCGGACAACGACGAACTGCTGGGCGGCGCAGGTGCGCTGCGCTGCGACGCCATCCGCAACAAAGGCTACACCCACTATCCGCTGACGCTGCTGGTACTGCCGGGCGAGCGTTTGCGCCTGCTGCTGGAATGCCGCTCTTCGGTGCCGCAGCCTGAACGCTTCGCCGCGCGGCTGATGGCGCTGCTGCAACAGTGGATAGCGCAGCCGGATCTGCCGCTGCCGCGTTGGCAACTGCAAACGCCGCAGGAACAGGCGCTGATTGCCGCGGTCAACCGCACCGGTCAGGCGGTGGCGGACACCACCTTGCATCGGGCGATCGCCGATCAGGCGCGGCGCACGCCGGAACGTATCGCGCTGCAGGATGCCGGGCACAGCCTCAGCTACCGTGACATGCAGCGCCAGGCCGCACTGTTGGCCGAACGGTTGACGGCGGCCGGCATTCAGCCGGGCGATATCGTCGCGGTGGCGTTGCCGCGATCGGTGCGCCTCAGCCTGGCGCTGACGGCGATTGTGCAGACCGGCGCCGCCTGGCTGCCGCTGGATACCGGTTACCCGGACGAGCGGCTGGCCTACATGGTGGAAGACGCCAAACCGCGGCTGATTATCACCGAAAGCGCGTTGGACGCCCGCTTTGCCGCACTGGCGCCGACGTTGCTGTTCGATGCGCTGGACGACAGCGGCCGCGAACCTGCGCCGCGCCCACCGGCGGGGAACGGCGATTATCCTGCCTATGTGCTGTATACCTCCGGCTCTACCGGACGGCCGAAAGGCGTGGTGGTGAACCACCGGGCGATCGTCAACCGTCTGTTTTGGATGCAGCATGAGTATTCGCTCGATGCGCAGGATGTGGTATTGCAGAAAACGCCGTGCAGCTTTGATGTTTCCGTCTGGGAGTTCTTCTGGCCGCTGATGGTCGGCGCGCGCCTGGTGATGGCGCCGCCGGAGGCGCACCGCGATCCGCAGGCGCTGACGACGTTGATCGACGACTATGGCGTGACCACGCTGCATTTCGTTCCGTCCATGTTGGCTATCTGGGTGGAGGCGCTGAATGAACGTGCACCGCAACGCGCCGCCGCCAGCCTGAAACGCGTGTTCTGCAGCGGCGAGGCGCTGTCGTGTGAACTGGCTTCCCGCTATCAGGCGTTAGTCGCCGCGCCGCTGCATAACCTGTACGGTCCGACGGAGGCGGCGGTCGATGTCACCTACCAACCGGCGTCCGGTGCGGCCCTGGCGGCGGTGAGCAGCGCCGGCGTGCCGATCGGCAAACCGGTCTGGAACACTCAACTGAGCATTCTCGACGCCATGCTGCGGCCGGTGCCCGTCGGCTGCGCCGGCGATCTCTACCTGCGCGGCATTCAGCTGGCCGATGGCTATCTGCATCGGCCGGGGCTGACGGCGCAGCGGTTTGTCGCCGATCCTGCCGGCAACGGCGCCCGCATGTATCGCACCGGCGATATCGCCCGCTGGCTGGAAGACGGCAGCGTCGAGTATTTGGGCCGCAGCGACGATCAGCTGAAGATCCGCGGCCAGCGCATCGAGCTGGGTGAAATCGAGCAGGCGCTGCTGGCACAGCCGGGTGTCGCGCAGGCGGCGGTACACGCCATCGAACTGGGCGAGGGCGCGACGGGGCTCGGCGGCGCCGATATGCGGCAGTTGGTCGCCTGGCTGATCGCCCAACCGGGCGTGACGCTGGATACCGGCGTGCTGCATCAGGCGCTGGAGGCGCGTTTGCCGGCGCATATGATGCCGGTCAGCTATGTCATGACCGACAGTTTCCCGCTCAGCGCCAGCGGCAAGCTGGATCGCAAGGCGTTGCCGCGGCCGCAGCTGGCCCTGCAAGCCGGGCGTGCGCCGCAGGGCGACAGCGAGCGCCTGCTGGCGGCGCTGTTCGGGGAACTGCTGGGGCGCGAGACGGTGTATGCCGACGACGACTTCTTCGCACTGGGCGGCCATTCGTTGCTGGCGATGCGCCTGGCGGCTGAGCTGCGGCGGCGCGTTACCCGACCGTTGAGCGTCGGGCAGATCATGTTCGCCCGCAGCCTGGAGAAGATGGCGCACCTGCTCGATGACGCGCAGGCGGCCAACTCGGCCGAAAGCCGCGGCGTCGGCGAGTGTCTGCAGCTGCGGACCGGCCAAGGCCCGGCGCTGTTCTGTCTGCATCCGGCTTCCGGTTTCGCCTGGCAGTATTCGGGGCTGAGCCGTTATCTGCCGGGGAACTATCCGATTATCGGCCTGCAGTCGCCAAGGCCGGATGGTGCCATCGCCACCTGCGAGGATATCGAGCAGATGGTCGATCGTCATCTCGCCACTCTGCGCCGCATGCAGCCGCAGGGGCCGTATTACCTGCTGGGCTATTCGCTTGGCGGCACGCTGGCGCATTCGATGGCCGCGCGTCTGCAGCAGCAGGGCGAAGAGGTGGCGTTCCTCGGCATGCTGGATACCTATCCGCCGGAAGGTCAGGATTGGACCGGCCCCAGCGAAGAGGAGGCGCAGAAAGAGGTGGCGCAGGAGCAGGCAGAGTTTATGGCGGAAGATCATGGCGATCCGGCGCTGATGGCGGAGAAGGCGGCGATGTTCGACAGCATTGTCGCCAACTACCGCGATGCGGTGCGCATTCTGTCTCAGGCGCGCAGTCGGCGTTTCCACGGTACGGCGACGCTGTTTGTCGCCGACCGGACGCTGCCGCCAGAGATGGATATCAACGCCGTGTGGGCACCGTATCTGGATGGTCTGATCTGCCATCACCAAGGCTGCGAGCACGCCGACATCCTGTCGCCGGCCTCGCTGGAGACGCTCGGGCCGCTATTGCATGAGTTGCTGACGCGGCGCTACGGGTTGGTATAACGCAACCGGGCCGGACGCGTGCGTACCGGCCCGTACTAAAACATCAAATGCAGGACATTATGGCCAGACCTTCTTTTTTTCTTGATTTCAGTTTGCTGAGAAGCAATGCGCATTTTCGCGCGATTTTCTGCGCCCGCATGCTGTCGGTGTTTTCCCTCGGCATGTTGGCGGTGGGGGTGCCGATTCAGATCCAGGCCATGACCGGCTCCACGTTGCAGGTGGGGGTCGCGGTGGCGCTGGACGGCGTAGGCATGTTTATCGGCCTGATGCTGGGCGGCGTGCTTGCCGATCGCTACGATCGCCGCAAGCTGATCCTGTTTGCACGCGGCACCTGCGGGCTGGGCTTTGTCGCCCTGAGTCTGAACGCCTTCGCCCCGGCGCCGTCGCTGTGGGCGCTCTATCTGCTGGCGGCCTGGGACGGATTCTTCGGCGCGCTCGGCATGACGGCGCTGATGGCGGTGATCCCGCTGCTGGTCGGGCGTGAGAACCTGGCGGCGGCGGGGGCCTTGAGCATGGTGACGGTGCGCATCGGCGCTATTCTGGCGCCGGCGCTGGGCGGGATTATCATCGTGTTCGGCGGCGTGGGGCTGGCGTTCGCCGTGGCGGCGGCCGGGACGCTGGGCACCCTGGTTCCGCTGGTGCGCTTGCCGACGTTGTTGCCGCAGCATCAGGAACCGGAACACCCGCTGCGCGCGCTCGCCAGCGGTTTCCAGTTTGTCTGGCGCAATAAGGTGGTCGGTTCGGTGGTGTTGCTGGGGATGCTGATGAGCATCGTCGGCGCCGTCAGGGTGCTGTTTCCGGCGCTGGCGCAGGACGCTTACCACGTCGGCGCGTCCTCTATCGGCCTGATGTACTCTGCGGTGCCGCTGGGGGCGATGCTGGGCGCGCTGACCAGCGGTTGGGTGGGGCGATACGCTCGTCCCGGCGTACTGATTCTGGTCGCCGCCATCGTCGCGTTTACCGCTATCGCTTCGCTGGGGCTGTTCAGCCACCTGGCGCCGGCGCTGCTGGCGCTGGTGTGCTACGGCTACGCCAATGCCATCGCTTCGCTCCTGCAGTTCATGCTGATCCAGAGCAACACGCCGGATCATCTGTTGGGCAGGGTCAACAGCCTCGGCACCGCCCAGGACGTAACCGGCGATTCGATCGGCGCCTTAGGGCTCGGCGTACTGGGCAGAGTGTTCACCCCGTTGATGAGCGTGCTGTCGTTTGGCGCGTTCGCCGCTGTGCTCGGCGTGCTGGTGGCCTTCAGCGTGCGTACGCTGCGCCAGTGCCGGCCGGCGGACGCGTTGGTCGAGCACGATGGGCCCGCTGCGGCAACCTCAGCGGCGGCGGACAACTAACCCCTCACGGCGCCGGCTGTTCCGGCCGGTGCCGTTCTCCCCACTGGCACATCATGTCGATCACCGGGATCAGCGAACGCCCGCGCTCGGACAGGCTGTACTCCACCTTGGGCGGGATCTGCGGATACTCCTTTCTCACCACCAGGCGGTCTTTTTCCAGCTCTTTCAACGTCGAACTCAGCGTTTTGTACGAAATGGTGCCGATGCAGCGCTGCAGTTCGTTGAAGCGCAATACCGGCTTATACAGCGCCAGCCAATAAAGAATAATCATTTTGTATTTGCCGTTGATCACCGACAGGGTGTAGCCATAGCCGGTGTCTTCAAGGCTGATGCCCGTTGGGCTGCAGCGGGATTCGGCGGTCATTTTATACTTTCTCCGGGGTAAGTATGTGTCGTGAGTGTGCGTATTTTACATTCTGCCAGCATACCCTAAGATGCGTCGAAACACCTGTCTGGAGAGATCAGTATGAAAACGTTAGTGGTAGTGACCCATCCCGATATGGCGAATTCGGTGGTGAACAAGCGTTGGCTGGAGGAACTGCGGCGCTATCCGGCGCGCTATACCGTGCACGAACTGCATCAGGCCTATCCGGACTGGCGGATCGACGTCGCCAGGGAACAGCAGCTGATTGAAGCGCATGACAACATCGTGCTGCAGTTTCCGATTTACTGGTTCAGCAGCCCGCCGCTGCTGAAAAAATGGCTGGACGACGTGCTCACCTACGGCTGGGCCTACGGTTCCCGCAGCGGTTACAAGATGCAAAACAAGAAGCTGGCGCTGGCGGTCACGGCGGGCGTGCGCGCAGAAGATTATGCGCGCGCAGGGCGCTATCGCTACTCGCTGGAGGAAATCTTTCGGCCGTTTGAAGTGACCGCCGGTTACGTGCGGGCCGACTATGCCTCGTTCTTCGCCTTTTACGGCAAAGAGACGGCTTCGGACGGGGCGACAGAACAGGTTCAGCAGCATGAGCTGGACAGCAGCGCACAGGGCTACCAGGCATTTCTCGCCGCCCTGAATTAACGATACTCCCCGGATGCGCCTGATAGTGCTGTTGCGAATGTCCGGGGAGGATTATGATTAGCGGATCCTTTGACTCGCCGGTGATAACCCCATGCCTTCGGCCGAAACGTTCATTGCTTTTCTGATTGCGCTTATCCTCCTGGAACTGTCACCCGGACCGGACATGATGCTCACCCTGGCCAGAGGCATCGGCCAAGGCCGCCGCATCGCGCTGCTCAATGTTTTCGGCATGGTTTTTGTCGCCGGCATGGTGCAGGTTTCCATGCTGGTGCTAGGTCTCGCCACGCTGCTGCATACTTATCCGCTGGCGTTGGACGTGTTGCGCTGGGTGGGAGCGGCCTATTTGGTTTGGCTGGGGATAAAAATGCTGAAGGTAAGCCGTCAGCCTGTCGATGCGGTATTGAAACCCCGGACGATGACCGGGCGGCAGGCGGTGAAAGAAGGGGCGATTAACAGCCTGACCAACCCTAAATCGCTGCTGTTCATGTTTGCTTTCCTGCCGCAGTTTGTTAACCCTGAAATCGGGCCGGTTTGGGTGCAATTGCTCGTTTTTGGCTCCATTCAGAAACTGGCCGGGATCCTTTCGCTGGGCTCTGTCGCCATGGCCGCCGGCACCGTGGGGCAATGGCTCGCCCGTAATCCCCGTTGGTTGGTGTGGCAGCAGAGATTTACGGGCGTGGTGATGATGGGATTGGGCGCCAAACTCCTGCTTGGGGGCGGTGCCGCGTCAGCGCCGCGATAATGGCGCGGCTCGCGCTATTTCAGGTGAATGCTAAAGCCGCGTTGCCCCGGCGAAAGGGGGTCCTTTAACGTCAGCTGCGGGATCAGATAGTCCCCGGCATTCTGTCGCCGAAATGGGATTGGATCGGCGTTCCACAGATTATCCAGCCGCTGCCCGAGCCGCTCGCACAGATCGGCGAAGCGCGTCTCGTCGGTCTTTCCGGCGCGGTAGGTGACGAACGGCGGCAACACCTCGAAGCCCGGGTAATGCAGCATGCCGTGCTGGATCGGAAACAGGATATCGTCGATCGGCCCGTTGATGCCGCGCGGGGCGTAATGGGATTCCCACCCGCCGGCGCTGACGATCAGCATGGCTCGTTTGCCCGCCAACATCCCTTCGCCGTAACGGTCGCCCCAATGCGTATCGGAATGCTCACCAACGCCGTAGGCAAAACCATAGGCATAGACGCGATCGACCCAACCTTTCAGGATCGCCGGCATCGAGAACCACCACAGCGGAAACTGCAGCAGCACCGCGTCCGCCCAGCGCAGCTTTTGTTGCTCCCGTTCGATGTCGGCGCTCTGCACGCCGCTGGCGTACGCACGCTTCGAATCCAGCGAAGGATCGAAACGGGGCCCTGAAGCACCTTCCTGGCTGTCCTCGGCGTCGATCGCCGCTTTCCAGCGCATGGCGTACAGATCGGAAACCTGCACCTGATGGCCGGCCTGCGTCAGGCGTTCAACGGCGAAGTTTTTCAGTGAGCCAGTCAGCGACTGCGGCTCCGGGTGGGCGTAAACAATCAACACATTCATAACAGCTCTCCTTGGTGTGAGAGCTGCAGGTTAGGGCGTTAGTAGGTATATTAGAAATGAATTACCGTTATCCCAGGTATAACTATGAATAATTTAAGGCGACTGGATCTCAACCTGCTGGTGACGCTCGACGCGTTGCTGGCGGAGCACAACGTGACGCGCGCGGCGCAGCGGCTCAATTTCTCCCAACCGGCGGTCAGCGTGCATCTCGCCAAACTGCGGGCGATCTTTGACGATCCGCTGCTGCTGCCTGGCCCGCGCGGCATGCGTCCGACCGCCAGAGCGGAGCAGCTGCGGGAACCGTTACGCCAGGCCTTGGCGGCGCTCGAGTTGGCGGTAACGCCGGCCACGCCTTTCGATCCTGCCGTGGCGACCGATACCTGGCGCGTTGCCGCCTTCGACTATGGCGAATCCACCATCGTGCTACCGGCGCTACAGGGTTTGCGAACCGCGGCGCCCGGCACCCGACTGGCGGTGCTGGAAATCGCGCCGGCACGTCTCGCCAAACTGGCGGAACAGGGAGAGATCGATCTGGCGTTTCACACCCGCGAAGGCGCGCCGCCCGGTCTGCGTCAGCGCACGCTGTTCAGTGAACGCTATGTGCTGGTGGGCAGAGTCGGCCACCCCAATCTGCATGAAAACCTGACGCTGGCGCAATTTTGCGAACTGGAGCAGGTGATGGTCTCGCCGGACGGCGGCGGCTTCTACGGCATGACCGATCGGGCGCTGGCGGACGTGGGGCTGACGCGGCGCGTGGTGCTTTCGGTGCCGCATTTTCTGTTCGTCATCTCCGTGCTGACGCAATCCGATTTGGTGGCGATGTTGCCGGAGCGGCTGGTGCGCAACCAGCCTCTATTGCAGCAGATCACGCCGCCGCTGGCGGTGCCGGGCTTTGAAATGACCATGCTGTGGCACGAACGATCGCATAGAGATCCCGCTCACCGGTGGCTGCGGGATCATATCCTGCGTTCCGTGTGAGCGGCTTGACAGATTAAACGGAAAAGCGCTTTTTAATTCTGTCGACCGGCGTGCCATCGCTGAGCGGCACCTGCAGCAAACGATCGTAATCGCGAAAGCCCATTTTTTGATAATAGGCGAGGCCGCCGACGTTATCCGCCCGAATGGTGGCGTTGATGTGCTTGAAACCGTGCGACTTCGCCGCCGCTAACGTTGCGGGAAACAGCGCGCTGCCGACGCCACGCACCTTCGGCGACAGGCGAGAGAAGGTGGCAATATCTGCGGTATCGGACGGCAGGGCATCGTCAACGCTCAGCGACTGGAAGCCCACCAACAGTCCATCCACCTCCGCGACCTGGCAACTCAGCGCATTGATGCCGCTGATGAACCATTCGCTGAATTCGGCTGGGGTGAGGGGCGTTTCTATCGCGGTCGTGCCACCGGCGCTGATCACCTCATTCAATAACTGCGTCAGCGCTTCAGCATCTTGCGGGGTTATCGTTCTGATCTTCATTGCGTTGCTCTCTCCTCCACAGGGGTTTCAGGCGTAATGAATCTGCTGGAACCATCGAAAGAAGATAGACGCAGGCGTCCGGCAATGAAATACCGGAACGTGCGGGACAAAAAACAGCGCGGGAAATTACATGAACAGGAAGCGGTCGGCCAACGGAACGCCGCGCTCGAGGCGTGGTGGCAGCGCGTCGTCGCGATCGTCAGGCTGGGCAGCCTGTGGCGCGACATCTTCGGCTTTTTCAATCATCAGCTCGCCGAGCAGGGCCAGAAAACGAGTGAGCTTTTGCATATTCCCTCCGGATCGGTGATTAGGCTAAGCGTGATAGTAATCGCCGCTAAACCGGATGGGAAAAACTTAAAACTCATATCCTAAGAACCGGATCGCATATCGCTTGACCGGGCGACGGTTGCCCATCGCCCGGTGAACGGCTTAGAAGGTGACGTTAACCTTGGCCCACAGGGTGCGGCCCGGTTCATTCACCGCGCTGTTGGCCGAATAGCCGAAGGCGCTGTTGCCCGCCAGGTTGAGGTGCTCGCTGTAGGTCTTGTTCAGGATGTTATCCAGACCGGCGCTCAGCTTGACGTTCTTATTCAGCTTGTAGGCGGCGTTGGCGGACAGCACGCCGAAGCCGGCGCTATCGGCAAAGTCTTTGCCCACCACGTTGCCTTCGTTGATCGCCACGCGGTGCTGGCTGCTGACCAGACGCCACAGGCCGGTGCCGCTCCAGTCGCCGTACTCGTAGGTCAGGCCCAGGCGCGCTTCCAGCGGCGGGATCTGCGGCAGCGGGCGGCCGTCGCTGGTGTTTTTACCCCAGGAGTAGGCCAGGCTGGCGTCGGTTTTCCAGTGTTCGCTCAGCTGGTAGCCCATGCCCATTTCACCGCCCATAATGTTGGCGTTGACGTTATCGGCCTGGCTGAGGCGCGCGTTGTGCGGATCGTATTTGAACAGGATGAAATCATCGACCCGGCCCAGGTAAGCGGAGACCCAACCGTTGAAGCGCTTGCCGTTGTACTGCGCGCCGATATCGAGTTGCGTGGTTTTCTCGCTCTTGACGCTGGCGAACGGATCTTTGCTGCCGTTCGGACCCAGCTTCGGCGAGAACAGCTCCCAGTAATCCGGGAAACGTTCGGTATAACCAACGCCGGCATACAGCATCAGCGGCAGATCGGCCAGCGTATGCTCAAGGCGCATAAAGCCGCTCGGCAGCGTATCTGAACGTTCCACATCGTTGCCATTGCGGAAGTTCTCCACCAGGGTGCGGTCGAGACGCGCGCCGCCGATCAGCTTATCCTGCTCGCTGGTGGACCAGGTCAGTTCGCTGAAGGCGCCGTAGCTGTTGAACTGGGCGTCTTTTTCCCAGCTGCCGCGGCTCATGCTGCGATGGGTGTTGGTCTGGGTGTCCATACCGCTTTCAAGCTTCACGTCCTGCCACTGCCAGGTACCCATCACGCGGCCGCCGACGGTGCGGCGATCGAGCTGCATCGTCATGCCGGAAGACATCATATGCCCGCCGTGGCTGCCCATGCTCATGCCGCCATGCCCCCCGTGGCCGCCCATGCCGCCGCTGCCCGGCGAGCGCAGGGTCACGTTGTCCATCACGTGGTTGGCGTAGTTGTAGTAGACCTGCGCTTCAAGCTTATCCAGCACCTCGCCGATGTTGGATTTTTCCACCCGCATGCCCAGGCTTTCGCGCTTGAACTGCGAACCGTCCATGCTGCGGCCGGCATAGCGCGCTTCGCCGTTGCCGCGGCCCATGGTCACTTCCAGCAGCGTATCGTTGTCCGGCGTCCAGCCGAGCGCCAGATCGCCGTTCCACTTGTCCCAGCGCGACGGCACGCGCGTATTGGTGCCGTCCTGATAGTCGTTGGAACGGGATTTGTTGGCCATCACCCGCAGATAACCTTGTTCGGCGCCGAGGCTGGCGTCGATATTCTCATCCCAGCGGCCATTGGAACCGGTCAGCACGCTGGCGTTGCCCTTGATGCCCGGCTTGTCGAAGCGCGGGCGTTCACGCTCGAAACGCACCGTACCCGCCGACGATCCCGGCCCCCACAGCACCGTCTGCGGCCCTTTGGTGATGGTCAACAGATCGAAACTTTCCGGCGAGATATAAGAGGTGGGCGCATCCATCCGCGACGGGCAGGCGCCCAACATTTCCGAACCGTCGGTGAGGATCTTCAGCCGCGAACCGAACATGCCGCGGAACACCGGATCGCCGTTGGTCCCACCGTTGCGGATCTGCGAAAAGCCGGGGATGGTTTTCAGGTAATCCGAGCCGTCGCTGGCCGGCACCGGCTGGCGCGGTGTTTTCGGCGAGGTGACGATGGTCAGCGGTGAGTAGAGCGGCGCGCTGACGGTGATCACATCGGCATCATTAGTCTGGACCTCGGCAGGGTGTTGGTGCGCCTGCGCCGCGTGGCCGGCCAGCAGAAACAGCGGCATGGCGGTAGTGATAGCGCGGGTAACGGCATTCTTTTTATACGTCGGTTTAAACATCATCTTTCCTTAAGCTAACTCTTTTCCGTGCTTGGCCGAGGGATTATTCAGGCGTGGGGCGGCCTGGCGAAAATCGCCATCGGGAAATACGGGGGTTAATTCCATCAACGTGGAAATAACCGGGCTAATAATGTCGTCTCGATGCATAACCATTGGGCGAATTAATTCCGCCGCGTTGAAGCGATCAACGGCTAATACGGAGAACGGCAATAGGCTTATTTTAAAATCTGAGGAAAGAGACGGGGGGCGCGCGCGGCTGTAATTCGGTGTGAACAACGTGGGCAAACAGGGGAACGAGATAGTGGATCGGCGGCGGCCGCGAGGCCAGCGATTGGGACCAGAACAGCGGGGCGTGGCTCACGTCCAGCAGCGGCGCGTGCAGCAACAGCACGCAGTAGCCGCAGGCGCTGTCGTCCATCATCATCGCCATGTTGTGGTGGCCGCCGCCGTGCTGCATCTGCGGCGGCGCGGCTTTTTCAGGTTCAGGCGGCGGCGAGTGCATCCCGTGATGCATCGGCATCTCCATGCCGCAGTCCGCCATGACGGTCGTTCCAGCACTTCCGGCGCGCACATGCTCCAGGGATCGCGAGACCACCGGCGCAATGAACAGCATCAGAATGGCAAACATCCCTAACCAGGCGGCGGCCCGATTTCGTGATGCAGGGGGCTGAATTAACGACACAATCAACCTAAAAAAAGGGTTAACACAGGGTAGGGAATTGTACTGGTTTATGTCGAAATGTTAAAACCTTTTATTTCTGGTCAACGGTCTGTTGATGAATATATTATCGAATGAGCGCTTTAATTCTGACCAGCGGCTATTTTTTTGCGCCAATAACGTGACGGGGACAATATTAATGACGGAAAAACTGGCGAGCACCATTATCCCGCTTTATGACGAACATGCTGCCGCCTGGGAACGCCTCAGGTCCACCACGCTGTTTGAACGGCCGTGGCTCGACCGCTTTTTGCAGCTGGCCCCGGCCAATGCGCGGCTGCTGGATCTCGGCTGCGGCAATGGTACGCCGATCGCCGCCTATTTTATCGATCAAGGGTATCGGGTGACCGGCATCGACAGCTCCCAGGCGATGATTGCGCGCTGCCGGCAACGTTTTCCGCAGCAAGAATGGCGGCAGACGGATATGCGCCAGCTGGATTTGGCGGTCAGGTTCGACGGCCTGCTGGCCTGGGACAGTTTCTTTCATCTGGCGCGCGACGATCAGCGCCGCATGTTTCCGCTGTTCAGACGGCATGCCAATCCGCATGCCGCACTGATGTTCACCAGTGGCCCTGCAGACGGCGTGGCGATCGGCAGCTTCGAAGGCCAGCCGTTGTTTCACGCCAGCCTGGCGCCGGAAGAGTATAGGCGCTTATTGCAGGAGAACGGCTTCCGCGTGGTCGACCATATCGTGGAAGATCCCGCCTGCGGGGGGAGAACGGTGTGGCTGGCGCAGGTTGATGAGTGACAATGTCACGGTCGGGTTCGCCTGAACCCGACCGTTAACCTTATTTGGCGCTGACGCGCCAAACGGTATTGCCGACGTCATCCGCAACCAGCAAAGCGCCGGTCTTATCGACAGCCAACCCCACCGGGGCGCCATAGAGTTCCTTCTCGTCGTCGGAGACAAAGCCGGTGACCACCGCTTTGAGCTTGCCAACCGGCTTGCCTTGTTCAAACGCCACATAGCTGACCCGGTAGCCGTTCAGCGGCGATCGATCCCAACTGCCGTGTTCGCTGATAAAGGCGCCGCCGCGATAGTCGGCCGGCAAAGCGCTCGCGGTGTAGAACAGCAGCCCCAGCGGCGCGACGTGCGAGCTGAGCGCGTAGTCCGGCTTGATGGCTTTCGCCACAAGATCCGGCCGCGCCGGCTGCACCCGCCGATCGACATGCTGACCAAAGTAGCTGTAAGGCCAGCCGTAGAAGCCGCCGTCCTGCACCGAGGTCAGGTAGTCCGGCACCAGATCGGCGCCGATCTCGTCACGCTCGTTGACGATAGCCCACAGCTTGCCGCTGTGCGGCTCCCACTGCAGCCCGGTCGGGTTGCGCAGGCCGCTGGCAAAAATGCGGCTGGCGCCGGAGGCGGTGTCGACTTCCAGCACGGCGGCGCGCCGGTACTCTACGGCCAGGCCGTTCTCGGTGATGTTGCTGTTGGAACCCACCCCGACATACAGCTTCTTCCCGTCTGGGCTGGCCAACAGCGCCTTGGTCCAGTGGTGATTGATGGTGTCCGGCAGGTCGGCCAGCTCTTTACCCGCATCGCTGATGCGCGTCTCACCCGGCTGATAGGCGTACTGCATGATGTTGCCGGTGTTGGCCACGTACAGCGTGTTGCCAATCAGCTGGACGCCGAATGGGGAATCGAGCCCCTCGAGGAAAACATGCTTTTCCCAACTGCCGTCGGCAGTGGGGCGTAGCAGGGTGATGCGGTTGCCGCCTTTGCCGCCTTTACCGGATTGGCCTTTCACCAGGCCGGCGATCAGTTGCTTGGTCGTGCTTACCGCTTCGGTGCCCGGCCCGTTGGCTTCCACTACCAACACATCGCCGTTGGGCAGGGTAAGCAACTGGCGCGGATGCAGTAAACCGTCCGCCACCTTTTCGATTTTCAAGCCTTCGGCCACTTTCGGCATCTGGTTCTGTTGCCAGCCCACGCCCTTAGGCACCTGCATCGGCGGGATCAGGAAGTTTTGCGCCGCCGGCAACGTCGGATCCGGGCCCATTTGTTGCTCTGGCGAAATGACGGCGCTGTTATCACAACCTGCCACTGCCAAAACGGCAGCCAGAGAGAGCGCCAGGGATGATAGCTTCATGAAAACCTCCTTATTTTGCACGGGCAGCAAGGGCCAGCAGAATATTAGCCAGGCTAAGCAGCGCGACCACGATGGCAGACAGCACCACACCTTGCGGCACCACAGCATACGCATCACGGCTATGCACGAAAGCGTTGACGATGGCGAGAACGATGGCGATCAGATTCAACCAGAAGTGGAGTTTGACCGATGCTCCCAGCCGGCGGCTGCTGCCGAACCACACCTGCACCAGGTTAATCAGCCGGGGAATAATGGCAAAAACCAGGCCGATGGCGATCAGCCAACCGGCACCATTGACCCACTGAATATTCGCCGTGCAGGCATAGATAATGTCGAAAATCAGCGCCGCAGTGAAAAACCCATAGGGTATCGGGTTGAGCCATTCATAGACGGCCACCGCAGCCGCTGAAGGCCTTGCTGTCGTTTGCGTGGTCATTCAGGTATCTCCATGAAAAATGATGAGTAAAAAGGGCATTGACCTCTTAAAGCTTTGTTCAGATTCAGCGATTTGAACAATTTTGATTCTCATTTTTAGCATGCGATGTTAAAACCGAAACCATCACTTCGGCATTATCAATGGGTTAGCAATACCAGGAGGAAGGGCATGAGCATAGAACGCGTTCAGCGATTTCTGACCGAGCACGCACCGGAAGCGACGGTAACGGTGTTGGCAAAGAACACCGCGACGGTGGCGCTGGCGGCGGAAGCCTTTGGCGTTGAGAGTGGGCAGATCGCCAAGACGCTGTCGTTTCGCGTGAACGACGGCGTGGTGCTGTTGGTGATGGCGGGAACCGCCCGGATCGACAACAAAAAGTACAAGCAATACTTCGGCGTAAAGGCGCGCATGCTGCCGGCAGAGGAGGTGGAGGCGCTGACCGGCTATCCGCCCGGCGGCGTTTGCCCCTTTGCCGCACCGGAAACGGTGAAAATTTACTGCGATCGCAGCCTGCGTGATTACGATGAAGTGCTTCCGGCAGGCGGTAGCGATAATTCAGGCGTGAGAATTACGCCACAACGGCTCGCCAGCATCACTGGAGCAGAGTGGATAGACGTGACGGGGTAACATTAAGTGACGACGTCACATCTGTGTTATGTTAAATAGAAAGCATCATCACATAGTTAATATGCTGTTTTAGCTGGGAAAATCACTAGTCCTTCGAGGTATGGCAAACCGCCTCGATATTATGGCCATCCGGGGCGATCACAAATGCCGCATAGTAGTGGGCATGGTATTGGGGCCGCAAACCGGGCGCGCCGTTGTCTTTGCCGCCGGCGTTTAGCGCGGCGTGGTAAAACGCATCGACCTGTTCACGGCTGCTGGCGGCAAATGCCAGGTGCAGATGCGCCGGTTTTTCATCGGTCTGAAACAGACATAAGGAAACGTTACCTCGATCGGGACACATTTCAACGCCGTATGCGGGTTCACCTTCGGCCACGACCTTTACGCCCAGCGGCGCCAGCGCAGTGAGGAAAAACGCTTTGCTGAGGGCGAAGTCGCTAACGCCAAATTTCACATGATCAAACATGGAAATGCTCCTGAAGGATGCAGAAAAATGTCCCATTCAGTATAGCCAATACCGTGATTGGTGTCGGAAGCGATGCAAACACACGCCATGTGCATTTAGCATGCAAATAGTGCTCGTTTAAGAGACGCGTTTGGGAGAAATCTGCAGTATCGTAGCTGCCGAATTTTCTCAGATTTCACGTAGCGCGATCAAAAAAGCAGGGGGGTTCCTGGCCAATACCGGCAGGTATACGCCATTGAAAATTATGTCCAGTCATCATTAATGAAGTGGACAATGGCAGCGTGCATCAGCACGGTCGAGGCTTATGATCCGCAGCGGGTGGAACGTTATAAAGGTGAAGCGCTGAAACTACGCGAGATAGTGGCTGGCGTGAACGGCAAATAGAATATACGCCGCGTGGCGAGAACGGGGATTGCCGGCAGGCGTTACGACATCAAGGGAAACGACAATCGCACGCACCACGTAATGCGGGAAGTGAACAGGCGATCAGACATTTGGCGTTCAGAGATTATCTGCGCAAGTATCAACGCGGAGACTGCGGAAGCCTGTAGGTAAAAACCAGAGGCCTATGGCCGGCCGAAAAACGAATTTGTTCAAAGGCATGAGCAACTGGCGCGGACTTGGTTGGCCGCAGGAGAAACCCCATGAATCAGGCCTGGACGCCAGAATACGTGTATCCTTACCTTGGTGCGCATAATGTATATTATGTTAAATGAAATAACTGAATACGCACCGGGATTAGCCCTGCACATTATCTCTCACCTCACCCTTCAACCTTATCCCTCTGATATCCCGTTTTCCCGCCAGGCTTACTGTCACTCGGCCGCTTTTAAACGCAATCAATCATCAGTCGGCGTACCTTGATGAAACCGCATTTGCCAACCCTCTTTTTCTGTCAGGATCCAAATTGATAAACGCTCGGTGCAACGGCTGATGCGGCCCTGCGCATCACGCTGAAAACTTTTATACGTCAGCAACACAGCACCTTCACTGATTTGCGCCAGCTTAAAACCTTCGGCAAAAATCTGCGGATGTTCAGTTTCCATTTCCAGCGCCGCAACGGTTTGGCGTTTGTCATAACGCAGCCCTGAACGACCAATTTCTTCAAAGTCATCATGCAGCAATGCCGCGACGCGCTGCGGATCGCGGCGCACCGTTGGCCGATGCAGTTCAACTTCAAGCGTCTGGAATAGATTCAGCAACTCTGCAAAACAGGTCAAAATGCCCTCCTTTTTGATCGCGCTACGTGAAATTTGGAGACAAGAGACTCACCAAGGTTCAGATTTGAGTTGATGTGACTCCTGCCATAACGGTTGAAAATCAAACCTGATATTGCTTATTTTAAACCATTACTATAAATTAAACGTAATATCAATTTTTTGGCGAATGGAATCATGCCCGATCGGTCACTACTCTTTTTTTATGGTTTAGTCTTTGTTGCATTAATTTATTTCATTGTGAAGTTCAAGAAGGAAATAAAAAGCAAAGATGGGTTGATAAATATAGCCTCCTCTCTAGTTATCGGCATTGTTATAATTTTCTTGTTAAATTCAGACCTTTCTGGCACTAGCATTCTGATTGCCATATTTTCTTTTATTGCAGCAGGCTTTTTTTCTTTATGTGTTGCCATCTTAATCAAGGATGTATACTCAACGAAAAAGTATATATTAGCTGCCATAAAGCGAATAAAAACGGAAAACTCAATTGATTTCAAAGAAATGCCAGAATTCAAAAGTGGTATTTTTTGCTATAAAAAATATTGGTATGCCGTCTACTCACCCTCTCTAAATTCACTTGAGATAGGTGTTAATGCGTTTGATGACCTACCTGTCATTGGTAAAAAATTCACCGTGCGAACGTTGTCTAAACGCGCAGTTACATTCGTTCCGGAAGCAATCCCTAATGAAATCAATGATGACACTGAACTATTCGGCCAGCTGGTAATGTTCTGTGAAATATCTGCAAAAAATCAGATTTTGGCAGAAAATTATATTGAAGCCATAAAAAATGGCTCAGCTACACCCTGGCTTATCTCAGTGCCAGATGAAACGCCATAATTTTTGCATGGCGGAAATGTTATCCGCCATGAGCTCAATCAGCGATCTGAATTCTGTCTTGCTTCACATGCGACCGCCGAGCCCGTAGCTCCCCATGCCGCCAGGCGCCGTCCGCCGTGGCGCGATGAGTGTGGCGTCGAACGGTTCGCGCTGGAGAACTTCAGCGCCATGCTGGTGTGGAACCCGCAGACGCTGTTCCGGCTGCGCGACGCGGTAGACATCACATCCGGGCACATCAGCACCTGTTCATCCGTCAGACCGTCCGGTATGAGCGCCAAATTGGCTTCAGCATCAGGCACCAGTACATATTCAGCCTGGGTACCGTCGATAACATTGCCGAAGCGCCAACCCGCCGTGGCTTTATAAAGGCGGCGGCTTTCATCATGCGCATGGTGGAAGATCCTTTGGTTTTTGTCGAGGAAATTACAAGAAATAATAATCTAATTGGTTATTTTTTCTATTTTAATGCCCTGTGAAACAATTGTTATCTCCAATGATTTCAATGGTAAAGTAAAATAATGGATATAATTAACCAAAGAATTAACCCCACCCCGGACAACTATTTACCCTCATATTTTCGAATAGAGTATTAGCTTAAGAAAAGAATGATTAATACCCTAGCGAAAGCTGCATGATTTCTCTTTCTAAATACCCTGTGCTAAGCGAAAATATGCGTTATCTGATTGATAGAACATGCAGGAAACGCCATGTCACGATTCACCCTCATCTCGCTGAGCCTGGCACTTGCCGGTTGCGCGCCATTGCAACCTGATGGCTGTGAAAAAGCCAGTGCGGTGAACGATTGCGTCTATGCCTGGCGTGCAGGCAGCAATGTTCCAATGGCAAAGCAACCGCCTAACCTGGGATGCGACGGACAAGTCTTTTATGAGCGGCCATACTATTCCGCCTCTGCGAAGGCTGAAAAACGTGAAGGCGAAGTGAGCGCAACGTTTGATGTTGATGATAAGGGTAAAGCCAGAAATATCGTGCTAACGGGCACACCGGAATTCTATCGCGACACCAAAAGCGCTATCGCACGCAGCTGCTGGGTACCAGGCAGCGTTAATGAAACAGTGTTGTTTACTTTTAAACTCTCTGGTGATGCTGAAGCCAACCGATAAGCGCAGGATTGGTTCCCTTGCAACGGTTGGCTCAACGGGCGGCGGCGGCATTCACCGCCGTTACAGCATCCACTCGATCGGCAGCCAGCCGGCCACGGTGAGAACGATGCGTTTTACCCAGCCGGCGCCGGGCTCTTGCTGGTGTACCTCGGTGTGGCCGTCTTCGAAGGCTTCGTTCCACACCATTTTGCCCTCGGGTGTCAATGCTGGCCGATAGGCGGCGTACTCGAGCGGGCCATCAAACAGTTGGCGGGTGTCGGCCGCCAACGTCGGGCTGTCGATCAAAAAGCCCATTTCGCAGTTCAGGTGCGCCGAGCGCGGGTCAAAATTGAACGAGCCGATAAACACCCGTTTATCGTCGATGGCGAAGGTTTTCGCGTGCAGCGCCGCGCCGGACAGCCCCAGCGGTTTGAGTTCCTTGCGCCCCGTCGGTTGGCCGGCGCGCAGCTTCAGCTCGAACAGTTCCACGCCCGCCTGCAGCAGATCGCGGCGGTATTTGGCGTAGCCGGCATGGACCACCAGCACGTCGGTGGTGTTCATCGCGTTGGTCAGCACGCGTATGGATTTCCCCTGCCTGGCAAGCGATTCAAAGAAGGCCGCCCCTTCCCGCCCCGGTACGAAATAGGCGGAAACCAGCTCCAACTGCTGGTTGACGCCACCGATGATCTTACCGAGCTGCGTCACCATCAAACGATCGTGCGCGGCCTTGCCCAGACCTTTCGCCGGATCGTCGGCCACCAGCTGCACCGTCGTGAATTCAGGCTGTACGGCGCCATCGCGGAAGCGCACCGCGCTGGTTTCCAACTGCACCGCCAGCTTGCGGGCGCGTTCGCTGCTTTCGGTCGCGGCGGCCTGCGTCAGGAATGCCGAGAGGTTGCCTTTGCCCTTGATAATCTGCTCAACGCCAAACACCGAGGCGCTGTTCCAGTAGCGGTCGAAGACCTCGGCGGTCTCCGCCACCACGCTGCCCGCGCTCAACACGTCGAGATCGAGGAAATAGTTTTCGTCGCCGACCTGAAAATATTCGTCGCCGATGTTGCGGCCACCGATGATCGCCACGGCGCCGTCGACGATGAAAGACTTGTTATGCATGCGCCGGTTCATGCGCATAAAGTCAAAGGCGTAGCCGGCCAGCTTCGGCGTGCGCACCGTTGACGGGTTGAACAGGCGGATCTCGACGTTTTCCTGGGCGTTCAACGCCGCCAGAGTCTCGTCCATGGCGACGCCGTTATCGTCCAGCAGCAGACGCACGCGCACGCCGCGTTGAGCCGCGTCATACAGGGTTTTCAGCAGGATCTGCCCGGAGGTGTCGTTATGCCAGATATAGTACTGGGCGTCGATCGACCTTTCCGCCATCCGCGCCAGCGCCAGGCGGCTGGCGAACGCATCGTGCCCGCTGACCAGCGGCACCACGCCGCTCAGGCCCGGATGTGCCGCCATCAGTTCGGCGGCCCGAGCCGGCAGCTGGGCAGCGGGATCCGCCGGCAATGCCGCCTGTGGCGGACGCTGGGAAATATCAGGCAAACGAAAGATGGCTCTTGCCGCAATAATGGCGATCGTCACGGCAAGAATCAGATACAGGACAACTTTTATCACGGGAAGCGGCCTCGGCGGTTGACTGCTTTGCTTTATACGTCATTAGGTTGCTTCAATCCATAGGAGAAGCGCGCGATGCGAACGGCTATAGCGTAAAGCGCGAAGGCGAAACGCCAAACAGTTTTTTGAACGCCACTGAATAGGCGCTGTGGCTCTCGTAGCCGCTTTCGAAAGCGGCATGGATGATCGAGTTGCCCGCCAGCAACAGCGGGATCGACGACAGCAGCCGCAAGCGCTGTTTCCACTGGCCGAAGGTGATGCCGGTTTGTTGAGTGAAGTGACGCTGAAAGGTTTTCGCACTGATCGACAATGAATCCGCCCAGATCTCAATGCCGCGATCGTCGGCCGGCGTGATGACCAACTGCCGGCAAATCTCGGCCATTCTCGCCTCCATCGGCCAGGGAAGATGCAGCGCCAGCTGCGGCTGCAGGCTCAGCTCCTCCAGGAACAAGGCTCTGAGCAGCGCGTGGCGTTTAGTCTCCTCGCCCTCTGGCGCCAACGTCGCCAGCTGGGCGATCAGCTCGCGCAGCAGCGGTGACACCTGCAAGACGCCATCGCGCAACGGCAACCGCTCAGCGGTGAATTCATCGACAAAAATCCCGTAAACGCAAATGTTACTCTGCATGACCAGTTGATGTTCTACCCCCGGTCGCAGCCAGACTGCGGTGGTAGGCGGCACGATCCAACGCCCGCAGCTCGCCTCGACCGCCATCACGCCCTGTTGCGAATAGAGCAAATGGCAGCGTTTATGCGAGTGGTAAGGAATGACAAAGCCCGCCGGATAGTGTTTCACCAGCCCCGTCACCTCGAACGCGGAGTTTTCGTGGCCGCTGAGGTCGATGCGTTTTATTTCGGCGTTGTCGACGTCGAATCCCATGGTCGTTTGTCCCTTTTGATAACGCGAATGTCTTTTATTTGATAGAGAGGTCGCATGATCCTCCATATAGTGACGTTCTCGCAAGCCACACCAGGGGCCTTATGCGAAGAAACACACTATTTACACCAACATTTCATCGTTCTGCGTAAAACGGAGGCGATGACGTTGCGCAGGCGCTGCGCAATGGCGGCACGTTGCGGGGGCGACGTGGCCGAAAGTGATGGAAAGGGAAAGCGCGGTGGCATAAGTCAGGAGGTGTACGCATCAATCAGCAGACAGCTCAGCCTGGGGGGCGGCTCAACGCTGAATGGATATGGAGAGCGCCTAGGCTCTCCTCTATCCATTGCCGTTATCCCATCAACGGGCCAGTTCGGCGCCGTCCAGTTCGGAAATCGCCAGACAAATCACTTCCGTAATAGCCTGCACCGTATAGGCGGTATTGGCGGGAATAATTAACATTTCATGAGGTTGCAGCGTCTGATCGTCAACCTTCATCTCACCGCTCAACACCATCAGCTTCACCCACCCCGGATGAAAGCGCGCCGGTTGTCGGCTGCCCGCATCCAGCTTCAGCAACGCCGTATGGCCAGGCGTCTCCCGTTTCAAAATATGAAAGTGCACCCCATCGTAAGGCATGTTTTCGTAATGCAGTGACGCCAGTGTTCTCTTATGCATGGTAAGTGTCCTCGTGACCTGTGAGTAGCTGCTCCGCCTTCGGTCGCCGTAAAAACGATTGGCGGCTGTCCCTACCGAAAGCACCGGCTCGCAGCCTCTTGGCGAACGGATTAACTGTCGTACTTGCAGCGGCCAGCGGCCGTCGCGTCATGCCTAACCTGCCTCAGGCATGCTACTAAATATATAAGAGCCTCGCCGACCGCGCAAAAAACTGCAGCGACGTTGAGCGCGTTACAACGCTAATCCGTAATGGGAGAGTGCGATAACAATGCGTGATTTTGTCTCATTCATCTGATGATGCTCGCGCCTCACGCCAAAGCAGCCAGGCCGTCAGACAGGCTACCCCGCCGCCGCCGGCCAACACGGCATAAGACGTGCTCCAGCTCTGGGTGGCATCCATCACGACGCCAAAGGATAAGGGGGCGAAGGAACCGATGCCGAATCCCAACAGCGATCGCCAACCCATCACGCTGCCGAGCTGCTGCGGCGGCACATTGTCCGCCATGGCGGCCGACAGCACGCCAGAGTCGCCGAGGATAAAGAAACTGCCCAGGCTGACCACCAGCAGCGTCCAGCCCGGTCCCCAGCTCGCCGACCACCCCATCAGCAGCGATCCCAGCGCACCGGCGGCGCCCATAAACATCAGCACCGACGCGCGATTGAAATAGTCGGAAACGGTGCCGACAATCAACGTGGCGAGCATGCCCGCCAGGTGGATCGCCGCCGCAACGATCAAGCCGGCGCTCAGCGGATCCAGAGGGAAACCGCTCAATGCTTCACTGACCAGGCTTGGCGCCCAGGCCCAGTTGCCGAGCAGCTCCCAGCTATGGGCGATATACCCGATCAGCAACAGCAGGGTCACATAGGTGATGCCATAGCGCTCACGCTTCGCCTTCCTTCCCATGGCGTGCGGGCGCGGCTCCTGATAGCTGGACAAGGCCAACGAACCGGCTAGCGCCCCCAGCAATGCGCCGGCGGCACACAGGGAGAAGGCCACGCCGGATCCCCAGCGCATGGCGCTCCAGCCGGCGATGAAAACCGACAGGAAATATCCCAACGAACTGGCCGCCAGGACCAGACCGATGGCATACCCGCGCCGCGCCGGGCCGTTCATCCCCATCGCCAACAGCAGCGCCGGCGTATAGGCCCCGCCCTGCGTCAGGCCGACGAAAGCCATCAATATCAACGCGCCGACATACGAATGAGCAAAGGCGGAAAACAACGCCAACGCCACAGCGCCCAGCCAGGAAAACAGCAGATAAACCCGGCGCGCGCCCAACGAATCGCACCACCAGGAAGCCACCAGCAATGCCAGGGCGTTAGTGAGGCTGAACACCGTCTGCACCGTGCCGGCAGAGGCGGCGTCGAGCTGCCACTCGCTTCGGATGGTCGGCAACGCGCCGGCGAACATCATGGTGCCCAGACAGAGGCCCGCCCGGCTCGCGCAAAGCAGATAGAAAGCCCGCATTCAGTGCCGCCCCTCTGCCCATCGATAGGTGAGGATGACTCGACTAACACGGATAACAGACGGGACAACGCTTAACATGGCACGCTCGGCAACGCGGGAAGGATGCGCCATAATAGTGAGCAAAATCAACGGCTGACAAACGATCTTTCGTCCCTCATTTGGTTGAGCTAAACTCAACCTATGAAAAAAGTCCACTCCCTGCCGCACCTGTCCGCATTCGAAGCCGCCGCCCGTCTTGGCAGCTTCAGCGCCGCTGCGGATGAACTGTTTCTCACCACGGGCGCAATTAGCCGCCATATTCGCAGCCTGGAAGAACAGCTGGGGACCAAGCTGTTTTATCGCGGGCATAAGTCCGTGCGGCTGACGCAGGCCGGCGAGAACTTTTCCCGTTCCGCCTCCCGGGTGATAAGCGAATTGTTTGCCGCGGAAAGCGCGCTGAAAGAGAGCGCCGGCCTGCCGCGGCTAGTGGTGCACAGCCTGCCGACGTTCACCATGCACTGGCTGATGCCGAAGCTGGCGGCGTTCAATGACATTCATCCGGGAGTCGCCATTGATATCACCACCGGCATCGGCGCCATCGATCGCAATACGCCGTTTGACGTGGCGATCCGGCGCGATCCCGCGCACTTCTCTGGGTTGAAAGCGCTCCCTTTCCTGCAGGAAGACAGCCTGCTGGTCTGCAGTCAGAGCTATTTGCATGCCATGCCGGTCATTGCGCCGGGCAATCTCGCCGGCCATACCGCCATTCGCATCCGCGCCCGTGAGGATTTATGGCGCAGCTGGCTGAATACTTACCCGACGGCGCTGGACGCCTCACCGCCGCCGCTCACACTCGATCATACCTTCGCCGCCATTCAGGCAGCCGAGGACGGCCTGGGGCTGGCCGTCGTGCCTTACCTGTTCTGCGCCAAGCACCTGGCGGCCGGCCGGCTGGTCTCGCCGTTCCCGACGCTGACCATCAGAACCGGCATCTATTCCCTGCTGCTGCGCGATCGGGACGATGAGGTGGTGAGGAAATTCGCCGTCTGGCTGCAGAGTTTTCAGACCTAGCTCGGGTTTGCCAATCTTTCAGACGCCTTGATGTTCGCAAGCATCTCATGCGTAAAATCGCCGAACCAGGCAAAAACGCCATCGACATGGGTAATGCAACGTTGCCTGACGGCATCGGTCAACGTCGTCTCGGCCAGATCATCCTGCCCCTGATGCTGGGCATGGCCGGTCTCCAGCGCTAAATGAAATTCGCCGCAATAACGCAGTTCAACGCCGGTTGCCTGCTGAATTCGGTTGGCCAGCGGTGTCGTCAACCCAAACAGCACGTTGCCGGTTGCTTCGATGGCCTCAATCACCACGATCCGCTCCAGCCCGCTGAGGCTGCTTATCAGCGCGCACAGCCGATAGGTCAATAGTCGATTCTCCCGAGTACCTTCGCTCCAGAGCCCTTCCAAATGCGCGGCCAGCGTAGCGGAGCGGTTGTAGCCGAGTTTGTGCAGATCCTCGAGGTACCACGGCCAGTGATGGTCATCTTCATAGGTGTGCGCATTGACTTTACGTTGATAACTATCGATAGATGGCGTTTCGTCACGCAGCACGAACTTATTCAGATCGGAAAAAGCCATAATAAAAAACGCGATGTGCGGCAGAAATGCCAACCGCTCCTGCGGCGTGCGCCGTTCATCGCGCAGAAACTCAAATAGCGGAAGTTGGGCGTAGCTCTCTTTATTTCTCTCGATATACTGCAAGACTGTTTTCATATAAACCTCATTGACTTAACACTGATTAAATCGGTTTATCATCAAGTTTCGGCTTTAAAAGGAATAACTACGAGGCGGGAAACTGTTTCAGTATAGTTGTTTTTACTTACCTAATAGGATAAATAGTATATTACTTGCCGGGTCAAATAATCGCCTGCTTGATTATTTAACCCGGCGCTCAATAATTTTATTTATATTAGCGTGCCGAGAATGCCGCCATAGTGGCATTTCACCCGTGAAGCGCTAACCCTTTGATCGCTTTGTCCACTGCTTTTTTTGGCCCGCGTAGCGCCAACCCAACCAAATCCAGATTATCCGCGTCCTCAGCGAGAAAAACCTGTCGGTTGGCTTCATCGTGTCCGGTCGAAAACATGGCGTGCACATAGGGGATCAGCGTCAATTCCCGCTCCAGCCCTTTGCGATGCACATTTTGCAAACCCGGCAGATCTGCGGCAAAAATCAGCATCGGCTGCCCAGAAATGCCACCGTAGCGTCTGCCTTGCGCATCCACGTAGCACTCGCCGATGATTTCCGGAGCGGCGGCGGCGATGCCCGTCGCCAGAAAGGCCACCACATTCAACCGCTGCCAGGTCTGCAGATCGTCACGCACGATAAACGCTATCTTGGTATCAAACATATTTCGCTCTACTCCGTTGTGCTCTTAAAAGCACATCATCGAAGATCGGCGAGTCAGCGGTATAGAACGTTTGTGCACTGGCGCTGATAAGCCGCCGGCGATAAACGATAGGCACGCTGGAACCAGCGGCCCAAATGGCTCTGATCGGCAAATCCCACCTGCATGGCGACCTGTGCCGGTTCTTCCCCCTGCGCCAGCAACAACCGCGCGGCTCGCAGCCTCAACCGAACCAAATAAGCATGCGGCGACTGGCCGAAAGCCCGAGTAAATTGACGAGTCAGACGGAAACGGTCCAGACCACACTGAAGCGCCAGGTCATCCAGACTGGGATTATCCGCCATATGCGCATGCAGATAGTCCCGTAGACGATTCATCTCAATCAACGCGTCATCGCATTGGGGACTCGACATGACGCGAATATGCCGCGCCAAAAGCGTCAGTAGATGGTCCAGGCTCTGATCGCGCGCCAGCCGCCCTTCACCATGATGAAGGGCAAAAAAGGCCTGCTGAATCGCGGACGCCAAAATCGGATCCTCCGTCAGCGTGCTGTGGAACGCGCCTTCCAATACCGAGGCGTCGCCCAATCCGCGGCGGTTCATCGCCGCGGATACCCAATGCTGGGGCAAATAGAGCATCGCATAGGTAAACCCTTCGGCCTGCGGCGCATGACCATCGTGCACCGCACCCGGCTCGATCAGTATGGCGCGCCCCGGCCGGCTGGTATGCAGCGAGCGGTGGCAATTGAAACGCTGCAAGCCCTGCTGCGTAACGCCCACCAGCATTTCATCATGATCGTGAGGATCGTAGGCATGCCCCTGAAAGTGGGCGTTAACGCTCTCAATGCCGGTCTCGTCATCACGCCGCAGTTCCAACCAGTCTTCATGTTGATGATTTGACGCCATGCAATAAATCCGGAGTACTGGCCACAGGAAAAGAACAAACAGCTTACCTCGAGACGGTCATCATTTCACGTTCACAACTCGCAGATGGCGTAAGTACCCTTTCCGGCCAATTTCGCCTGATACATCGCGCCGTCGGCACGGGCCAACAGCATCTCCTCCGTCACGTCATTGTGCGAGGAAATCGCCGCACCCAGGCTGGCGGACAGGCTCACCGTCTGCGGCCCGATCTGCGAAATATCGGCCAGGCGTGCCAACACGTTTTCGCAAAACTCGCTGACCTCGCGCCGCGGATCCGCCAACGGCCACAGGATCACTGTGAACTCGTCGCCGGCCAGGCGCGAAACGCTATGGCGTTCGCCGGCGCAGGCGCTGAGCAACCTGGCGAACGTCTTCAGGATCAGATCGCCGAAGTCATGGCCATGGCTGTCATTGAGGGCTTTAAAACCATCGAGATCGATGAATATCAGCGCCATCTGCCGCTGTTCGCAACAGGCCTGCAATGTGCCGGACAACCGACGCAGGAAGGCGCGGCGATTGGTCAACCCGGTCAGCATGTCGTGTGTGGCATCGTACTCCAGCCGTTGCTGCAGGCGTTTCAACTCGGTAATGTCCATGGAAAGAATGTAAAACCCCTGAGCGTCACACGGCACCAGCGTGGTGTGGATCATCAACAGGCCCCGTTGGGTCTGGAGCTCATTTTCGAAGCTCACCATTTCCCCCGCCAACGCTCTGTCTATCATCGGTTTCGCTATCTGATAAACGTTCTCCCCCATAAAATCGCGCACCGTCATCCCCCTGAGGCGGCTCTCTTCCAGGCCAAACCAGGTTTTATAGGCGCTGTTGGCAAACAGGTAGCGTTCATTAGCGTCGATTTGGCTGATTAAGGCCGGCATGTTGTCAGTGATAGCGCGCAGGCGCTCCTTCTCCGTGCTGAGCTGGTATTCGGCAAGCACCCGAGTCTCAATCTCCTCGTTGAGCTTCTTGACCACGACGTTAAGCTCGCGCGTGCGAATTTCAACGCGTTGTTCCAGCTCGTGCTGTAGCGCAAACAGATCGGCCTCTGCCGCCTTGCGCTCGCTGATATCGACGATAACCGAGATGAAATGATCCGGTTTACCGTTCGGCAGCCGGTTTAACGCCACCGTCAGCTGCACCCATACGATCGAACCATCGGCGCGAAAATAGCGTTTCTCTAGTGAATAGGTACTGATCTCGTTTCTCAGCAGCTGCTGCAGTTTTTCCAGGTCGGTATTGAGATCGAGCGGATAGGTAATGTCCTGAAAGGTGCGATCCATCAGTTCGCGCTCGGAATAGTGCAGCATTTCACAGATGCGCGGATTGACCCGCAGCCAGTATCCCTGCAGCGAGACCAGCGCCATCCCCACCGCCGCCTGGGCAAAGGTCTGTTCGAACAAGGCTTCCGAGCGCTGCAGGTTGGACTTCAGGTTTTCGGTATAGACGTGGCGTTCAATGCTCTGCAGGTACTCCTCGACCACGGCAGCGAAATCGTGCAGGTCGGCCACCTGTTCCTGGGAAAACGGCTGCGGCTGGCTGTCGATAATGCACAGGGTACCGAGCGGCAAACCGTCGAGCGACAACAGCGGCTGCCCAACGTAAAAGCCGATTCGCGGCCCGCCGATCACCAGCGGGTTATCGAAAAATCGCGGATCGTTGGCGGTGTCGGGCACCACCAGCGCTTCACGTTGCAAGATGGCATGGCCGCAAAACGAGATATTGCGCGGCGTTTCCCGGGCATCCAGACCGTAGCGCGATAGAAACCATTGGCGATCCCGGTCGATCAGTGACACCAGCGCAATGGTGACGCCGAAATATTTCGCCGCCAGCCGTGTAATACGATCCAGTTTTTCCACCGAGTTCGAATCCAGCACGTTCAGCGAATTCAATACCGACAGGCGTTCGGCTTCGTTTTCGGGGAAGCAGGGTTCGAGCATGTTGTCTCCCATTGTGTCTCAGACAGTTCCGGCGCATCCGGCCGGCGTGAGTCAGTTCAGCGTATCCGCCGGTTAAGCGGTAAATATCCTTGTCCATCATGGACTCACTCAGTATCAATCCGATTGCGCATTCTCGCCAGCTTTGCCGGGCGTTGCGTTTGCCGCCGCGCTGCGCTACAGTCATTCGCAAGGTGATGGTGTTCCACCTTTCCCAACCGCCGGTTCGCTCGAACCGGATGATGACGCCTGATATACAACTTCGCTTTATTTTTTAGGCAGGTATGTCAGGAGTCGCTATGGATCAAATGTCATGTTTTACCCGTCTTCCCTCCCAGCCCGATGCCGTCGAGCGCGAGAGGCCCCTGTACGTTTTCGGCCATAAAAATCCCGACAGCGACAGCATCTGCAGCGCGCTGGTGGTCGCCGACTGGCTCAATCATCTCGGCAAGCCGGCCGTGGCTTTCCGCCTCGGCGAGCTGACGCCGGAAACTCGCTACATCCTGGCCGCCGCCGGCGTGCAAGCCCCCCCGCTGCTGCAAGACGATCTCCGCGATCGTCAAGTCTGGCTGGTCGATTTTACCGACGCCGAGCAAGGCCCGGCCTCATTGCCGCACAGCGACGTGGTCGGCGTTATCGATCATCACCGGCTGGGCACGTTGATCACCCGCAACCCGCCCGATGTCTGGATCCGCGTCGTCGGCTGCTGCGCCACCGTCATTCTGCAAATCCTGACGGTGGAAAGGCCGATGCCGCTTTCCGCCGCCCAGGCCACGCTGCTGCTGGGCGCCATCCTGAGCGATACCGTCGCGCTCAGCGCCCCGACCACCACCGAGCTGGATCGGTTGGCCGCCGAACGGTTAAGCGCAATTGCTCACGTCGACTATGACGCCTTCACCGCCGGCCTGATCGCCGCCAAGACCGACCTTTCGGGGCAATCCGCGCCGCAGTTGCTGCACCGTGACGCCAAGCATTACCGCATCCAGAGCGTCTCGCTGCTGCTGTCGCAGATCGAAGTGCGGGCAATGAGCGACATCGAGCCGCTGCTGCCCGCGCTGCAACAGGCGCTTGAACACGCGAAGCAGGAGGCCGGGCTGGAGATGGCCGCGCTGCTGGTTACCGACATCACGCTTGGCCGCTCCACCCTTTACTTTTCGTCGAACCGGGTGCTCGACGCCCGTCAGGTATCGCTGCCCGGCATGACGAGCCGGAAAAAAGAGGTTTTACCGTGGTTAACCCGCCAGATTGCTAACGCAGGGAGATAAGTCATGCCACTCTACCAACACGCTTTACTGCTGGTGCAGGACGAACGCGACGGCCGGCTGTTGTTGCGCCATGCCGAACGCCTTAATCAACAGATGAATACGCGCATTACCGTGGCGCACATCAGCGCCGACTACGCCGAACTGGATTACCTGAGCGATTCGCTGACCAAAGATCGTCAGTCCAGCGAGGTGATCGCCGCCAAAGCCATGCTCAGCCGCCTGGTGGAGGACAGCGCAGTCCCGCTGGAGGTGCGATCGATCGTCAGCATCCATCGCTTCAAAGACGTCGAGGCTCTGATTGCACGTGAAGGCGTCGATCTGCTGCTGCTCGGCCACCAGAACCGTCCGTTTGGCGTCTATGCCTCCTTCGGCTTCGAGTTCATTAATCACTTGTCCATCGACGTGCTGATAAAACACGTTCCCACTCCCTAGAAGCGAGGTGACTCCCCATGAGCTATGAGATTGAAAGCGTAACCGCCAGAGAGATCCTGGATTCGCGCGGCAACCCGACCGTCGAAGTCGAAATGAGCGCGGCAGGCGCCGTGGCACGGGCCTCGGTGCCTTCCGGGGCCAGCACCGGTTCGCGCGAAGCTGTGGAACATCGCGACGGCGATCCGCGCCGTTTCGGCGGCAAAGGCGTGCTGGAAGCGGTGCAAAGCGTCAAAACGGCGATCAATGAGGCGCTACGCGGGGTGGATGTGCGCCAACAACAGGAGATAGACCGCCGGCTGATCGCGCTGGACGGCAGCGAGAACAAAAGCCGCCTGGGCGCTAACGCCCTGCTCGGCGTTTCTCTGGCCGCCGCCCGCCTGGCGGCGCAGTTGTCGCAGCTGCCGCTGTATCGTTATCTAGGCGGCATCGGCGCCAACCTGCTGCCGGTACCCTGCATGAATATCATCAACGGCGGCGTGCATGCCCGCTGGCAAGGGGCGGATTTTCAGGAGTTTATGATTGCCCCCTTGGGCGCGCCGTCGCTGCGCGAGGCCGTGCGCTGGGGCAGCGAAGTCTATCAGACACTGCGCCAAATTCTATTGGACAAAGGCCTGTCGGTCGGCGTCGGTGACGAAGGCGGTTTCGCGCCGGCGGTCGCCTCTAACCGGCAACCGTTGGAGCTGATCGTGCAGGCGATAGAAAAAGCCGGTTACCGGCCGGGAGAAGATATCGCCATTTGCATGGATCCGGCCTCGAGTGAATTCTACGCCAACGGCAAATACCGTCTGCGCAGCGAGAACCTTGAGCTGGACGCCGCCCAAATGACGGCCTATTACCAACGGCTGGTGCAGGACTTCCCCATCGTGCTGATTGAAGACGGCTTGGCCGAGGACGATTGGGCCGGCTGGCGTCTGCTCAGCGACGCCCTGGGCGATCAGGTGGAGCTGGTCGGCGACGATCTGTTCGTCACCAACGTCAAATACATCCAGCGCGGGATTGATGAACGCCTGGCCAACGCGGCGCTGATCAAGCTGAACCAGATTGGCACACTGAGCGAAACCTTCGCCGCCGTGCAGCTTTGCCAGGCGAACGGCTGGGGCACCTTTATCTCGCACCGCAGCGGCGAAACCGTCGACAGCTTTATCGCCGATATGACGGTCGCGATGCGAGCCGGCCATCTGAAAACCGGCGCGCCGAGCCGCGGCGAACGCATCGAGAAATACAATCAGCTGATGCGCATCGAAGATCAGCTTGGTGCCGCCGCCGAGTATGCCGGCCGATCGGCCTTCAAACGGCGTTAAGATTTGCAGGCCGGCAACGCGCCGGCCCGCTTTTCATCTTTTGCGCGGCACAGCCCGGCCACGCCGGACTGCAGCAAAGTCAGCCGGGTCGCCAGCAACGCTTCTCGCTGCTCATTCAGCGTCGCCATCATCCGTTCGATTTCCGCCAAACGGGCATCGACGCCCTGTATCAGCCCCTCCTCATAAGCGCTGCCCTGCAGCGCCAATACTCCGCGAATCGCCTGCAGCGAAAACCCCAGATTCTGGCCGATTTGGATCAGGTGCAGCCGCTCCAGCGCGCTTTCGCTATACACCCGGTAGCCGTTGACGCCACGCACCGCTTTCGGCAACAGCCCCTGCTGCTCGTAGTAACGTATCGCCGAGGTGGCCATCCCGACGCGCTCCGCCAATTCTCCGATCTTCATGCCCTATTGACCTTAAAGTTAACTTTAAACCTAGTATAACGCCATTCCCCTGCGACAGGAGCGCAAACCCGATGTTTACCCCACTGACTTTGCCCAACGGCAGCCGCTTGACCAACCGTCTGGCCAAGGCGGCAATGGAAGAGAATCTGGCCGACCGGAACCAACTGCCCGGCCCCGCGCTGTGGCGTTTATATCGCTATTGGGCCGAGGGCGGCGCCGGTTTGATCATCACCGGCAACGTGATGATCGACGGCCGCGCCATGACCGGCCCCGGCGGCGTGGTGCTGGAACAGGATACGCCGCTTGCGCCGTTCGAAACCTGGGCCAAGGCCGCGCGCCAGGGCGGCGCGCAGGTGTGGATGCAGCTCAACCACCCGGGGCGTCAGGTGATGGCGAACATGGGCGGCAACGCGTGGGCACCCTCCGCTATCCCGCTGGCGATGGGCAAGCACAGCAAACTGTTCGCCCAGCCGCAGGCCATGAATGAAGCGCAGATCGCCGAGGTCATCGCGCGCTTCGCCGCCAGCGCACACGCCGCCGAACAGGCCGGCTTTACCGGCGTTGAGATCCACGCGGCGCACGGCTACCTGATTTCTCAATTTCTGTCGCCGCTGACCAACCAGCGCAGCGACCGCTGGGGCGGCGAACTGGCGAACCGCGCCCGCCTGTTGCTGGAGGTGGTGCGCGCGGTGCGCACGCGGGTTTCACCGGGCTTTTGCGTAGCGGTCAAACTGAACTCCGCCGATTTTCAGCGCGGCGGGTTTTCCGCAGACGATGCCCGGCAGGTCGTGTTGATGTTGAACGATCTGCCGGTCGATTTGATCGAACTGTCCGGCGGCAGCTATGAAAGCCCGGCGATGCAAGGCGAAACGGCGGACGGCCGCACCCTGGCGCGCGAAGCCTATTTTCTGACCTTCGCCCGCGATCTCGCCGCCGTGGCCCGCATGCCGGTGATGACCACCGGTGGCATCGCTCGCCCGGCGGTGGCGCAACAGGTGCTGGACAGCGGCGTCGCGGTGGCCGGCATCGCCACCGCCATGGCGGAAATGCCCGATCTGCCGCGGCGCTGGCAAACCGGCGCCGCCCCTCATGCGTTGCCCGCGCCGGTTACCTGGCGAAATAAAACGATGGCGGCGCTCGCCCGCATGGCGTTGGTCAAACGCCGCATGCGGGCGCTGAGTGACAATCGGCCACGCAGCGTGCGCTACTCCCCGCTGTTCACGCTGCTCGTCGATCGGTGGCGCACCCGCCGTATCCTGCAGCGCTACCACGCCTGGTTACGGCAACGTTAACAACAACGGCGCCGGCCAATTGGCCGGCGCTGCGTAAAAATCGCGCTTTTTTGATCGCGCTACGTGAAATCTGAGAGAAATCACCGATCTGGATGCTGCGCTTTTAACGGTTGGTCATTTATATTCATCACAATTTCTGTGTATATAAACGCTATAGGACTTAAGGTGGTGAATAGATAAAAATAAGCCGCTATTTTCTATTTATGTTATTAGCCGGAAATTTACCTTAATTATAAATGCATTAAAGAAACCGTCAGGTTGGCGGCGGAACGGGTTTTCACGCCATGTTAACAATATGTTGTTTTTTGTCGGCAAAACCAACGGTCAATAAATCAACAACATATTGATGAGCCTAAGAAAAAACTAAACAATTCAAAACAAAATCGGCTATTGAGTCCCAGGCGAAAAAGCCATATATTGGTCGCGCTTTTCACAAGGCAGTTACTTTTCTAATTCATTAATTCAATCGTAGCGTGTTGAGACCTTCGGTTGTAGGAGAGATATGATGACGGATAAAGTCCGTATTGATACTTTAGTTGCAAACTCATTAAACGGAAACAATGAAACCTATTTGGCGCGCCAAGCCGAATTTGAGTCGAATGTTAGGAGTTATCCGCGCAAATTGCCGTTGGCAATTGCGAAAGCCCAGGGCGTTTGGATCACTGATGTTGAGAATAATCAATATCTTGATTGCCTGGCCGGGGCGGGAACGTTGGCTCTTGGACATAATCACCCCGACGTCCTGCAAAGCATCCAAAATGTCATTACCAGCGGCTTGCCGTTACATACTCTCGATCTCACGACCCCGTTAAAAGATCGTTTCTCCGATTACCTGCTTTCTCTGTTGCCGGGCGAAGGCAAAGAGTATTGCCTGCAGTTCTGCGGCCCGTCCGGCGCCGATGCGGTTGAAGCCGCGCTGAAGCTGGCGAAAAAGCACACCGGCCGCTCCGGCGTGATCAGCTTCTCCGGCGGCTATCACGGCATGACCCACGGCGCGCTGTCGGTCACCGGCAACCTGTCGCCGAAAGCGGCGATCAACGGCATGATGCCGGAAGTGCAATTCATGCCTTATCCGCATGAATACCGTTGCCCGCTGGGCATCGGCGGCGAAGCCGGCGTCAAGGCGCTGACCTACTACTTCGACAACCTGATCAACGACGTGGAAAGCGGCGTGCGTAAGCCGGCGGCGGTGATCCTGGAAGCCGTTCAGGGCGAAGGCGGCGTTAACCCGGCGCCGGCCGAGTGGCTGCAACGCATCCGCAAAGTGACGCGTGAACACGGCATTCTGCTGATCATCGACGAAGTTCAGGCCGGTTTCGCCCGTACGGGCAAGCTGTTCGCCTTCGAACACGCAGGCATCGAGCCGGACATCATCGTGATGTCGAAAGCGGTCGGCGGCGGCTTGCCGCTCGCGGTGCTGGGCATCAAGAAAGAGTTCGATGCCTGGGAACCGGGTCACCACACCGGCACCTTCCGCGGCAACCAGCTGGCGATGGCCACCGGCCTGACCACCCTGCAATACCTGAAAGAGCACAAGGTCGCCGACAAAGTGGCCGCTCAGGGCGAATGGCTGAAAGGCAAACTGGCGGATCTGCAGAAACGTTATCCGGTGATCGGTCACGTCCGCGGTCTGGGCCTGATGATCGGCATCGAGATCGTCAAGCCGAACGAAGCGCAGGATCACATGGGCTGCTACCCGGCAGATGGCGAGCTGTCTGCGCTGCTGCAGAAAAAATGCTTCGAATCCGGTTTGATCCTGGAGCGCGGTGGGCGTAACGGCTGCGTACTGCGTCTGCTGCCTTCACTGCTGATCACCAATGATGAGCTGGGTATTTTCCTGGATAAATTTGAGCAGGCGCTGTTGGCCGCCGGCGTCAAGCCAGTCTGATTGGAGCGAATGACCGCGATGTCCAAGTTAAACCCGATTCTGGCTTCCTCGGCACACAGCGCCGAGGCTTATCGCCAGGCGATCGCGCAAAGCAGTGAAGCCGTCGTGCAGTGGCTGCAGCAACCCGAGATGTATCAGGGCAAAAGCGTTGCCGAACTGCGCGAGCGCATCAAGCTCGACTTCACCCCGCAAGGCCTGGGCAACCAGGCGGCGATCGAGCGCGCCATCGAGTACTTTTTGAAAGACAGCCTGTCGGTGCACCACCCGCAGTGCGTGGCGCACCTGCACTGCCCGAGCCTGGTGATAAGCCAGGCCGCCGAAGTGCTGATCAACGCCACCAACCAGAGCATGGACTCCTGGGATCAGAGCCCGTCGGCCACGCTGATCGAAATGAAGCTGATCGAGTGGCTGCGCGACCAGGTCGGTTACTCGTCCGGCGACGCCGGGGTGTTCACCAGCGGCGGCACGCAAAGCAACCTGATGGGGCTGATGCTGGCGCGCGACGCGTTCTTTGCGCGTCAGGGCCACTCCGTGCAGCAGGACGGCCTGGTGGGCGATCTGCGCAAGCTGAAGGTGTTCTGCTCTGAAAACGCCCACTTCTCGGTGCAGAAGAACATGGCGCTGATGGGCCTCGGCTATCAGTCGGTCACCCTGGTGAAAACCGATCGCTTCGCCCGCATGGACGTGAACGATCTGGCGGAAAAACTGGCGCTGGCTAAAGCCAACGGCGAGCAGGTGATGGCGATTGTCGCCACCGCCGGCACCACCGACGCCGGCGCGATCGACCCGCTGCGTGAAATCGCGCGACTGGCGGCGGAGCAGCAGATCTGGGTACACGTGGATGCGGCCTGGGGCGGCGCGCTGCTGCTCTCCGAGCAGTATCGCCACTACCTGGACGGCCTGGAGCTGGTGGATTCCATCACCCTGGACTTCCACAAGCAGTTCTTCCAGACCATCAGCTGCGGCGCCTTCCTGCTGAAAGACGCGCGCCATTATGAGCTGATGCGTTACCAGGCGGCTTACCTGAACTCCGAGTTCGACGAGGCGCAAGGTGTGCCGAACCTGGTTTCCAAATCGCTGCAAACCACCCGCCGCTTCGATGCGTTGAAGCTGTGGATGGGGCTGGAAGCGCTGGGGCAGAAGCAATACGCCGAGATCATCGATCATGGCGTCACGCTGGCACAACAGGTGGCGCGTTACATCGCCGATCAGGAGTCGCTGGAACTGGTGATGCAGCCGCAGCTGGCCAGCGTGCTGTTCCGCTACCGCCCTGCGCAGCTGGCGGCGAAGGGCGACGCGGCCGTCGCGTTGTTCAACCAGCGCATCGGTGACGCCCTGCTGGAATCGGGCCGCGCCAACGTCGGCGTGACCGAGTCCGATGGCGTGACTTGCCTGAAGATGACGTTGCTGAACCCGATCGTCACGCTGGAAGACATCAAGCTGTTGCTGGCGCTGGTCGAGAAAACCGCACAGCAGCTGCCGGCGTAACCCTCCGCCACTGCGCATTAAAAGCCGATAACTGCCCAGGTTATCGGCTTTTTTATCGCCCATCAGATAGCAAGTGACGCAGCGCTTACGCTGATATACTGCATCAAACGCCTTCTCCCATGTTCTGCACGACAGGATACGCACGCATGACCGACCCTGACTTTAACCTGCTGATCGCCCTCGATGCGCTGCTGACGACGGGCAGCGTGGCAGGCGCGGCACGCCGCCTCGGTTTAAGCGCCTCGGCGATGAGCCGCACCCTCAGCCGACTGCGCACGACCACCGGCGATCCCTTGCTGGTGCGCGCCGGCCGCCATATGGTGCTGACGCCCTATGCCGAGACGCTGCGCGAGCGGGCGCGAAACGCGACATTCGAGGCCCGTGCGGTGCTGCGGCCGGCGCCAGGCGAGCTGAACCCCGCCATGCTCGATCGCACCTTCACGCTGCGCGCCAACGATGGTTTCGTCGAGGCCTTCGGCCCGGCGCTGATCGCCGCCGCCGCCGAACAGGCGCCGCGGGTGCGACTGCGCTTTGCGCCTAAGCCGGAGAAGAGCGACCGCCCCCTGCGCGAAGGCCGGATCGATCTGGAGATTGGCGTGCTGGGCGAGATGGGCCCGGAAATCCGCCTGCAGGCGCTGTTTCGCGATCGCTTTGTCGGCGTGATGAGAACATCACACCCGCTGGCGCAACAGCTGGAGATCGGCGCCGCCGACTACGCCGCCTGTGGCCACGTGGTGGCCTCGCGCAGCGGGCGCATCCTCGGGCCGGTAGACGCCGCGTTGGCGGAGCTGGGGCTGGCGCGCCATATCGCCGCCGTGGTGCCGAGCTTTCCGGCCGCGCTGGCGGTGGCGCAGGCCTCGAACCTGCTGGCGCTGCTGCCCGCTTCCTTTTTGCAGGCCCAACCGGCCGACGGCCCGCTGCGCATGTTCGAACTGCCGGTAAAAACGCCGCCTATCACCGTCTCGCAAATGTGGCACCCGCGCCTGGAGGCCGAGGCGGATCACCGCTGGCTGCGGCAGCTGGTGTTGGCCGTCTGCCGCCAGAGAACAGATCAATAAAATGCATGCCGAACAATAAGACCTTAATCAGTTTCGCACTAATGCTGACTTAGGTGTCAGTGGTGAGTTCTCAGATATATACTCCCACTCAATACGCAATACTTTCAATTTTGAAATCATGTCATCATCTTGCAGCCCTGATTTTTTTGAACGGAGGTTCTCGAGCTGCCGTCTTAATTTCCCATAACAGCTCGCGGCCGAACGATGCAACTCGGCTTTCTCAGCAAAGCGGCCGAACGACACGATGCCCGACAATGCCGCTGACAGCACGCTGATGAAAAATAGCGTGAGTTTTAACCCACCTTCGGCCTGCAGAAAAAAACATGACGTCACAATCGTTGAGCTAAAAATCAATAAATAGCCTGTATAATCAGCTCTCCGATACAACCTTTCCGAACACACATAGTGCCCCGTTTGAGCATTGCATAATCTTGTGTACCAATCCGCCATCAAAGCATCCATGTCCTTATATTTCTCAATCCCAGAATCGCTCACAATTCACTCCAAATAAGCTGCGGTAGATAAAATAACAATAAGAAATTATTCCAATAAAAATGGAATGCGTGCAAAGATTTCCGCTTATAATAAGCGCTTTAGGCTAAAATTTATTTTGCCAAAAGTAAAATTGACGTCAAGCGCCCACCTCCATTATCTGTTATTTTATAAGTGTTTTACTTAATTGAATAATGTGAAAACTTGCCAGGTATTGCGCAATAATACAACATAGCGTTCATGATGCCTGATTCAGTGAAATGCCCATGACGCTTCCCCCTCTCTGGCCGGTGTTCGACGGCCATAACGATCTGCTGCTCAACCTGTGGTTGCAGCACGACGACGATCCGGTCGCCGCCTTTTATTCCCGCGTCACGCCGGGCCACCTCGATTTTTCCCGCATGCGGCGCGGCGGATTCTGCGGCGGGCTGTTCGCGGTGTTTATTCCCCCGGTCAGCTATATCGCCCAGATACGCAACCAAACGCTGGACGCGGCGCAGGCCGCCTTCGATCCGCTGGCGATCGCCGAACGGCAGATAGCTATCATGTATCAGCTGGAACAGGCCTCTCAGGGGCGGCTGCGCATCTGCCGCACCGCCACCGAAATAGAACAGTGCCGTTTCAACCGGCAAATCGCTGTGGTGCTGCATATCGAAGGCGCGGGAATGATCGATGCGGAGCTGACGCAGCTGGAAGCCTTCTACCGGCTGGGCGTGCGCAGCATCGGGCCGTTCTGGAATCTGCCGAACGCCTTCGGTACCGGCGTCAGCGGGCCGTTCCCCGGATCACCCGATACCGGCCCCGGCCTGACGCCGGCCGGCGAGGCGCTGATCCGTGCCTGCAACCGCCGCCGCATCATGATCGACGTCTCACACATGAATGAGAAAACCTTCTGGCAAACCGCCGCGTTGAGCCGCGCCCCGCTGGTCGCCACCCACTCCAACGCCCATGCCCTCTGCCCGCAGCCGCGCAACCTGACCGACGCGCAGCTGGACGCCATCGCTCACAGCGGCGGGATGGTCGGCGTCAATTTCGGCACCGCCTTTCTACGGGCGGACGGAAAGCGTGACAGTGCAACGACTGACTTCACAGAAATTGTTAAACACGTTGAGTATTTGATCGCTAAACTTGGTGAAGATCGCGTGGGATTTGGTTCTGATTTTGACGGGGTCAACGTACCGCAACCGTTGGAGGACGTCGGCGGCCTGCCGCGCCTGACGCAAGCGCTGGCGCAGGCCGGGTTCGATAACCGGCTGCTGGAAAAGCTGACCTGGCGCAACTGGCTGAGCGTACTCTCCGCCACCTGGGGTGAATAACCCGGTTACGCTTTAAAGGTTGCGATCAACGTCACATTTCGTCAACATTGGACCAGCCTAATGCGAATCTTTCTCATTGGCTTCGAACTATCACGATGCATGCAAAGGAGCACCGCTATGACTACCTGGACTAAACCTGAGTTTGTTGACCTGCGTCTGGGGCTGGAAGTGACACTGTACATTTCCAACCGTTAATCGCCCGTCTGCCCGCCTTTCGCGCGGGCATTTCTTTCCCTTTTCTTCTGGTTTAGACATGCAGATAAAAGTTCTCGGCTCGGCGGCGGGCGGCGGCTTTCCCCAGTGGAATTGCAACTGCGACAACTGCCGCGGCGTTCGTGACCACAGCATCACCGCCACGCGCCGCACGCAGTCCTCCATCGCCGTCAGCGATGACGGTAAAAACTGGGTGCTGTGCAACGTTTCCCCGGACATTTGCCATCAACTGCTGGCTTCGCCCGAATTGAACAATCCCGACGTGCTGCGCGGCACCGGTATCGGCGCGATCGTGCTGACCGACAGCCAGATCGATCACAGCGCGGGCTTGCTCAATTTGCGTGAGGGGTGCCCGCACCACGTCTGGTGCACGCCTGAAGTGCATGACGATCTCAGCACCGGCTTCCCGGTGTTTCCCATGCTCTCCCACTGGAACGGCGGGTTGATTCACCACCCGGTAACGCCCGGTGAACCGTTCCACACGGCGGTCTGCCCGAACGTACGCTTTACCGCCATTCCATTGCTCAGCAACGCACCGCCCTATTCGCCGTACCGCGATCGCCCGCTGCCGGGCCACAATGTGGCGTTGTTCATCGAAGATATCGCGCGCGGGGTCGGCCTGCTGTATGCGCCGGGCCTCGGTGAACCGGACGAAGCACTGATGCCCTGGCTGCGCCGCGCCGACTGCCTGCTGATCGACGGCACGCTGTGGCGCGACAATGAGCTGGCCAACGCCGGCGTGGGGCGCAACACCGGCAAGGATATGGGGCACCTGGCGCTAGCGGAAGAGCACGGGCTGGCGGCCCTGCTCAGCGCCTTGCCCGCCAAACGCAAGATCCTGATCCACATTAACAATACCAACCCGATCCTCAATGAAGACTCGGCAGAGCGGCAAAGTCTGACCGCCGCCGGCATCGAAGTGAGCTGGGACGGCATGAACATCGAACTGTAGGGAATCGCCATGACGCAACCACTCCCACTGACTCCGCAGGAATTTGAAGCGGCGCTGCGCGCCAAAGGCGCTTATTACCACATTCACCACCCGTACCACATCGCGATGCACAACGGCGAAGCGACCCGCGAGCAGATCCAGGGCTGGGTGGCCAACCGCTTCTACTACCAGACCAGCATTCCGATCAAGGATGCGGCGATCATGGCCAACTGTCCGCAGCCGGAAATCCGCCGTAAATGGGTGCAGCGCATCCTGGATCACGACGGCTACGGCGGCAGCGAAGGCGGCATCGAAGCCTGGCTGCGTCTGGGCGAGGCCGTCGGGTTGCAGCGCGACGCCCTGCTTTCTGAACAGCTGGTGCTGCCGGGCGTGCGCTTTGCGGTGGATGCCTACGTCAATTTTGCGCGCCGCGCCTGCTGGCAAGAAGCGGCCTGCAGCTCGCTGACCGAACTGTTCGCACCGCAGATCCACCAGTCGCGCCTCGACAGCTGGCCGCAACACTACCCGTGGATCGACGCCGCCGGTTACGACTATTTCCGCAGCCGCCTCGGCCAGGCCAACCGCGATGTGGAACACGGTCTGGCGCTGGCGCTGGACTATTGCGACACCGTCGAAAAGCAGCAGCGCATGTTGGAAATCCTGCAGTTCAAGCTGGATATTTTGTGGAGCATGCTCGACGCCATGAGCATGGCCTATACCCTGAACCGCCCGCCTTACCACAGCGTGACCGCCGCGCGGGTATGGCACAACCAGAGGCTGGTGTAATGACGCCGAATCCTGAACATACCCCGGTCTTCCGCCGCGGCTACCGCCTGCAATGGGAGCAGGTGCAAAATAGCCACGTGATCCTCTATCCGGAGGGCATGGCCAAACTGAACGACAGCGCCGCCGCCATTTTACAGCTGGTCGACGGCCACACCACGCTGAACGGCATCATCGCGCAGCTGAACGCCCGCTTCCCCGGCGCCGAGGGGTTGGCGGATGACGTGCTGGAGTTTTTCCAGCGCGCCTACGAACAAAAATGGGTGACCTTCCGTGACTGAGCCACGCGCGCCGACGGTCAATCCGCCGCTCTGGCTGCTGGCGGAGCTCACCTATCGCTGCCCGCTGCAGTGTCCCTACTGCTCCAACCCGCTCGATTTTGCCGCACAGGAAAAAGAGCTGACGACCGAACAATGGATCGCGGTGTTTCGCCAGGCGCGGGCGATGGGCAGCGTACAACTCGGTTTCTCCGGCGGCGAGCCGCTGGTGCGTAAAGACCTGCCTGAACTGATCGCCGCCGCGCGCGATCTCGGCTTCTACACCAACCTGATCACCTCCGGCATCGGTCTGACCGAGAAGAAACTGCAAACCTTCGCCGACGCCGGTCTGGACCATATCCAGATCAGTTTTCAGGCCAGCGACAAAACGCTGAACGCCGCGCTGGCGGGCTCCGCCAAGGCGTTCCAGCAAAAGCTGGCAATGGCTAGGGCGGTCAAGGCGCTCGGCTACCCGATGGTGCTCAACTTCGTGTTGCATCGCCATAACATCGGCCAGATCGATCGCATTATCGAACTGGCGATCCAGCTGGATGCCGACGACGTCGAGCTGGCGACCTGCCAGTTCTACGGCTGGGCGCATCTGAATCGCGAGGGCCTGTTGCCGACCCGCGAGCAGATCGCCGACGCGGAAGCGGTGGTGAAACGCTATCGCGAACGCATGGCCGCCGACGGCAAGCTGGCTAATCTGCTGTTCGTCACGCCGGATTATTACGAGGAGCGTCCCAAAGGTTGCATGGGCGGCTGGGGGGCAATCTTCATGAGCGTGACGCCGGAGGGCATAGCGTTACCCTGTCACAGCGCCCGTCAGCTGCCGATCGCATTCCCGTCGGTGCTGGAGCACGATCTGCAGCATATCTGGTATCACTCGTTCGGCTTTAACCGCTATCGCGGCTATGACTGGATGCCGGAGCCCTGCCGCTCCTGTTCGGAGAAAGAGAAAGACTACGGCGGTTGCCGCTGCCAGGCGTTCATGCTGACCGGCAACGCTGACAACGCCGATCCGGTGTGCGGCAAATCGCCGCACCACGGCACCATCCTGGCGGCGCGGGAAGCGGCGAATCGCTCGCAGGTCGGTATCGATCAGCTGCGTTTTCGTAATCAGACCAACTCCCGTTTGATCTTCAAGGGCTGACCATGACACTCGCCGCCTCGTGGCAGCTCGCCAACGGTTTGGCCGTCAGGGCGATAAGCACCCCTGACGCCGAGGCCGCCGCCGCGCTGGTGCGCATCGAGGCGGGCAGCTTTCAGGCGCCTGCCGCCTGGCCGGGCCTGGCGCATCTGCTGGAGCATATGCTGTTTCGCGGCAGCGTGAACTTCAGCGCGCAGGATGGCCTGATGGGCTGGGCGCCGTCGGTCGGCGGCCGGTTAAACGCCACGACCCAGGCCACGCAAACCGCGTTCTTCTTTGAGGTGGGCGCCGACCATCTGGCTGAAGGGTGGGCACGGCTGAGCGATATGCTGGCCGCCCCGCGGTTGACGGCGGAGGCGATCGCTCAGGAGATCGAGGTTATCGATGCCGAATACCGCTTACTGCGCGCCGATGTTGAAACCCGCTGCGAAGCGGCGCAGCGGCAGATGTTCAGTGGTCTTGACGCGTTGCAGCGCTTTCACATCGGCAGCCGCGCCGCTTTCGGCAGCGATATTTCCGCACTGCAGCAGGCACTGCGCCAGTTTCACCGTCAGTACTACCGAGCACCAAACATGACGCTGTGGTTGCAAGGCCCGCAATCGCTGGAACAGCTGCATGCGCTGGCGCAGCGCTGCGCCAGCCGTTTGCCGCCGGACGCCGCCGCCCCGCGCCAACCATCGCCGCCGTTGACCGCCGTGGCGGATTACACCCTGCATCTCCCCGGCGCGCCGCAGCTGAGGCTGGTCTTTTCCCTGCCGGCCCCCCGCTCACGCGGCTGGCTGCGGCGACTGGAGCGTCTGCTGCAGGATGAAGCCCCTGGCGGGTTGTTGGCCCGGCTGCGCGCTCACGCATGGTGCGACGCCGCGCGGCTGGATTATTCCCGCTGCGGCGAAAACAGCGCCCTGCTGAGTTTTATCTTCACCGTCAATCAGGGGACAGCCGTTGAAGCCGCCCGCATCGAAAGCGCCCTGTTGGCGTGGCTGCAGGCGCTGCGCTCGCTGACGCCGGCGCAGCTCGAACATTTCGGGCAGCTGGCAAATCGCGACTTTCAGCGTTTGGCGCCGCTCGAACAACTGCGCGCCAGAGCGTTTGGGCTGCCGCCGACTGAGCCGAACGACGATTGGCCACGGCATATTTCGGCGCTGATGAGCGCGCCGCGTCGCCGGCTAGCCGTGTGGCCCGATAATGGCGGCGAAACGCGCGAAATTCAGGGGCTGCCGCTGGCGCTCACCCCTTTCGCCTGCGCCGCCCTGACGCCCGCAACGGAACCTTTCCGCTTTTTCTCCTCCTCCGCGGCGTTGCCGATCCCGAACTTGCCAGCCGGCCAGGCGCCACTGCGGCATCTGCACCCCGAGACGGCGCAACCGGTGTTGCTGCTGCGCCCCTCGCCGTCCAGCGCATTCAGCGAGCAGCAAGCCTATGGTTTACAGGCGGCGCTACGCACCGGGGCGGCGGAGCTCGCGCATCGGGAGGGGCATTTAAGCTTCACGCGCCATCAGGGCCTGTGGTTGCTGCAATTGGCGGGCAGCGAGGCGCTGATCGGTCACGGCCTGAACGTCGTGAACCGCGCGCTGGCGGCCTTGCCGCCGGCCATCCTCGATGAAGCAGAAAGAAACCTGCGCCTCGCCCAGTCGGAACAACAAAACGCCGTCGCCATTCGCCGCCTGCTGGCCCAATTGCCGGCGGCGTTGTGCACGCCGGCAGCGGCGACGCCGCAATGGCATGCCGCCTTAATCGGCGGCGATGGCGAGTTGCGGCGGCGGCTGTCGCATTTGCTGTACGACTTTCCCTATTCCGTGACCGCCGAGCCGCAGAGGCCGCTCCCTCCGCTTCATCGCCCCGTCACGCTGACGGAAAGCGGCGCCGAACACGCCTTGCTGCGGTTTTACCCGCTGCAAAGCGATGCAGCCGAAGGCCGCTGGGCGCTGCGCGTGTTGGCCCAGCTTTACGCGCCGCGCTATTTTCAGCGGCTGCGCGTGGAGCGCAACATCGGTTACGTGGTGCAATGCGCCTTTCACCGCAGCGCCGATGTCGAAGGCCTGCTGTTTGCGCTGCAATCCCCGACATTCACCGTTGAACAGCTGCAGCAGTTAACCGACGAATTCTTGCTGCAGATGCGTCATGAGCTGGCGCAGCTTGGCGCTGATGAACTGGAACAGGCACAGCAGGCGCTGCGGCAAACTGTGCAATGCCTCAGCGCCGAGCCGTTGCAGCGCGCCCGGGAAATCGCCCTGGAACATCGCGAGGCGGTCGCCGCCGCTACGTCCCTCACGCCGGCGCAATTGCGCGATTGGCAGCAGCGTTTGCTTTCCTCTGATTGATTTACCCAGCGGCGAACACCGGCCGGGGGGAATATGTCGCGCAGAAAGCATCGCCTCATGCCAAAGAAGGTTTCAACGCCGCCTGGACGCAAAAAAAAGCCCCCATCGTCACGATGAGGGCTGAATAAAACGAAGCATGTTAACAGCGATCAGAAGCGCCAGGTCAGACCGGCGTTGACGCTGTTGTCCTGGTGGTTGGACGACAGCTGCCCGCCGTAGCCAAGGGACAGGACGGCGTTTTTGTTAACCGCTACATCCACGCCCGCTTTCAGGACCGCACCATCGCGAGACACAGGCACGCTGTTCACGTCGAACGCCGCATCAGTGCGTTTGAACATCAGCTGCGTTTTACGCTCCAGCTTGCCGTACTGGTGCTGCCAGCCCAGCTCGCCGCGCAGAGCGATCGCCACGCTGTCGGCTTGCCACTGGGTGTCGGCGCGCAGACCCAGCGTCGAAGCGGTAGCGGACTGACTTTGTTTGTCGCCGCGCAGCGCTGCCGCCCCGCCTTGCTCGGTGATCCCCTCATTACGGTAATGGGTGTACGCCAGGTTGGCGAACGGCTCAAGGTTGACCGCATCGCTCGTCCAATCGTAACCGCTTTCGATGAACAGCTGACCGGTGCGCGCGTTATACTTGGCCTTCTCGCGATCTGACTGCGCGCCATAGTTCACCGAGCGCGAGGTGTCGATGCGATGCCAGGTATAAGTCCCCCCCGCCCGCAGCGCCACTGCGCCGAAGCGTTTGTCGCCGTACAGCCCCAGATGATAGTTGTCGCTGTGTGCGTCTGACTGATAACCGCCATCCAGCGAGGTGCGGGTATACCCGGTCATCACCCCTAACCGACCATCGTCGAACAGTTCGCTGTCCAGCCCCAGCAGCACGCCGTAAGTGGACGTCTGGTAACCGGTGGCGTTGTCGTTGCCGGAAGCATGCCCCCAGCTGCCCAGCAGTTTCGCCCAGGCGCCGTTGTCATCCGCTTTAATATCGGTAGCGACGCGGCGGCCTTCCGCCTGGCGCAAGCGCTCGGTGGCGGTATCGCGCAGGTAACGGCTTTCGTTGATCTGGGCGGAAGCCATATCCGCGTGGATCTGGCCAGACAGCTGACGGGTCGCCTGCTGCAGATCTCGGGCTGAGGTGAAGCCGAGGAAGCTTTCATAGACCGGATGGCCGGCCACGATGCTCGCCTCTTCGCTCACGGCTTGCGCCTCGCCGCCATCGCTTTGCAGCAGGTTGGCCGCTTCAGCCGCAGAGATCGTCACGCCGCGCTGGGCCGTTGCCGTGACCGGTTCCGTCGCGTTGAGCGTCTCCACCGCACGAGCTACCGCTTTCTCGTTCTCGGTGCTGGCCAGGCTGTCAAAACGGGCGGCGGTGCGCGTGATGCCAAGGCCGACGTCATTGCCCTGATAATCCAGCGCGACATTCACGAACGGGTACGACGGGTTGGCGTTTTCGAATCGACCGGTCACGCCGTCCGTCGTGGTCAGGATGGTGTATTTGTTGCCCAGCAGACTCTGCGCCTCATTCTGCGACAGCAGGTTTTGGCTGCGCTCCAGGCTGACGTTCACACTGCCGCCGTTGAGGAAAGCGCGTCGCGCGGCGATCTTATCGCTGCGGCCTTTGTCCGCCACTTCCACGTTATACTGCGAACCGCGATCGAAGACGGCGTCATTCACCACGTGCAGCGTGCCGATGCCGTTGCCCGGTGCGACGCTGCCGCCGCTGCCAGCCCGGAAGGCATTCACGCTGCCGCTGCCGGCCAGCGTGCCGCCGTTTTCGATATAGACGTTGGATACCACCGAGCCGTTGATTGCCAGCGCGCCCTGTTTCACCCAGGTATCACCGCGATAGGTATTGTTCCCCGCCAGTTCCAGCGTACCGGCGCCGATTTTGGTCAACCCGCCGTGGCCGGCGATGTCATTACTCCACGAATCGAAATCGCACTCGCGCGACGTGCAGCGGCGCTCAACCGTGGTGCCGGATTCAACGGTATTGCCGAGGCCGGGAATATTTACCACGAATTGTTTTTCGCTATAGGAGCCCGGCACATAATATTCCTGCGGAATATCCTCCTTGGTGATAAACATTTTCGGCCCGTTGATCGCATCGCGTAAATTGACGCGCCCCCAGCCGAACAAATTATCAATACCGGGCACGCCTAAATCGGTGGCGGTGGTTTTGATTACGGCGGATATTTGATCGGCGCTCATATAAGGGAAGCGTTGCATCAATACGGCGGCGACACCGCTGACATGCGGCGCGGCCATTGAGGTGCCGGATTTGAAGCCGTAATTTTGATTAACCGACAGCTCGCCTTTATTGTAAGCATCACGATTAACGGCGCCGCCGGTATTAGACTCCAACCGGCCGACCGTGCTGTATATATCGGAGCCTGGCGCGGAAACGCAGTAGCTCGCCGTTTGACCGCAGCTGGTCGAAGAGACGCTTAAGTTGTTTTCGTCGCTCAGGTTGGTCACGATCAGGTAATTGTTCAACACGTCCGGGAAGGCATAAGGCAGTGACTTTTGTGCTTCGGGAATGTTGTAATTGTTGTAATTGCCTGCCGAGAAGACGATCAGCTTACCGTGCCTGGCCGCACGCAGCAGCGCCGACATGGAGCTATGCGCGCCGGTCGGCACCGGCTGTTGGCTGCCCCATTCCACGCTGGACTTGCTGCGCATCATTTCGCCGATCACATCGCCTTTGACGAACGCCACATAGTCCGGTCTGCCGTTAGGTAACCAGATGATGTCACCCTTGGCGTCTCGCCGAATGTCCGGCGCAATCCCCCAGCTGTTGCTGATGATGCGCGCCGCGCTCTGAATCAGCTCTTCACGGCCGTTGCGATTACCGTAATCATTCAATTTGGTGCCGATAATATCCGCGTCGAAAGCGACGCCGTGCATACCAGCGCCATCTCTTTTAGCCGCAGCAATACCGGCTACGTGCGTGCCGTGATCGCCGAAAGACATATTATCTAGTTTATCGTATGAGAAATTATAACTGCCGTTATCCAGACGCGTCAGTTTACCGGCGAATTCAGAATGGGAAAGAATGGCATTATCGATAATACCGATAGTGACGCCTTTACCGGTATAGCCTCTGGCATAGGCATATTCGGCGGAAATCGCCGCAAGCCCCCATTGACGATTAAACTCGGCGGTTTTCCAACTGTCAGGCACGCCCAACCGGCCGGGATCCTGATAAGCGGCAAGAGAAGAATGAATGGATAAGCCATAACAACCCAGAAAAACGCAATACGCTAACTTCAATCTTTTATTAAGTATCATTTTACGCTCCATGTTTATTTATACCCAGAAGAAAACTTACGTTTTAACCGCCCTGCGACCTCCCTCGATCGTGAAACGACAGATAACGCATGCAGGCCCGACGCGGGCCGCATGAACAGACATGCTGAGTGATGCAAATGGCGCTGGCAGACAAAGGAATGTCGCCGCGCCGGGCGCCTATGGCGCAGACGTCTAAAGAGGAGGCGAATGTACGCTTGCCGGCGCCGTTGCGCCGGAATGGCCCGGCCATCGGGACCGGGCCTGGGGATCAGGCTGTGGGTGCATTTCGTTTTATCATCCAGTTTCTCTAATGATTTTCATTCGCGAGGCTATCTTATACGTAAGCAAAGTGTCAACAGATGAAACAAAACATTTCTTGATTTGTATCATGACTTTTCTGCTAAACCCCGACCAACGGCGCTGCGACCACCGCTGGAGAGTGCATAAAATGGCGGTTATTGCCGCCATAAGTGAGATTTTCGTCAGTGAAGACGCATAGAGCCGGCAGAACAGCCGGTGGGAGAGCATAAAAACGCCTGAACATTTCATCAAATAGAAACATCAAGATTGATTAATTTTTATGGCAATATCCGATCGTGGTCGGATCACTTATTTTTCGTCGCAATATAAGGACCGCTTATAAATAACAGGAATATTCCTAATGCGTTCGCGCGGGATGTATTCCATGCTAGCGGGCTGATTTTTAGCCGTGCCCGCTGGCTATTCCCATTTTCATTGGCAAAACTATATTGAAAGAGGCTCTGCTATAGAGCGAGAATATGGGTAATTTTCCGAGGAAATACCGCATGACCCTGTTGCCCAAGCAGACCAATAACAAAAATCCGATTGATCTCTATGGCGAAATCGTAGACGACTTGCCCGGTCTGATTTGCTTCGGCAACCGCCTTGGCGGCTACTTTAATAAACAGTGGCGCGACTATACCGGCGCAAACGCCGGCGAGCACGGCGCCGCCGACTGGCTCGATGCCCTGCATCCCGACGATCGCGATCGGATGGCCGCGCAATGGCGCCAGGCGATCGTCGCCCTCTCCTCGTTCGCCGGCGAAGCTCGCCTGTGCGATCGCCACGGCATCTACCGTTGGTTTATGCTGGCGTTCAATGCCCGCCAGGATGGCATGGCGTTAGAGCCCAGCTGGTACCTCGCCGCCACCGATATTCATCTGCAAATGCTGCAGCGCCAGCAAAACGTTCAGGCGCTCTCCATCCAGCAAGACATGCTGGACGCCAGCCTCGACTGTATCAAAGTGATCAATAACGACGGGACGCTGCGCCATATGAACCGGTCCGGCAGCCTGGCGCTCGGTCTTGACCCGGCGCAAAAAGAGTTTGGCATGTCCTGGCTGGGGTTGCTGTCGCCCGAAATCCGCCGCCGTGGCCGCAAGGCGCTGCGCAGCGTCAGAGCGGGTAAAAATGCGCGCTTCACGGGATTGAGCGTGACGCCGCAGGGCAAAAAACAGCACTGGGACAATATTCTCACCCCGGTCAGCGACGAACACGGCGCGGTGGCCGAGATCTTGTGCGTCTCGCGCGACGTAACCTCGCAGCGCGTGATGGAGCAGCGTCTGTTGCTCGCCAGCGAGTATGACGAATTGACCGGCCTGCCCAACCGGCGTCTGTTCAAGAAAAAACTGAAGCAAGAGATGAAACGCGCCCTGCACGGCGGCATGTCGCTCGGGCTGATGCTGTTGGACCTTGACCATTTCAAGCTGGTGAACGACACGCTGGGCCACGCAGCGGGTGACCATCTGCTGCGGGTGCTGGGTAAAAGGCTCAGCGCCTGCATGAATACCCACTCGTTCGTCTCGCGTCTCGGCGGCGACGAATTCGCCGTGGTGATAAGCGACGTCGAAAACGAGCAGGACATTTTTCGCATCGCCAACAAGTTTTTGTTACAGCTGGAGACGCCGATCACCCACGGCGGCAAAACGCTGCATTGCGGCATGAGCATCGGCGGCGCTATCTATCCCAAAGACGCCCGCGACGCTTCAGAGCTGATGAAATGTGCCGATACCGCGCTGTATGAGTTGAAGGACGGCGGCCGCGGCGGCGTTTATATGTTCGATCGCAAGATGATGGACAAAGCCAGCGCGCGCGCCAGCCAACTCAACTACGCGCGTCAGATCGTGCGCGACAACTGCATCCGCCCCAACTATCAGCCGAAGGTCTGCCTGACCGACGGTAGCATTGTCGGCTTCGAAGCGCTGCTGCGCTGGCATTGCCCGGTCAACGGCGTGCAGTTGCCGGCGACGGTGAGCGAGGCATTCAACGACTACGAGCTGGCGACCAAAATCAGCGAAGCCATGCAGCTGAAGGTGTTCGCCGATATCGCCCGTTGGCGCGCAGCCGGCGTGGCGGTGCGGCCGGTTTCGCTGAACGTGTCGCCGATCGAATTTTTACGCGACAATTATGCCGAAACCTTCCTGCAGCGCCTGCTGAAATTCCATATTCCCCACCACCTGATCGAACTGGAAGTGACCGAACACGCGTTCAACAAACACGGGTCGAAATACGTGCTGCGCGCGCTGCAAATGCTCAAGGAAATGGGCATCCGCATCGCGTTGGACGACTTCGGCACTGGCCACTCCTCCTTCAGCCATATCATGGATTACCCGCTGGACTGCATTAAGCTGGACTGCGACTTTATTCAACGCATGAACACCGAACCGGCGATCCTGGCGATCGTGGAAAGCATCGGCATTCTCGGTCAAAAACTGTCGATCGATATCATCGCCGAAGGCGTGGAAACCGAGCAGCAGCGCCAAACGCTGTGCGAAGCCGGTTTCCATATCGGCCAGGGTTTTCTGTTCAGCCGGGCGGTGGAGTCCCAGCAGGTGCCCGAGTTGCTGCAGGCGATGCCGCAGTTTGTCGAGGGCCGCTAAGCGCCCTGCCGTTCGCCGAACGGTGCCAGCTTCATGCCGACCAGCGTCACCACGCAGACGATCGCCCCGGCGTAAAAGGTGGAGGCGGAACCGAACAGTTCCCACAGGGTTCCGGCCCCGAGACTCGCCAGCAGCAATGCCACGCCGCTGATCAGATTGAACATGCCGAACGCGGTGCCGCGCAGGTGCGCCGGCGCAGTGTGCGCCACCATCGCCGCCAACAGTCCCTGCGTCATGCCCATGTGCACGCCCCACAGCGCCACGCCAAACAGCACGCCCGCCCAATGATCGCTCAGCGCCAATACCAGGTCGGCGGCGATCAGCACCAGCAGCCCGGCTTTCAGCAATCCTTCATGGCTCATGCGGTCGGACAATTTACCGAACGGATAGGCCGAACAGGCGTAGACCAGATTCATGGCGACCATCACCAGCGGGATCAACGCCAGCGGCGTGCCGCCCTGCTGCGCCTTCAACACCAGGAACGCTTCACTGAAACGCGCCAGCGTAAAGATCGCGCCGATGCTCACCACCCACCAATAGCTGCGCCCCAACAGCCGCAGGTTGGCGCGGGTAATCGGGTTGGTGCGCTTGTGGGTTATCGCGGCGGCCGGCTCTTTCAGGCCGAAAAACAGCAGCGCAATCGCCAGCGCCGCCGGGATCGCCGCCACCCAGAAGATGGCGCGAAAATCGTTGTGCCACAGCAGCATCAGGCCAACGGCCAGCAGCGGCCCTAAAAAGGCGCCGACGGTATCCAGCGACTGGCGCAGCCCGAAAGCCGCGCCGCGAATTTCCGGCGGCGTCACGTCGGCCACCAGGGCATCGCGCGGCGCCCCGCGGATGCCTTTGCCCACGCGATCCAGCAGGCGCGCGCTCATCACCATGCCGGACGACGACGCGATGGCGAAAAACGGTTTGCTGATGGCGCCCAGCCCGTAGCCCAGCAGCGCCAGCCCCTTGCGTTTACCGAGATAATCGCTGAGCACGCCGGAGAACACCTTAACGACCAATGCCGTCGCCTCCGCCAGCCCTTCGATCAAGCCGATGACTATCACGCTAACGCCGAGCGTCGTCGCCATAAACAGCGGCAACAGGCTGTGGATCATTTCCGAGGAAACGTCCATCAGCAGGCTTACCCCACCCAACACCCACACGCCGCGCGGTATGCGGCCCAACGTAGCGAAGCGCGACAGCATGGCTCATCCTCGATGTCTTCAGCGCCGGCGGCGCATCATGATTTTTCCAAGATTGGTTAGTTGATTTTGTTCGTTCACAGATCTGCCGCCTTCAGAGATAGTGCAACGACCGTGTGACACCCATAATAATGAAGGTAATTAACATAATGATAGATAGCAAAAAAATGATAATGATTGCGGCGCTGCTGAGCTTTTCCGCCGCCGCCGCACCGGGCGTGGATCTCGTCGCCAACGAAACGCCGATCCACACGGTGAAGAGCGCCGAAGCCGTGGCCAAAATCCCCGCCGGCTTCCGGTTCGTGGAACCCGGCACGCTGACGGTCGCCATCTCCCTGCTGGGCAGCGGCCCGCCGTTCGGCCTGTACGCCCGCGACAATAAAACGGTGATTGGCAGCGAGGCGGACATTGCGCGCCTGGTGGCCGACGGTTTGGGGTTAAAACTCAAGCTGGTGCCCACCTCGTGGGAAGACTGGCCGCTGGGGGTGGCCTCCGGCAAATATGACGCCGCGGTTTACAACATCACCGTGACCAACGAACGTAAGACCAAATTCGATTTCGCCACCTATCGGCAGGATACGCTGGGTTTCTACGTCAAATCCGACAGTAAAATCACCCAGATCAAAACGGCGCCGGATATCGCCGGTAAAAAGATCATCGTCGACTCCGGCACCAATCAGGAAGCGGTGCTGCTGGCCTGGGACAAAGAGAACCGCGCCAAAGGGCTGGCGCCACTGCAGCCGGTGTATGTCACCGACAAGGCCGCCTCCACGCTGGCTATTCAGTCCGGCCGCGCCGACGCCACCTTCGGGCCCAACGTTTCAGGCGCTTATCAGGCGCGGCTGACCGGCAAAACCCGGCTGGTGGGCATCGTGCCCGGCGGCTGGCCGAAGACCGCCAACATCGCCGTCACGCTGAAGAAAGGCAACGGCCTGGTGGACGCGGTGCAGGCTTCGCTCAACGGCGCCATCGCCAACGGCAGCTATCTGCAGGTATTGGATCGCTGGGCGGAGAGCGACGAGAAAATCGACCATTCGCAGATTAACCCGCCGGGACTGGGGGATTGAGATAAGCACAGGCCCCGCGCGGCGGGGCCTTACCGACGGCCAATCATGCCGTTTCATTCCCCAGCGCTTTCTGCCTCCCCAGCTTGCGATACAACGTGCTGCGCGAAACGCCGAGCGCTTTCGCCGCCCGGCTGAGGTTGCCATTCGCCTTGTCGATCGCCGCCTGCAGATCCCCAAGGCCGGCGTCGGCGTCCACCCGCTGTGGCGCCAACACCGCGATGGACTGCGGCAGATCGTCCAGGCTCAGCACTGCGTGATCGTCCGCCAGCGCCAGCAGCACTTTGAGCGTACTCAGCAATTGCCGCACGTTGCCCGGCCACGGATAGCGCGCCAGCATCGCCAGCGCCTCCGGCAACAGCCGAATGCCGCGCCGATCGCCGCCCAGCTCTCGCCACAGCTGCAGAATGAAGGTCTCCAATTGCGCTCGCTCTCTGAGCGGCGGGATGCGCAGGCTGTATTCCTGGATGCGATACAGCAAATCCTCGCGAAACGCCCCTGCCTGCACCAGCCGGTGCAGATCGTGGTGGGTGGCGCAGACCAGCGCGAAATCGACCGGATAAGCGCTGCGGCTGCCGAGCGGCGTGACGGTTTTTTCCTGCAGTACCCGCAGCAGGCGCGTTTGCAGGCCCGCCGGCATGTCGCCGATCTCATCCAGGAACAGCACGCCGCCGTCCGCCTCGCGGATCTTGCCGATATAACCTTTAGGGTTGGCGCCGGTAAACGCCCCCGGCGCATAACCAAACAGCTCGGACTCGATCAGCGGTTCAGGCAGCGCCGCGCAATTGATCGCCACAAAGTTGCCGTTGCGCCAGCGGCTCTCCTGGAACAGGCGGCGGCTGAAGTGCTCTTTGCCGCAGCCGGTTTCACCGGTCACGCACAAGGCGAGGCCGGCGTTGAGAATGCGCAACGCCTTCTGATGTTGTTCGTCGGCTCTTTCCTCCGGCGGCACCGAACGCAGGGCGCTGACGCGGCGCTGCGGCGCCTCGAGCAGCGAATAATAATGCCGTTGATTGCCGGCCAGCGTCTGACGCGGCGCGCCGGCGGGCTGCCGTAATAGTTCGGGGAACAGCTGGGCGAACTCAAGCGAGCCAAAGGCCGCCGGCGAGAGTTGAAACTCCATCATCGCCAACCGATTGGCGGCGACCAGCACTTCGTCGTGGAATACCAGCAACAGCTCCTGCGCGCTGCCCAGGCGACCGGCATCGGCGTGCAGGCGCAGCGTCCAGTGGCGATCGGCGATCGCGCTTCTGACCCAACGGTGTTCGATATGCCGCACCGCCTGCATGATCAGGCGCTGCGCGTCAGGATACGGACGCTGGGCGGGCGCGGAGAGATCCAGTATGCCGGCAATGCGGCCATCCGGCCGATAGATCGGCGCGGCGGTGCAGTTCAACCCGGCATTTTGGTTGAGAAAATGCTGGTCGCCGCGCACTTCGCAGAAAGCGCCCAGCGCCAGCGCGGTACCGATGGCGTTGGTGCCCCGCTCCGCTTCTCCCCACTGGTTGCCCGGCGCCAGCGCAAAGCGCGACGCTTTGTGCAGAAAGTCGGTATTACCGCAGGTTTCCAGCACCAGCCCGTCGGCGTCGGCGATCACTACGATGGCGGGTTGGCGCGTAATTTTCGCGCCCAGCTGCTCTATCAGCGGCTGCACCCGCTGCGGCACCCAATCGTTGCGGCTGCGCAGCTCTTCAAGCAATCCGGCTTTGATAAACGGGATATGTTGATCGGTGCGCGTCAAGCCATAACCCTGGCTGCGTTGCCAGGATTCCGCCAACGGCTGGGTCAGCAAGCTGGCGCCCTCTGCGGGCAAGCGGTCGTCAGGCAACATGCGTTTCTCCCCCGTTCGCGAGTGTTGCAAACTTGTATCATAAATGTGTATCAGGCGTTGCGACACGGGACACAAAAAATCATCGGCGACGGCGACGCCGCGCGATTCGCCAAGCGGCATGAATTTCTAATTCCATAATAAACAATCACTTTTAATAAGCACCCTTGCCCTTCATCAATCTGGCACGGGGCGTGCTTCTCTGTGCGGCGGCGACATGCCGCACTCACAGGCGCAGCGCAATAGCGCCGGTTATCATCTGCAGAGAGGTGCTTCACATGAAATATGTCCACCCCGGTTTGCCTGGCTCGCTGGTTTCGTTCCGCAAACGCTATGGCAACTACATTGGCGGCAAATTTGTCGAACCGGTATCCGGCAACTACTTCACCAACACCTCGCCGGTGACCGGCCAGCCGATCGCCGAATTCCCGCGTTCCGACGCCAAAGACATTGAGCTGGCGCTCGACGCGGCGCATGCGGCGGCGGACGCCTGGGGCAAAACCAGCGTGCAGGAACGTTCCAACGTGCTGCTGGCGATCGCCGATCGCATCGAGTCGCGGTTGGAGATGCTGGCGCTGACCGAAACCTGGGACAACGGCAAACCGATCCGCGAAACCCTGAACGCCGATCTGCCGCTGGCGGTCGATCATTTCCGCTACTTCGCCGGCTGCCTGCGCGCGCAGGAAGGCACCGCAGCGGAAATCGACCAAAACACCGTGGCCTACCATATCTATGAACCGCTGGGCGTGGTCGGCCAGATCATTCCGTGGAACTTCCCGCTGTTGATGGCCGCCTGGAAACTGGCGCCGGCGCTGGCGGGCGGTAACTGCGTGGTGCTGAAACCGGCGGAACAGACGCCGCTCGGCATCAGCGTGTTGATGGAAGAGATCGGCGATCTGCTGCCGCCGGGCGTACTCAACGTGGTGCAAGGCTTCGGCGCCGAGGCCGGCGAAGCGCTGGCGCGCAGCAAACGCATCGAAAAAATCGCCTTCACCGGTTCCACGCCGGTCGGCCGTCACATCCTCGCCTGTGCGGCGGAGAACATTATCCCCAGTACCGTCGAGCTGGGCGGCAAATCGCCGAATATCTATTTTGAAGACATCATGCAGGCGGAACCGGAGTTTATCGACAAGGCGGTTGAGGGGCTGGTGCTGGGCTTCTTCAACCAGGGTGAGGTTTGCACCTGCCCTTCACGGGCGTTGATTCAGGAATCCATCTACCCGCAGTTTATGGAGAAAGTGCTGGCGCGCATCGCAGCCATCCGCCAGGGCGATCCCTTCGACACCGAGACCATGATCGGCGCCCAGGCGTCCAAGCAGCAGTACGACAAGATCCTGTCCTATATCGACATCGCTAAAAACGAGGGAGGCAAAATCGTGGTGGGCGGCGAACCCGCCCAGCGTGGCGACGAAGTGCAAAACGGTTTCTATCTGCAGCCAACGCTGATTACCGGCAACAACAGCATGCGTTTCTTCCGCGAGGAAATCTTCGGGCCGGTGATTGGCGTCACCACCTTCAAGGATGAGGCCGAAGCCCTGGCGCTGGCCAACGATACCGAGTTTGGACTGGGCGCCGGGTTGTGGACCCGCGACATCAACCGCGCCTACCGCATGGGACGCGCGATCAAGGCCGGCCGCGTATGGACCAACTGCTACCACCTGTATCCAGCGCACGCCGCGTTCGGCGGCTACAAGAACTCCGGCATCGGACGCGAAACCCACAAGGCGGCGCTGTCGCACTATCAACAGGTGAAAAACCTGCTGGTCAGCTACGACGCCAAACCGCTGGGTTTGTTCTGACTCGCGGTAACAACAACAAGGCCACCCGCAGGTGGCCTTTTTTTCACGCAGTGGATGACGCGGGTTATTTCGCCATGCCGAGATCGATCACCATGCGCCCGCGAATGGTGCCGGCTTTCATCTCATCGAAGATGGCGTTGATATCGCCCAGCGGCCGCTTGGTCACTTTCGGCGTCACCTTGCCTTCGGCAGCGAACTGGAACGCCTCTTTCAGGTCTTCGCGCGTGCCCACCAGCGAGCCGACCACCTGAATGCCGTCCAGCACCAGGCGCGGAATGCTCAGATCCATGCTCTCCGGCGGCAGCCCCACCGCCACCACTTTACCGCCGGCGCGCACCGCATTGACCGCCGAGTTGAAGGCGGCTTTCGCCACCGCCGTCACTACCGCCGCATGAGCGCCGCCGGTTTGCTGCTGAATGATCTCTTCCGCATTTTGCGTTTTGGAGTTGATGGTCAGATCGGCGCCGATCTGTTTGGCGAACTCCAGCTGGCCGTCGTTGACGTCGATGGCGATCACTTTGGCGTTAAACACGTTCTTGGCGTACTGCAGCGCCAGGTTGCCCAGCCCGCCCAGGCCATAGATGGCGATCCACTGCCCCGGTTTGATATCGGAAATTTTCACCGCTTTGTAGGTGGTGACACCGGCGCAGGTGATGCTGCTGGCGGCGAAAGAATCGAGCCCGTCCGGCACTTTCACCGCGTAGTCCGCCACCACGATGCACTCTTCCGCCATGCCGCCGTCAACGCTGTAGCCGGCGTTTTTCACCGAGCGGCACAGGGTCTCGTTGCCGCTGACGCAATACTCGCAATGGCCGCAACCCTGGTAAAACCAGGCGACGCTGGCGCGGTCACCCACTTTTAACGAGGTGACGCCCTCACCGACGGCGGAGACCACGCCGATGCCTTCATGCCCCAACGTAATGCCCGGCACCTCGCCGAAATCGCCGTTTTTCACGTGCAAATCGGTGTGGCACACCCCGCAACACTCCATTTTCAACGCCGCTTCGCCGTGCTTGAGCGGGCGCAGCACTTTATCCTGAATATCTACGGTATGGTTTTTCGTCACTACGGCAGCTTTCATGGTGTTTTCCTTAGCAGAGTGGGAAGTACAGTTGTTAATGTAGTGACTGTATTCGGTGAGGGCAAGCACCGCGTGTTTTGTGTAAAAACAAATAATTAAATATGAATCAGGATGATTATTTCATAAAAAAAAATTAACAGACGGCGCGATCTCATTCGAATTGACAGCCGCCCCAGCGGCGGCGGATGATAAGAAAGGGTCAAGATATTGCCTACATGTCATCAACGAGGCGCGATCGGGCCACCAACGCAAAATGAAGAGGCAACTGCACATGTTCTCCAAAATACAGTTCCGCTGGTGGAGCGTGCCACTGGCCGTGCTGCTTACCGTTGCGCTCTTTATGGCGCTGGATAGCTGGGGCCTAACCCAGGGGGTTAGTGGCTTGTTGCGTTCGCTGCTCGTGAGCAGCGTCAGCGTTATTTTGCTGTATGGCATCAACCGGATTGCCGCAAAACAAGCATCAAACCACTGACACCACGGCCCTACTGCCGGCGCCGATGATTTCTGTCTATTCCACCTGAAATGTTGTTGTTTGACTCATCCCTTGAATCGATTAACAGGAATTTTGAGGTAGTGCTGCCCATCGTCTTCGCAGTCGGGCAGCACGCCGCCGCGGATGTTGACCTGCAGCGCCATCAGCATGAGTTCCGGATGCGGCAGCGTGGCGTCCCGCTGCTTTCTTTGCGCAATAAATCGGGACTTATCCATATTGACCACCCAGGGATTGTTCTCGCGCTGCTCTCTCACCGTGCTTTCCCAGCGGGCCTCACGCCCCGCCGGGCGGTAATCATGGCCGGTAAACAGCCGGGTATCCGCAGGCAGGCTCAGAATCCGCTGCAATGAATCCCATAAGACTTCCGCATTGCCGCCGGGGAAATCGGCCCTTGCGGTGCCGCTGTCCGGCATGAAGAACGTATCGTGGATAAAGGCCGCATCCGCAATGTAATAAGTGACCGACGCCAGAGTGTGCCCGGGAGACAGCAAGACTTCAGCGCGCAGGTTACCGATAAAAAAGACGTCTCCATCCGCGAACAGCGCATCCCAGACGGTATTGGCCGCAGGCAGGTCTTTTAAATTGTAGATCTCTTCCCACAGCCCCTGAACCGCGGCAATTTTTTCGCCGATGCCGGTGAAGGCGCCGGTTTTCTGCGCCAGCCAGGTGGCGGCGGAGAAGTGGTCGGCATGCGGATGGGTATCCAATACCCAGGCGACGCCCCACCCCCGTTGCTGAGTAAAATCCAGGATCTTGCGGGCCTGCTGGTGCGATACCGTTCCCGAGCGGCGGTCAAAATCCAGCACCGGATCGATGATCGCACAGCGGCGCGCTGCGGGATCGGCGACGACATACTGCAGGCTGCCGCTTTCCGGCTCATAAAACGCGTGCACTTCCGCGTGAGGCTGAACGGCCTGATGCCGACCATACCAGCCCAGCGCCTTATCGGCATCGGCGCCATACTCTGCGCACTGGCTGCGAAATTGCGCTTCGTCTATCTGGCCTTCGCGCAGCGCATACAGCAGGGAAAGGCAGGCAGAACGCGCTCCGCTCCTGCAATGCGCCAAGGTCTTCTCACCCCGCCGCAACAGGTAATGGAAGGTATAAACGGTCTCCCAGGTCAGCGTGTCGAACGTGTAAGGCAGATAGACGTAGCCCATTCCCCATTGCTCAGCCAACGCTTTCTCTTGTTGATGGTTAAGGTACTCTCCCGGCTCTTCATCTGGTCGATTGTTGACGATAAACCGATAGCCTTGTTGATGCAGGATAGCGAAATCATTCGCTGCGGGCGCCCCCGAAAAGGAGAGCTGATGATGGTAAGTACGGATGTGCATATTTTTTCCTTTTGTTTTATAGGCTTTTAAAAAGCATATAAAGGGCCAGCACCAGCAACATGCCGGCATAGAGCACACGGATAATGTCCTCGCGTTTTTTCAGGCGCTCGGTGAGCGTCACTCCCACGACGCCCCCCAGAACGCCGCCGACAATGAGCCAGCAGGTAATGGCCAGCGACACCTTGCCGGACATGGCATAGCTTGCGCTTGTCGATAATCCCATGGCGGAAACCACGACCAGTGAGGTCGCCACCGCTTCAACCAGCGAAAAGCGGAAGAACCAGAGCAGCGCCGGCACCACCAAAAATCCGCCGCCGATGCCCAAAAAACCGGCCACCGCGCCCAGCGCCAGCACGCTGGGCCACACGATGGCGGGATGAAATGTCGGATGGGAGGACGGTAATCCGTTGCCTGCCCGATGATTTCTTTTCAGCGTCAATCCGGCGACAACCAGCATCAGCAAAGAGAAAGGCAGGGTTAAATGGTGCCCGTCCGTCATTTTTCCCACCTGAGAGCCCACCAGCGTTCCCACCACCGCCACCAGCGAAACGGTAACGCCGGTCTGCCACCGGACGTTTCCTTTGGCGGCATGAACAAAAAGATTGATCAGCGCGCTAATGGCAACGGACATGGCACTGGTGCCTATAACCAAGTGGGTATCCGGGATTTTCACCATATACAGCAGCAAGGGCACGCAGACGATGGATCCGCCTCCCCCGGTCAGAGCCAGGAGAAATCCGACTATTCCCCCGGTTATCACCAACAGCGTCAGGGTATAAAAAGTAAAATGGAAAAAATCCAATGCATTAATTCCCTTTCGATATTTATGGCATTTATTAACGATCAGTTTTCGTTGATTGTCAAATAACTTATTACATTTAGCTATTACATATAGCAAAATCGAATATGTCATTTTTAATATAACCATAAGTTCTATAAATTATCTTTAAATCTGAGCCGCAACCCCCTACTTTCTTATGAAAGGAGACCTGCATGAAACCAGAAAAAATAAACACCCTGAAGAAAGTTGTTGTTATTGGCGGTGGTTCATCTGGCATCGGCGTCATCGCAAGCATAAGGAAGCGAGTTAAAGATGCGGATATAACTGTCGTTGAACCCAATGACTGTCATTATTACCAGCCGGCATGGACCCTGGTGGGCGGCGGGCTCTTTGATATAAGTAAAACGCGGCGCGCCATGCGCGATGTTATTCCTTCTGGCGTCTCATGGCTCCAGGACAGCGTTGTCAGGGTTGACCCCGATGAAAAATATATCGAGACCCGTCAGGGGAAACGCGTAAGCTATGATTTCCTTATTGTTGCCTGCGGCCTTGTTTTACGTTGGGATAAAATAGAAGGCCTTGAAGAGACGTTAGGGTTTAACGGCGTCACCTCTAATTATCGTTTTGATCTTGCAGAATACACCTGGAAACTTGTCCGGGAGATGCAAGGCGGCAAGGCGATATTTTCCCAACCCACGCTTCCCATAAAATGCGCCGGTGCGCCGCAAAAAGCCTTATATCTTTCATGCGATCATTGGCGGCGACAAGGCGTTCTGAATAATATTAACGTCAATTTCTGCCTTGCGGGCACGGCGGTTTTCGGTGTGCCGCAATTTGTTCCTCCGCTGACCGATTATTTGAAAAGATACCGCGCACAGGTCAATTTTCGGCATAATTTAGTGTGCGTCGATGGGAAACGTCGGCAGGCGATCTTTGCTCTGGACAGTGATAGTGATGAAGAAGATAAACGTGAGGTCACACTGCCCTTCGACATGCTCCACGTTGTGCCGCCTCAGTCCGCACCGGCGTTTATTGCCCAAAGCGGCCTGTCTGACGGATCCGGCTGGTGCGACGTGGATAAGTTCACTCTGCAGCATAAGCGCTGGCAGACGATTTTTGCCGTTGGCGACTGTTGCGCCACGCCCAACGCCAAAACCCTGGCTGCGGCTCGCAAACAGGTGGTGGTGGTAGCCGAGAACATCGCGGCGCTTATTAACGGCGCTCCGCCCACGGCGCATTACGATGGCTATGGCTCGTGCCCATTGACGGTAGAAAAAGGCAAGGTTGTGCTGGCTGAGTTTGGTTACGACAGTAAATTGCTCCCCACCTTTCCCCTGCTCGACAACACCCAACCCAGCCGCATGGCATGGTGGCTGAAAGCCTGGTTTTTACCCCGATTTTATTGGGCGGGCATGCTGCGTGGGGTCGAATGGCTCGCCAAAAGCAAACCATAGCGCCCGAGGGTCTGAGGCCGCCGCCGTTATCCGCGCTTGGCGGCCTCAGCAGGCGCTTGACTATTTGGCGCGACAAAGCCACCATCGCTTGCGAGCCATCGGGCTGATTGCAAGCCGCTTCCACTAACCGGTCGATCAATGATGAAAAACGCCCCCGCCGTTACGATTCACTACTGTTCACAATGCAATTGGCTGCTGCGCGCCGGCTGGATGGCGCAAGAGCTGCTCGATACCTTCGGCGACGATCTCGCCTCCGTCACCCTGATGCCGGGCACCGGCGGGGTCTATCAAATCAGCGTCGATGGCGTGATGATTTGGGATCGCAAGATTGACGGCGGTTTCCCCGATGCGGCACAGCTGAAACAGCGGCTGCGCGATCACAGTTTCCCCGAGCGTTCTCTCGGCCACAGCGACGGTAAAAAAGCCCGGCACTGAGACCCGGAGCCCAGCCGGCGTAATGGCGAATTCAACTTAGCGCGTAGCTGGCCGCCATCACGACGCCATTCATGGTCATATGCAGCCCAATGGATAAAGCGAGTCCCTTGGATCTCACTCTGGCGGCCGTCAACACCAGCGAGATTAAAAACAGGGCAACCAACGTGCGCCAATCGGTGTACTGGGTATGTAAAACGGCAAAGATGACAGACACCGTTAACGCGGTCCAAAGCACCCTATCGTTAAACCAATACATCAGCGCGTTAAACAAACAGCCACGAAATACGATCTCTTCATAGATGGGGACGACGAAGATCAACAAGCCGGCATTGAGCGCTAAAATCTCACCGGGCAGCGCCACCTGCTCCGTCACCCAAGCTTCCGTTTTTTCCACGCCCAGCAAGCGCGGTAAAATGAATTGAATCACCAACAGAGCGAACAGCAGCAGCGCAAAGTCGCTGCGTTTAACCTCGCCTTTGCCTAATCCTTCCCTGCGGCGGAAAAAGAGAAGGTACAGCGAAAATATAGCGACGAATTCCATCCCATACAGCAACGGCAGCAATAGTCCTTGCTGCATCAATACGGCGCGGTTCTCAATAAACAACGGAATAAATGTAATCAGGAACATCAGCAAGAACATGGAAAAACAGCCGTTGACGGCTCGTGTTCTCGCGATAAACGCGTTGTCAGTCATATAACCATCCTTAGTTTGAGCAGCCATCGACGCACGGTGGCAAGACAAGACAGAGCGGCAGTTTATGCCCATATGATGCCATTGTCATGCCTAAGGCTACGGCGAATGCCCAACCGCAAATATCCCCAAGCCATTGGCAAGCGGTTGATTTCGCCCGGGTCTCCTGCGCTATACTGAGCGCCCTTTTGACCACACTCAGATAATGTTATGGAACGCTTGTTAGAAAATGCGATGTACGCCTCTCGCTGGCTGCTGGCGCCGGTGTATTTTGGCCTGTCGCTTACCCTGGTCGCTCTGTCGATCAAGTTTTTTCAGGAAATTCTCCACGTCCTGCCAAATATTTTTGCCGTTACCGAAGCCGATCTGGTGCTGACCTTGCTGTCGCTGATCGACATGGCGTTGGTCGGTGGCCTGTTGGTGATGGTGATGTTCTCCGGCTATGAAAACTTCGTCTCGCAGCTGGATATCAGCGAAGGGAAAGAGAAACTGAGCTGGCTGGGCAAAATGGACGCCACGTCGCTGAAAAACAAAGTCGCCGCGTCTATCGTCGCCATCTCCTCCATCCATTTGCTGCGGGTGTTTATGGATGCCAAGAACGTACCGGACAACAAGCTGTTGTGGTATGTGATCATCCACCTCACCTTCGTGCTCTCCGCTTTCGTGATGGGCTACCTGGACAAGGTGACCCGCTCCAAGCACTAAGCTCGCCGCGACACCCGATCGTCAGGATCGGGTGCCTCTCCCACGCCTAACTCCCCCTGCGCGCCGCCGTCTGTTTTTTCACCTGGCACATCTGATGATAATTTTATTATAATGTCATTACACTCATAATGAACTGAACGCCGGCATCGCACCGGTTTCGCCGCAGACAGGATCACGCACTCCCATGCCATTGAATGGTCAACCCCTGCAATTCAACGATATTCAGGCGATTTTGCCTCATCGCTATCCCTGTCTGTTGGTCGATCGCGTGCTGCCCGCCGGTACCTGCATCGCCGAAGGGCGGCTGAGCGCCATCAAGAACATCACCGCCAATGAGCCGACGTTCTGGAGCGGCCACGCGCATTTCGCCGGTTTTCCCGGCGTGCTGTTGGTGGAAGCGCTGGCGCAAAGCACCGGTCTGTTGGCGCATTACTATCTCGGGGCGCTCAATGAAGGGGAACATTACTACTTCGCCGCCATTCAGCGGGCGCGGTTTTATCGCGCCGCCCGTCCCGGCGACCAGGTGTTGATGGAGGTCGCTTTCGTGCGTCGGCGCGGGGCGATCGCCCGCTTCACCGGCCGCGCCAGCATCGATGGCCGGCGCATTTGCACCGCCGATTTCATGTGCGCCCGTAAATAGGCCGCTTGCCAAAGGAGCCCTGCGAATACCATGTCTCTGGTTGACAGCTTACTCAGAACCCTCGATTTCTCCCCGCGCGGTCAGGTGATCGCCCGCGAAGCCGACGCCTGGGGCGAAATCATCGTTTCCGATCACAAGGACTACCGCACGCTGCGGTTTGACGGCATCTGCGAACAAAGCAAGATGAGCCTCAGCAACCCCGCGCAGCCGATCCACAACTACATCAAAGCGATGCTGATGGCGGTGGCCTGGCAGCCGCCGGCATCAGCGCTGATTCTGGGCCTGGGAGGCGGCAGCCTGCTGCGTGCGCTGCATGCCCTCGATCCGGCGATGCGTCTGGACGTGGTCGAGCTGCGCGCCGCGGTGATCGCCGTCGCGCGCCGCTACTTTACGCTGCCGGCCACCGACACCATCAGCCTGCGCACCGCCGACGCCATGGACTTCGTGCGCCCGCCCGCCGAGGCGCGCTACGATCTGATCTTTTCCGATCTCTATTCGGCGTTCGCCATGGATCCGCAGCAAGGCAGTCAGACATTTCTGGAGAACTGCGCCGCGCGGCTGAACGACGGGGGCTGGCTGGTGCTGAATTACCACGACCTGCCCGACGAAAACAGCCTGCTGTATCACAGCTTGCATCGGGTATTCAACACCGTGCTGTTTTGCGTCGCCCCCAGCGGCAACGTGATCATTTACGCTACGCCGGCCCGTGTGACGCTGCCGCTGAGCACGCTGCGCACGCTGGCCGCCGGCAGCGGCGAGTTGTTCAACTGCGAGCTCGGCTACCTGTCGCGCAAAATAGAGCGGCTGCATTTCCGCTGAACGCGGGCGGCGGCGCGCTCTGGCTGGCCGCTTCGCCCACATGGTATTATCATTCAGTTATCATTCTCTGGAGGATCCTGATGGAAAAGAAAACGGCGCGGCTGACGGTGCTGATTGACCCGGACAAAAAGAAAGCCCTGGAAGAACTCTGTCTGCAGCAGGACGTTACCCCTTCCCAAGTGGTGCGCCAGCTGATCCGCGATTATCTGCAAAAGCATCAGGTGGATTATCCCAGCCAGCCGACGCACGCCAATCCCCGCGTCGAGAGCAATTGATCGGCGCCAGCTCCGCAAACCGTGAAGCGCGTTCGCCCCTGCGCGCGTCCTTAATCCGAATCCTCCGCTGCGGCCTGTCCATCCTGCGATATCGCTGCTACTGTTCTATGCCTTCACACTCTCTTTTCGGAAAGGAAGCGCCATGTTCAGCCATATTACCGTCGGCGTCAGCGATCTGGACGCCGCCGCCGCGTTCTACGACGCGATTTTGTTGCCGCTGGGATTACAACGGCGGGAAGTGACGCCGGACGGCGGCCCCGCCGCTCGCTGCTGGGTGATGCCGGGCCAGACACTGCCGCGTTTCTATGCCTACCAGCCCTTCGACCGGCAGCCCGCCAGCGCCGGCAACGGCAGCATGCTGGCCTTTCTCGCCGCCGATGAAGTGGCGGTCAAACGCGCCTACGCCGCCGGCCTGTTGGCGGGCGGCAGCAGTGAAGGCGAACCCGGCGAGCGCGCGCACTACGGCAAAGGCTATTTCGGCGCTTACCTGCGCGATCCCGACGGCAACAAGGTTCATTTGGTTTACCGGGGAGATCTCGCCTGATGAAATGTTCGGTTTACATCGCCACCAGCGTAGACGGATTCATTGCCGGTGCGGACGGCGACATCGACTGGCTGCTGCGTCCCGAATACGCAGTGTCGTTGCTCAACGGGTTGAGCTATGAGGCGTTTATCGCCGACGTCGACGCGCTGGTGATGGGACGCCATACCTATGAAAAAGTCCGCGCCTTTCCCGAATGGCCCTATGGCGAACTGCCGGTGGTGGTGCTGTCGACGCAGCCGCCCGCGCCGCAAGAAGCAGGCCACGTTCGCTGGATGAATGGCGAACCGGCGGCCATCGTCGCGCAGTTGGCCAGCCAAGGCTGCCGTCATCTGTATATCGACGGCGGCCAGACCGTGCAGCGCTTTCTGCAGGCCGGATTGATCGACGAATTGACCATCACGCGCGTGCCGCTGCTGCTGGGCGGCGGCATTCCCTTGTTCGGCGTCGATGCCCCTGAGCAGCGTCTGCGCTTGCTCGCCGTTACACAATCGGACAACGGTTTCGTACAAGAGCGTTATGCCGTTCAGCGCGCGTCATAACGCAGCGTCAATCGGCGGCCACCGAGGGCGATGAGCAACGCCGCCAACGCCAACAGCGCCGCCGCACCATAGGTCACCTGCATACCGTAAGCGGCCGCGGCGGCGGCGCCCGCCACCCGTTGCGAAGCCAGATAAAACAGCGCCCCCATCGCCGAAGCGCCGGTGATCGCGCCGAGGTTGCGCGCCAGGTTCACCATGCCGGCGATCAGTCCGCGCCGTTCAGGAAACAGATCCTTCATCAGCGCCGTGTTGTTGGCCACCTGGAACAGCGCATAGCCGGCGGTCAACAGCGCGATCGGCGCAACATAGCCAAGCACGCCCCAACGGCCCAGCAACGAGAGCAATGCCGCCCCGGCGGCCACCGCCGCCAGCCCAAACTGGGCGATGCGTTGCGATCCGAAGCGATCCACCAGATAGCCGGCCGGAATGCCGGTCAGAATGGCCACCGCCGGCCCCGCCGACATCACCAGCCCGACCTGCGCGGCGCTTAGGCCCAGCGCACGCGACAGATAGAACGGTCCGACCACCAGCGTGGCGGTCATCACCGTCATCACCAACGCACTGGCCGCCAGCCCCGCCGTCAAGGCCGGATGGCGGAACATCGTCGGCGCCAACAGCGGCGATGCGGCGCGGCGCTCCACGCGGATAAACAGCGCCCCCGCCAGCAAAGCGCCCAACATCAACGCCAGATTGAGCGCGCTGAAATTGCCGCGCCCGAGGGTCATCGCCAGCGAGTAACAGAGCAATGCGCCGCCCAGCAGCAACGTGCCGGCGCGATCGAAAGGTTCCGGGCGCGCAGTCGTCCGTGGCCCATCCGGCAAGCAGCGCCAGACGAGCCACAACGCCAGCAGGCCCAGCGGCAGGTTGATCAGGAACATCGCCCGCCAGCCGAAACCGGCGATTAGCGCGCCGCCCAACGACGGGCCCAACGCGGTGCCCACCGCCGACATGGTGCCGAGCAGCCCCATCGCGCGGCCGATTTTTTCCGCGCCCAGCGCCTCGCCCGCAAGCGCCATGGCGATTGACATCATCACAGCGCCTCCCAGCCCCTGCGCTATGCGCGCCGCCAACAACAGCCAAAGCTGCGGAGCCAACGCGCAAGCCAGCGAAGCGGCGGTAAACAGCGCGATGCCCGCCAGCAGCAGGCGCCGGCGATTGCAGCTGTCGCCCAAGCGGCCGATGCCGATGATGCAGGTGGTGACGGCCAGCAGATAGCAGAGCAGCACCCACTGCACGGCCTGGAACGAGGCATGAAACGCGGCGGCGAGCACCGGCAGCCCGACGTTGGCGATGCTGATGCCGAGCGACGACAGCAGCATGCTCAGAGAAAGTGCGGCCAGTATGCCGCGGACGCCCTGCGGCGAAGGATGGGATAACATGATAAAGACTCCTGACATAGACTGAGGGTTAGCCTATGTCAGGGTCTGGAATGGCGGAAGACGCACGATATGCACTGTATCAATGCATCTGACGCCTTATCTGGCGCAACGCCTTTACCAGGCGGCGATCTCCGCCGCAGTGAGCGGCAGCGTTTGAGTGACGCCGGTTTCCGCCGCCAGGGTGGCCGCCTCGAGCACCGCCATCACCGCCAGCGCCTGCGACGCGGTAACCGGGTTGGCGCCGGTGCCGCGCAACGCATCGCGCACCTGGAAGTAATATTGGCGCTGATCGCCATCCGGCGTCGGCAGCGTGCGCGCCGGCTCCGTGCCGATAAACAGGCTCATCGCGTCGTCGTCTTTGCCCCACTCCGCCGAGCCCGGCGTCACACCGGCCAGCAGCTGGCTCTCCTGCCCGTCGGCGCGCGCCTTGACCACGCTACCCTTATCGCCGTGCACGGTAAAGCGTGAAACGCCGCCCGCCACCAGCATGCTGCCGTGCAGGATCACGCGGTGCGTCGGGTAGTTCAACACCACATGGGCCCAGTCATTGACCTGCGCGTTGGCGCGCAGCGTGGCGATGTTGGCCTGCACGCTGTGCGGCAACCCGAACAGCTGCAGCGCCTGATCGACCATGTGCGGCCCCAAATCGAACCACAGCCCGCTGCCGGGCAGGTTCTGTTCGCGCCAGCGCACCCGCACTTCTGGGCGGTAGCGATCGATGTGCGACTCAAAATGCGTTACCTTGCCGATCAGCCCCTGCTCGATCACCTGTTTCACCCCGAGGAAATCGCTGTCCCAGCGGCGGTTCTGGAATACCGACAGCAGGCGGCCGTGCTTCTCCGCCGCCGCAATCAGCGTGCGCGCCTCCGCCAGGTCCAGCGTAAACGGCTTATCCACCACCACATGCTTTCCCGCCTCCAGCGCGGCCAGCGCCAGCGGCGCATGGGTGGCGTTCGGCGAAGCAATCACCACCAGATCGACCTCCGGCAGGCGGATCGCCTCGAGCGGATCGGCGATCACACGCGCATGCGGCAGGTCGGCGTGAACTTTGGCGGCGTCGCGCGAAGCCACCACGCTGAGTTCCAGCCCCGGCACGGCGTTGATCAGCGGCGCGTGAAACGCCTTGCCGACAAAGCCGTAGCCAATCAGCGCCACCTGCAACGGTTGAGCGTTATCGTTCATCAGTGTTCTCCTCTAGCGGTCGTCGGCGACGACACAAAGTTCAATCATTGATTGCTCGTCCAGGTTGTCCCACGGGCGATCGGTAAACAGGCGTTGGATCTGCGCCAGATCCGCAACGTGATGCGGTTCGCAGCGATCCAGCTTCATATGGTCGGCCACCAGCCAGCGCTCACCGCTGTTGGCCAGCATGGCGCGTTTGACCTCGGCATCGGCCTCTTCGCCGGCGCTCAGCCCCAGCTGAGCATGCACCGCGCAGGCGCCCAGCAAGGCGATGTCCGCGCGATAGCGCGCCAGCAACGCCAACGTGGCGCTGCCGGCGAACAGCCGTTGACGCGCATCCCACTGACCGCCCAGCAGGATCAGTTGGATCTCCGGCCTGTCGCTCAGGCACTGCGCGATATCCAGCGAGGCGGTGATCACCGTGGCCGGGCCGCGCAACGCTTGCGCCACCGCCAGCAGCGTACTGCCCGCATCCAGCATCAGAGTGCTGCCGGGCGGGATCTGTGCGGCCACCGCGCGGCCGAGCCGCTGTTTGATCTGCGGCAACAGCGCCGCGCGCGCCTGGCGCGGCATGCCGGACGGTTCAAGCACGATCGCCCCGCCGTGATGTTTTTGCGCCAGCCCCTGCCGCTCGAGATCGGCCAGATCGCGGCGCACGGTATCAACGGAAACGCCGATGGCGTTGGCCAATTCCGCTACCGCCGCCTGCCCGCGTTCGCTGAGCAAATCCAGTAAATGTCGTTGTCGCGCCGCTTTGTGCATGGTTTATCCCGCAATAAAAAGCATTAAACAGCAATATACAGCAGAAAACGGCATCAGAGAAGACGCATTGGCGCGCACAGGAGATCAAACATCTTTTCGCCGCCTGGACAATGATGGAGGCAGAACGCATAACAACCAGGAGAAATGATGAGCATCGATCTGACGTTTGAAAACCTGAACGCGCGCGCCGTGCAATACAACGCCCGCGCTTCGGTCGAGGATTTTGACGCCTGCATGGCGGAATACGCCGCGCTGGCCCAGCGCGCCAAGGCGCAGACGCCGGGCATTTATGACCTGCGCTACGGCATGGGCGCCGCCGAACGCCTCGATCTGTTCCCGGCCAGCATTCAGCCCGCCCCTCTGCTGATCTTTATTCATGGCGGTTACTGGCATTCGCAGCGCAAAGAGGAAGCCTGTTCGATGGCCGCCGCGTTTGCCCGCCGCGGCGTGGCGGTCGCCACGTTGGAATACACGCTGGCGCCGGAAGCGACGCTGGCGGAGATCGTGCATGAGGTACGCAGCGCCGTCGCCTGGCTTTATCATCACGGGGCACCATTCGGCATCGATCCGGCGCGCATTTTCGTCAGCGGCAGTTCGGCCGGCGGGCATCTGTGCGGCATGCTGATCGCCGACGGCTGGCAGCAACGCTATCGTCTGCCGCCCGATGCAATCAAAGGCGCGTTGGCGCTGAGCGGCTTATACGATCTGCGCCCGCTGTGCGATATCTATATCAACGACTGGCTGCACCTGACGCCCGAGCAGGCGCACACCCTCAGCCCGCTGTTTCTGCTGCCGCCGAAAGGCCATGCGCCGCAGATCCTGCTCGACGTCGGCCAGCGGGAAACGCAGGGGTTTAAAAACCAGACGCAGGCCTATTATGACGCTTGCCTGGCGCATGGTCTCGACGTCCAGCTGCTGGCAGACCGCCACTGCAATCACTTTACGTTGGTCAACGAGCTCGCCGATGCGGAAAGCGCGATGTTCCGGCAAGTGATGGCGATGATCGACGGCGCGCGAGGGTAGTTTGGCGTTGAACGGCGGCGTCGGTAGCGAGGCGAGTCGACGTAACGCGGCCGAGTTGGCCCTGGAATAGAAACGCCCGATGAACCTCATCGGGCGTTTAATCATCTCCCTTAGCCCCGGCACTTCACCGTTACCCCGCTGCAGTGATTAATAGGGGCCGTTGTCATGAGCGACAACGTCCGGGTAGACCGCCGCCACCTGCCATTGTTCGGCAATCAATCCCTGATCGTCGACACGCAGCAGATCCCAGAAAGAGTACGGTTGTTGCCGAACGTTACCACTGGAGTGCACGGCCACAAACTCACCTTCAGCGATAACATGCAGGATCTTGTCGTAATGTTGATGGCTTTCCGCCAACGCGTTCTGCAACGCCTCAAGGCCATCATCGACCTCTGGGCGATGTTGTTTGACGTCGCTTCGCACCAAAATGGACAGCTTATCTCTGTGGCCATCAATGAGCACCGTTTGCACGTAGGCCTCACCGGCGGATTGACTGGCGTTGGTCAGTTGCGGCTGGCCCACTGCCGTCGGCCCGTCCAGTTGACTGCGTCCGGACGCGCTGACATGCAATCTGGGGATGGAAGCATCCCAGTGTTCCGCAATTTTATCGTCTTTAACCCGGAACATATCAAAACCAACGACCGCCTCACCGCCGGTAAATACGCCATTCAACCAGTTATGGTGTATGCCGTGCATCACCGCGAACTCCTGGTTGCCGATAATGCGCACCAGCTCGTAGCGATAATCCGGTCGCAATGTGGCGAGGAGATCGCGCAATCCTTCCGGACCATCTTTTACATAGGGGCTATGCTGCCGGTAATGAGGATCCACGTAAGTATCGATAGTATTGGGATCGCCCGCCGTCATTAACGCATCCCACATTGCGGCAACAACTTCTTTTGCATTCATCATGACCACCTTATTTGAATTTATTCACACGAAACTCGATAACCAGACAGTGAGTAGCAGATATTTCAGGGGTGACCAACCGGGGCCGCCAAACCGAAATCGACCAAGGCGACATAGGGATTCCAATACTCCCGGTAATTCTTTATCTTCCCGTGCTCCAGTGTCACCACGGAAATATAATCTTGTTTGTAAGGCTTACCGCTCGGTTTGATGATTGCGGTTCCAGAGTAAGTAAAGAGATAGGTCCAGGGGACATTGATTTTATGAGCCCCCCAATTTTCCGCAGGGCCTACATCCAGCTTTTCCATATATGGCGTCAGTGATGAAAAATAGGTTTTCATCGCCTCTTTCCCCCGAAGCTGCTTAAAGAACAAGCCAAACTCTTCGGGAGCGAAAGGAAAGTCCCAGCCACCATCCTCGGTAAAATAAGGAAGCATGCGCGTCGGGTCTTCCGTCCAGCCGTTGACCGCGTGGCAAACGAACTCAGCGACCTGACGTGGGTTATCAGAGCCGGAATAAATCGTATCGTCTTGAGACATCATCACACCTCATTGTGTTAATAAGAGAGAGTCATTAATAAAAAATTCGACTTTCAGGGCATTAATTGAAAACCGCCATCGACATCAATAATCGCGCCGGTGAGCCATGCCGCCTTGGGACCAATCAAACCATGCCGATATCGGGCGTATTTGCCGCTCCCCGCTCCCGAATTATCACCCGCTGGTGGATGGCACCGAAGGGCGAATATCCGTGCGGATCCAGCACTTCGATGCGCACCCGGTCACCGTGCGACAGATACGGTTGCAGTTTGCTCATACCGGCCAGCGACTGACGGATACGCGCTTCCGTCACGCAGGCGCTGCCGGCGGCCGGATCGGCGTTGCTGATGGTTCCAGCGCCGATAATGCTGCCGGCGGACAGCGCTCGAGTCCGCGCGAGGTGCACGATGATTTGCCCAAAATTAAACACCGTGTCTTCACCCGCCTCAGGCGAACCGAACCATTTACCGTTCAGTTCGATACGCACCGGCAAGTGCAGCATCTCGCCTCGCCACGCTGCCCCTAACGCCGCCGGCGTGACCGCAATAGGCGCAAAGCTGGTCGCCGGCTTGCTTTGGTAGAAACCAAACCCACGCGCCAGCTCACTGGGGATCAAGCCGCGTAAGGATACGTCGTTCAACAAGACGACCAGGGCGATGCTGTCAATCGCCTGCTGCAGCGTGGCCCCCAGCGGCACATCCGTCGTGATCACCGCGATCTCCGCTTCAAAATCGACGTCGAACGCCCTGTCCGTAGCTTCGATCGGCGCGGTCCCCGGCAACATAACGTCGGAGCCTCCCTGATAAACCAGCGGAGTGTCTTCATACCCCGCAGGTATCGGTTCATTACGCCAGCGATACATCAGCTGCGCATGGTGTCGGTAGACCGAAGCATCCACCCATTGATAGGCTCGCGGCAGCGGTGCCAGGCAGGCAGCGGCGTCTAAACGGTCTCCGGACGCCCACCCTGTCGCTTCCAGTTCATGCGTCATCTGCACCAAGCGTGGCGCCACTGCCCGCCAATCATCCAGCGCATCTTGCAGCGTGGCCGCAATGTCAGGTATTGCCCGACAGCGCCGTTGGTCGGCCGACACCAGAACCAACTCACCATCGCGACGACCGTTGTCACGCGTCGCCAAACGTAAAGCGGGTTTAACATGGGTTGTCATGTTCTTACTCCCGCTTCGCTGTTGGTGCGGATCGCTCCGCATGCCATCTTGCCAGCTCATCGTGGGCTTTTCGTGCAAACGCCTCGATCGCCGCCGCCGGCGCGACTTCGGTTGTCAGTTCCAGACGGAAGCCGTTCGGGTCAAAAAAGTAAATCGACTCGAGATATCCATCGTGATCGGTCACCCCCAACACCTCTACGCCAGATTTTTCCAGGCGGCGGTGCATGGCGTCCAGCGCCGCCCGGCTGCCGACACGCAGCGCAATATGGTTGACCCATGCCGGCGTATTGGCGCTCGGCAATGCGGCGGTGTCGTCACCAAGATCAAAGAAAGCGATATGTGAACCGTCGTTCATGCGAAAAAAGATATGCACATAGGGGCAATATTCGCCGGTGCTGGGAACGCGATCGTTTCTGATGACGTGTACCAACGGCAATCCGAGCAGATCTTCGTAAAAATGGCGCGTCTCCTCCGCGTTCCGGCAGCGCCAGGCGAAATGATGCAGTCCGTGGATGGGTTTAGCGCTGTCGTCAACGTCTGACGCTATTGAATGGTCAGTTTGCATGATGAACCTCCAGTAAGGGAGCGCCGCGCAAGGCGGCGGCTCCATTTGGGTCAGGCGAGCTGATGGCGTAAATAGCTCTCGATCACCTGGGCCAGATAGACTGGCGTTTCCTGCATGGGATAGTGCCCGCTGCCCTCCAGCAACGTGCACTGCACGTTGTCGAACCACGTCAGACAGGTGCGTTCCATGATGGGCAGCGTCTGTGCGGGATCGTGTTGCCCAATCAGCAGCAGTAACGGCACCGGGCAACCGTGAGTTTCTGCCGCGCGGTCATCCTGCGCCCAACTTTGGAGATAGTGCGCGAACACCGCCCGATCGCAGGCCGCCCGCGAACGTTGCACAATCATGTCGACCCAGCACGGCGGCAGCCGACCGCCGGTTGAAAAATCAACCAGCATTCTGCGATGCTCGTCATCGGTGGTCGCTCCTTCGAAGATGCGCCAGGCCTCGGCGTCAACCTCCAAGCCGCTGGCCGGCACCGGGGTTAATCCGATGGCGCTGCGCACGCGCTCGGGATGGCGCGCGGCAACCAGTTGCGCGATCTTTCCCCCCATCGAGTGGCCAACGATGTCGAAACGTCGCCATTCCAGCGCATCGGCCAGCGTCACGACATCACCCACCATCTCGTCCGTGGTGTAGGCGCCGTTCAGCGCTCGCGACCTCCCATAGCCGCGAAAATCAACGAAGGCATAGGTGAAAGAAGCGGCGTCAAGGCAGGCCATCATCGGTTCATAGAGGGTATGATCGCCGAACCACCCATGCAGCACGATGACACCGCGATCGCCGCGTCCATGGAGCCGATACCCCAGGACCGGCGCATACCGGTTCATCACTCACCGCCCAGAATCAGCGAGGCCGCTTTCTCGCCGATCATGATGCAAGCCGCATTGGTATTGCCGCTGACGATCAGCGGCATAATAGAGCCGTCGGCCACGCGCAGATTACGCACGCCATAGACCCGCAGTTCGGGATCGACCACCGCCATCGCATCGACGCCCATCTTGGCGGTACCCACCTGATGGTGATCGCTGACGGCATTGCGGCGAACGAATTCCGCAACCGCTTCGTCTGAGACACAGTCCGCGCCCGGCGCCGTCTCCCGCAAGCGCCAATCATCCATTTCTGGGCGTTCGACAATGTCGCGAATAAAGGCGATCTGCTTGACCAACAGCTCGAGATCGCGCGGATCCTTCAGAAAACAGGGATCGATAGACGGCGGCGCAAAAGGATCGGCGGAACGCAATTTAACCACGCCGCGGCTATAAGGGTGCAGCAGGGTCGGCACGATGGTGAAACCGTGCTCAGGCGCATTTGCGCCGGGATACGGGAACGTAATTAAGATGGGCTGCATATCCGGGACGATCATCTCCGGATGGCTTTTCCAGAACAGTGTCGCCTCCAACCCCTGTGCGCCCGAAAGCGGAACCGGCTGCGGCGATTGCCAAACCAGCGGCACATTCACGTGATCCTGTAAATTTTGTCCGACACCGGGCAGATCGACACGCACGCGGATCCCCATCTCATGCAAGTGCGTCGCCGGCCCAATGCCCGACAGCATCAACAGCTGCGGGGTGCACAGCGAACCGGCGCTCAGCACGATGTCACGGTCCGCATGAGCCAGGTGAACTTCGCCCTGCTGAACATAGCGCACCCCAACTGCACATTCGCCGTCAAACTCTATGTCGGTGACATGCGCGCCGGTTATGGCGGTCAAGCCGGGATGATGACGATACTCCTCCAGGAAGGCGACCCAGGCGCTCATTCTCCGGTTGTTTTTGACGGTGATCCAGGTGTGATAAGCCCCCCACATGTTACGGCCGTCATTGTAATTGCGATTCAGCGGCACGCCCGCCGCTTGCGCGGCCGCCAACAGCGCCTGAGTCACCGGCGTGGGACGCGGATTCAGCGTGACGGGCAGTTCGCCCGCGACGCCGTGTACCTCATCATTGTCGTCGGCAAACTGTTCAAACCGTTTGAAATGCGGCAATACGCTTTGATAGTCCCAACCGGCATTGCCGAGGTAAGCCCAGGTGTCGAAATCTTGCTGGGCGCCGCGCACATAAATCATGCCATTGAAGGCGCTGCTGCCACCCAGCGTTTTGCCGCGTGGAAACGGCAAACGCTGACCATTGGCGTAAATTTGCGGTTCGGTGGTAAACGCCCAGTCGACGTCTGAATTCCACAGCGCGATGGAACCCATCGGGTCATGAATTTCCGGTTTGTCATCGCTCGGCCCCGCCTCCAGCAACAAGACGCGGCGCCCGGCATCCAACAGGCGTCGGGTTAATACACAACCGGAAGATCCGGCGCCGATAACAATATGATCGTAACGTTGCGATGCTTTTGTCATGAGTATTCTCCTTAGGTGGGTTGCGCAGCGCATTAAACGTGCGGCATTTTCAGAATCGCTTTGATGGTGGTGCCGGCATGGGTATCGGCAATCGCCTGATTGATCTCTTCCAGCGGATAGAAGCGATACATTTCGTCAACCGGAAAGCGCCCCGCCAGGAACAGCGCGACCAGCTTCGGCAAGAAGACGCTCGGGGCGGCATCCCCCATGATGCTGCCCCGCACCAGGCGCCCCCGCAGCAAATGCAAGATATCCAGCGGCAACGCCGCTCCGAGAGCAGGCACGCCCGTCAACACGCACGATCCCATTTCCTGCAGCGCATTTACGGCGTCTTTCATGACGCTGGTGACCCCCGAGCATTCGACCGCATGGCGCACCCCTTCTCCCTGCGTGATTTGCCGAATGGCCTCGATAGGATCTTGCTCCCGGCTGTTGATGATATGCGTTGCGCCCACGCGTTCGGCGAGCGCCAGACGCCCCACCTGCACATCCACTGCGATGATGGTGGTGCAGCCCATGACGCGCGCAGCGGCGACGGCGGCAATCCCCACCGCGCCGATGCCGAAGATAGCGATCGATGAGCCGGGCTCCGGTTTCAGGCTGTTCATCACCGCGCCGGCGCCGGTCATGATGCCGCAGGCAAACGGCCCCAGCGCGGCCAGCGGCGCATCGTCGGCAACCTTAACAGCGCTGCTTTGATTGACGACCGCATAGTTGGCGAACGATGACTGCCCGAAGAAATGGCTATGCACCGCGCGGGCGCCGTCATGCAGACTCACCGAACCATCCGGGCGGCTGCCCGCCCAGTTGATGGCCTGATGATCGTGACAATAGACCGGCATGCCGGTAGCGCACGGCGCGCAATGGCCGCAGTACCCCACAGAAAGAATCACCTTGTCGCCGGGCTTCAGATGACTGACGTTTTTCCCCACCCGTTCGACGATACCGGCGCCCTCATGCCCAAGCACCACCGGCATCGGTACCGGTACCGGCAAAATCTGATCGCGCACCACCAGATCGGTATGACAAATGCCCGTAGCGACAATTTTCACCAACAACTCGTCATCACGCGGCGTATCCAGTTCCAACGGTCGGACGATAAACGCTTCTTTTGGTCGTTCAGCCACGGCGGCGATAATTTTCATCGTGTTTCCCTTTATGTCTGTCATGGTGTGCTGGCAAAAAGGCGTTGCCAGCCAGGCAAGAAGATGGCGCGCTAGCGCACCAGAATCGTTTTTCCACGGGCGCCACCGGCGCGGTTGGCCAGGAGTGCCTCGGCCCCTTGCGCCAAAGGCATCGTCTGGTCGATGGTGACCTTAAGCTTGCCTGAAGCGGCTGCCGTCAAGACGATGCCGAGATCGTTGGCAGTAGCCCGCACTTCAAAGTTGCCGCCGCGAATGTCACGCGCGGCCAGGCTTTGCTCCTGCGCCGCCCACACGCTGCTCAAGGCAACGCCCCCGCGGCGAACATGGGTGACGTAGCGCGCAAAATCGGTGCTGTCGCTGACCAAATCGACTAATGCGTCGACGCCATGTGGTGAGTGGGCCGCCAGCCACGCGTCGATCGGCGTCTGATGATAGTCAAGCGTCTCCACCGCCCCCAGCGCCCGCATATGTGCCTGCGCATCCTGATTGGCGGTGGCGATGACCCGCAACCCCTTCATCACCGCCCACTGGGTCAGAAATGTGCCGACACCGCCGGTCGCCCCGATAATCAACACGGTTCCGCCCGGCGCGATATCGAGCCGCTGGCTGAGCTGCAATGCCGTCATGCCCGCCGTAGGCAGCGCGGCGGCCTGAACGGCCTCTACCGTTTCAGGGCACAACACCAGCGTGGCTTCTTCATTCAGCACGGCATAGTCGGCATGGCTGCCGTTGCCAGCCTGGCCAAACAAGAATTGCCCCACCACCCGGTCCCCAACCTGAAAACGCTGAACGTCGGCGCCGACTGACGCCACGGTGCCAACGCCGTCCACGCCCATAATCAAGGGAAAGACGTGGGGCACGCGATCTTTCAACATCCCCTGCGCGATCCGCCAATCGATGGGATTGATGCCGCTGGCCTCCAGTTTGACCAGCAGCTGGCCACGCGCCGGCTGGGGCGTAGGCAGCGTCATTAGCGTCGGTGTTGCTCCGAACGATTCCACCGCGATTGCTTGCATTTTTTTCACCTCATAACGAATGATTGCTGTCCGAATTAAGGCTACATATCGGACAATAAAGCGTCTATGTGCTAATTTTGAAATCACTGTTACTCAAATTCGGACAATAGGTATGCATGGACAGGCGGCGGTTTTTGATGACTTGAACGATCTGCGCTATTTCGCCCTGGTGGTGGAGAATGGCGGTTTTTCCGCCGCTGAACGCGTGGCCGCGATCCCTAAATCGCGTTTAAGCGCCAGAATAAAAGTGTTGGAACAGCGCCTGGGCGTGCGCTTGCTGCAAAGGACTACTCGTCATGTTTCGCTGACGGATGTGGGGACGCAGTTTTACGCGCACTGCCGCGGGCTGCTGGCCGAGGCTCTGGCGGCGCAAGAAACGATAGATATGGCCAGCGGGACGCCGCGCGGACGGGTTCGTATCAGTTGCCCCGTTCTGGCTACTCAGGTTTATATCGCGCCCTATCTGCCGCAGTTTATGGTGCGCTATCCACACGTATCCGTACAGGTTCTCGCACAGGACCGCCCTGTCGATTTGCGCATCGAGAATATCGACATTGCGTTGCGGCTCAGGGAACCGATCCTGCAGGACCCCGATTTGATTTCCAAACCGCTCGGTATCAGCCGCCGCATTTTGGTCGCCAGCCCCGAGTATCTCGCTCGTCGTGCACCGATCGCCACGCCGGAGGATCTGCTGCAGCATGCAACCTTGCATTATGACGCCAATGCCGCTTCGCCAAATTGGGTGATGAAACACAGGGTTAGCGGCGAAGAGAAGACCATCGTGCACGAGCCGATCCTGATAAGCAGCGATTATGAAACCCTGCTGCAGGCTGCAATTCAGGATCTCGGTGTGGCGATGCTGCCGGACGTCGCCTGCCTGAAAGCCTTGGCCAAGCATGAGCTTTGCGTGGTATTGCCGCAGTGGGGAGCAGTGGAGCTGCTATTTCATCTGGCTTTTCTGACGCGTCGGGGCATGTTGCCTTCCGTGCGAGCGCTGATCGATTTTCTGTCGGAAAGTTTGCCGCTGGTCGCCGTACGCAAAACCATAGCGTAGGGATGCGCCATATCGACATGGGTTACAACGGGCTGATGACCATGATCGACGCCGTGGCGCATCCATCATCATGAGCATGAGAGAAGAAGAAAACTGCGAATAGCCGGGGCCGATAGCCCCTGGCGTACAGATTTAGCCGTTTTTGCGGCCGATAGCGGAAAAGACGTTAAACACTTCACCCAAGCCGTAAATCGCGCCGAGCAGTACGGCCACCATTACCGGCACCAGGACCACCACGGTGGCCAAGCTTTCAAGCATTTCTAACATCGTTCTCTCCTGGTTTTTAAGCACAGCGAATCTGCGCCGGAAGAAAAGGTTTCCGGCTAATCGGTTGATTATCGTGGGGAGGCAGTCTAAAACGTGAGCTACATCACACTTGATGCGAGCTAATGTAACTTACACAATTACATTAACGCAATGCAAAAAATGCTCTGTGCGGCAAAGGGATTGGCGTGGATTTTTTATTGCGTATCTGCTTGATATTGCGGCGAACAGGGGGCGAAAGGATAGCCGGCGCGCCGCTCGACCTGCCCGGCCATTTCGGCGATGCTGGTCTGCGCCAGGCTGGCTTCCAGCGCATGCCCCACGCGCGCGAACTCTTGCTCCAGCACCGGGGTAATGGCGTGGCCGATATAGCACGCATCGTTAGGCCGGGCGCGGTGCAGCATGAAATAGGGTTGATCCTCCACCGCGCGATACACGTCCAGCAGCGAGATCGCTTCCGCCGGCCGCGCCAGCAGCGCCCCGCCGCCTTGCCCCATTTGTGAATAGGTCAGCCCCGCTTCCGCCAGCGCGCCGAGGATGCGCCGCACCACCGTCGGATTGGTGTTGACGCTGCGGGCGATGTCTTCGGAACGCACCGTCTGGCCGCGACACAGCGTGATGTTGGTCAGGATATGGATGGCAACGGCAAATCGCGTAGAGGTAGACACCTTGGCACCTGCTCAGAGTTTCGTTTATGTCGGATTAAAACATAAGGAAAGCGTATCAATTTCCGGTAATACACATAATGAGTAGGGATTAGCGGAATGTCAACCAGCCCCCGCCCGGCAGCGACGGCGGCTCAGGCTTCGGTACGGATCTCCGCCACTTTATCGGCATAAAATGCCAGATGCTCCTTGATCGCCACCACGGCGTTGTAAGGCATTTCATAACTCCAGGCCGTATTGTTCCCCTGCGGGCCGTTCAGCGCGAGGTCGAAATAACTGCAGTCGCCCTTATAAGGGCAGTAGCTAACGCGATGGTTTTTCTGCAGCAGCGCCATCTTCACATCCTCACGCGGAAAGTAAAACACCGGCGGATAGTTGGCTTCCCGCAAAATGAGCGCGTTGCGGCTGTCGGCCAGGATTTGGCCGGCGGCGTGCACCACGACCCGCATGGGATGGCGAGTTAACGTAATCGGATGATCCGGCCCGGGAATTTTCACCGGCTTGCCGGATGCGGAAACGAGATCGGACATGGCGGCCTCCACAACGTGCGCCCCGTCCCCCGCGAGGCGTCTTCTCAGTATAGACCCGCGGTTTCGCCGGCGGCCGCACATTCGGCGAGCAAACGCTTTTCGCCGCCGCAAAATTAAGAATTTTTACCTGTTCGATTTTCTTACGGAGGAATACATTCATCCCAACTTCTACCGGCGGTTTAATCGGATTATTTTTAATCCATTAATCCGCCAATTTACCAGGAACTCATTATGAATATTAAACGTGCCGCGGGTGTGTTGGTGGTGGTGATGGCAACGCTTTCCGTTACCGCATGTGGGCATATGTCCAATCGCGATCGCAACACGGCGATCGGCGCGGGGGTCGGCGCCGTCGGCGGCGCGGTATTGACCGACGGCAGCACGCTGGGCACACTCGGCGGCGCAGCGCTGGGTGGCATTATCGGCCACCAGACCAGCCGTTAATCATTCCGTTAAAAATATCTCAGCAGGCCGGCGCTTTGTTAATTCACGCGCGCCGGCCTGCTTTATTTATCCCGATGAACGTCCTTCGGAAGGAACAATAATAAATAACGTTAAGCGCAGCTTTATTATTAATTAACCTGCACCAGAAGTATTTATTGCGCAGGCAGCCTGAAGCGCGCCATCGCTTTTTCCAATCGTTCCGACTCCCCCTGCAGCAACTGCGAAGCCTCGGTCACCGCGTTCACCACGCTGCCGGTTTGCCGCGCCACCTGATTCAGCGCGGTGATGCGCGCCGTCACGTCCTGAATGCTCTCCCCCTGATTGAGTGACGCCAGCGAAATTTCCCCCATCAGCGCACTGCACTTGTTCACCAGACTGATAATCTGTCGCAGGTTGCCCGTCAACAGATCCACCGCCTGCGATCCTCGATCGATTTGCTGCAATGAGCGGCCGATCAACTGCTGAATATCGCGCGTCGAATGGCTGCTTTTCTGCGCCAGCAGGCCCACTTCCTTAGCCACGATGGCGAAACCGCGGCCGTGAACGCCGGCGTGCGCGGCCTCGATCGCCGCATTCAACGCCAGAATATTGGTCTGAAACGCCACGCTGTCGATCAATGCCACAATGCCGCGCATCTCAGCCGATTGGTTGACGATCCCTTGCATCGAGACATTGACGGTTTGCATCATCTGCTCACCGGCGCCGGCGCACTGGCGGGCCTGTTCAGTGCGTTCACTGGCCTGCCGCGCGTATTGGCCATTTTCTTCCACCCGCGCCGCCAGCTGCTGCACGTGCTCGGTCGCCAAGTGCAATTCGCCGTCCTGCTTCGCCGACTGTGCCGTCAGCTGTCGATTGCCGTCCGCCAGCCGCCCGACGCCATTCAGGATCCCGCTCGCCGCGTCGCGCACCTCGCTTACCAAGCGCTGCAGGCCGCCTTGCATGTGGCCGATGCTGGTTTGCAGTTGACGCATCTCGCGGTTAACCGCCCTTTCAGACGGCAGCGGCCGCGAAAGATCGCCGGCGGCCAGCACGTTGAGGTGCGCGATCGCCCGCTGCAGCGGCGCGATCACCCAGCGGGAGACGGCGAACCACACCCCAACGGCGATCAGCGCCAACGCGGCCAGCGCGCCGAGCGCAAAGGTCTTGGCCTGCTCCAGCGCCGCCAATTGCCGCACGTTGACGTCATCGCCGCGCCGTTCGTTCAGCGCCTGATAAGCGAGATACTTCTCGTTGAAATCCGCCTGAAACGCCTGGATCGGCACGGCGAAAAACGCCTCGATGCCGCTGCTGCCTTGCAGCCCTTGCGCCTGCTCTTTCAGGCCGTCATAAAACAGACGATAGCCGTCTTTCAGGGCCGCCGCCGCCGGCGCATCCACGCTCAAACGTTCGAACTGGGCGAAGGCCTGCTCGGAAGCCTGCAGCGCCGCCAACGACTCATCCAGCAGGCTGTGCCAACTGCCGTCGGAGCCGGTGGCTTGGTCCTGCAGATAATAGATACCCGCACGGTTCAGGCTGTCGCTGGCCGTCAACAGCGACAGCCTGGCACGATCCATCGCCGCCTGCTGGCGATGCAACGCGTCGCCCGTCACCAGGTTAACCTTGGCATCACGCAGAATATTGGAAATAAATACGGTGGAAAACAATTGCAGCAGAGAAAATAGCGCAATAACGCAAATTACGCCGCTTAATAATCCCATGCTTTTGCCGAAGCCAAACGCGCGCGGCAGCGCCGTCGCAGGTTTTACTCTGCGGCCAAGTGTCAGTTTTATGTTCATGATTTTTAGTCAGTAATACCAGGATGCCGCGAGTCTAACGGGCATTGATGACACTAATATTTCAGTCTGCTCTGCGCCGCCCCTCACCAAGAAAAATGGCAAAATCGGCGGTATGGCACACCAACGTTTATTTTTATTACTTGACTTGTTTAATCGCAGATTTATAGTTTCCCCATTAAACAAGAAACAAAGTTTCATATATTAACCGGAAATGAATTTAATATATGAAACGCGCAATGAAATCGTCTCAAATATAAAAAAAACGAGCACCAACGCCTTATTTTCAGGTAAAACCCGCTCGTCTTAATAAAGACCAAACATTCATCAGGGGCCGGACATGCGCAAGATCACCCTTTGTTTTTTGCTTGTTTCACCAGTGAGTTATGCGGCAACCTCCGCATTAGCCAACGACACGGCCGCCACCGCGGCGCCGGTCAAAAAAAGTCGTCCGGCATTTCCCCATATTCATTGGCAAAGCGATGACAATAAAAAGAGTATCGATATCGGCGGCGCACTGCGCGCCAATTATCGTTATGAAGACTGGCACAGCAGCAATTATCGGCATCCGCCGCATTTACGCTTTGACGCCTTTCGCATCGACGCCGCCGGTCAGGTAAACGACGCATTTTTCGATAGCGGATTCTGGTTTCAGGATCGGCGCAAATACGCCATCGACCGCGCCTATGTCGGCTATCACCTGTCTGAGCGTTCCGCCGTGCAGCTTGGCGCGCCGTTCAAACCGTTCGGCCTGATGCCCTACCCGCAGTTCGGTTGGTCGTATGGCATTCCGTTTTACCTCGGCTTCGGCGTCAACACCGGGCTGGGCGCCAAATACCAATATCAACAGGGCGATTGGGCCTTCGACGCCGCCTACTACCCACGCATGATGCCGGCCGGCGTGCGTTACGCCCCCGACGTCGCCAGCTACGACGATCTGAAGAACACCAACTTTGCCTCGCAGCACCTGCAGCGCAACGAAAAACGCGATCAGCTGAACCTGCGGCTGACGCACGCTTTCCACCCGGGCGGCTGGGATAACGAGCTCGGCGGTTCGCTGGCGGCCTCGCGGCTTTACAACCAGGCGACCGGCGATGACGGCAGCTTCTGGGCGGCCGGCCTGCACACGCTGGTGAATCGAGATGCCTGGCATCTGTCCGGCCAGGTGATCCGCTACGGTTATGACGCCAAAGGCCCGGCCGGAGCCAACAATTCGGTGATCCTGATGGGCGGCAACGGCCTGACGCCGGCCTATCTGATCCCCTCGCAGGCCACCACCGCCGCCATTAACCTGGCGCGCGACGTCGAGGTGCCCTGGGGTCCGGTGAAAAAACTGCGGTTCTACAACGACTACAGCGTGCTCTGGAAAGATAAGCGCGGCGGCTCCAACTCCAAAATGAATACGCTCGGGGTGCAGGTGTTCGCCATGCCGGTGATGCTGTGGGTGGATCTGACCTGGGCGCAAAACGCCAACCCGTGGGGCGGCGTGGAAAACGCCACCGGCTGGACCGGTACCCAGTCCTCCGGCAGCAATAAATGGTATTTTCGCACCAACGTAAACATCGGTTACTACTTCTGAGCGCAGCGGGATCTACACTGAAGTATCGCCGTCAACCGGAGAAATCACGATGCTGAGCGCGCAGACGCTGCATGTCGCCATCAACCGCCCCTGTGACGAGGTATACGCCTTTCTCAGCCGGCCGGAAAACTTCCCATTGTGGGCCAAAGGGTTAGCCAACAGTTTGCGGCAGGAAGGTGAAGACTGGATGGCGGATACCCCGCAGGGGCGGATCCGCATTCGCTTCAGCGCGCCGAACGCCTTCGGCGTGCTGGATCATTGGGTGACGCTGCCGGACGGCAGCGTGATCTACGTGCCGCTGCGCGCGCTCGCCAACCGGCAAGGCGCCGAGGTGATCTTCACCCTGTTCCGCCAGCCGGGCATGGACGACGCGCAGTTCGCCCACGACGCCGGGCTGGTGAACGCCGATCTGCAGGCGTTGAAGCGCCTGCTGGAATCGCGTTAACCCGCGGGTTAGCTCTTGACCGACGACACCACGTTGAGCGGCTGGGCGTCCGGCAGGATATTCATGTGCTCCAGCACCTGGGCCATGATCTTGCCGAACACCGGCCCGGCCACCGAACCGCCGAAGTGTTTGCCGGCTTTCGGGTTGTTGACCATCACCACCAGCGCCACCTGCGGATCGCTGGCCGGCGCCACGCCGGCGGTATAGTTGATATACCCGCCGTCGTATTTACCGCTCGGGCCCATTTTCTCGGCGGTGCCGGTTTTGATCGCCAGCCGATAACCCGGCACCGCGGCGTTCACCCCGCTGCCGCCCGGCAAGGCGTCGCTCTCCATCATATGCACCACGGTTTTCACCGTATCGGCCGGCAGAATACGTTGCCCCATCACCGGCGGCGTCACCTTGGTGATCGACAGCGGCCGATAAACGCCGAAGGCGCCGATAGCGGCATACTCGCGCGCCATCTGCAGCGGCGTCACGCGCAGGCCATAGCCGAAGGAGAAGGTGGCGCGTTCGATATCCGCCCAGCGTTCGCGATGCTGCGGCAGGTAGCCGCTGCTCTCGTTGCCGATGCCGAGCTCGGTCGGTCGCCCCAGGCCAAAGCTGCGGTAGACCGCCGGCAGCACCGTGGCGGGCAACGCCAACGCAATGTGCGATACCGCGATGTCGCTCGATTTTTGCAGCACGCCGGTGATGGTCAACTTCGACCAGTGGCCGACGTCTTTGATCAGGTGACCGTTCACCCGATACGGCGTAGTGTCCAGCACGGTATCCGGCCGGATCAGCTTATGCTCCAGCCCAACCATCACCACCACCGGTTTCACAGTCGAGCCCGGCTCGAAGCTGTCGCTGCTGCACACGTTGCGAATATCCTTCGCCGGGGTGCTGCCATAGTTGTTCGGGTTGAACGACGGGTAGCTGGCCATGCCGAGGATCTCGCCGGTGTCGATCTTGACCAGCACCGCACAGCCGGAGTCGGCCTGGTTAGCCACCACGCCGTCGCGGATCTGCGCATAGAGCACGTACTGGATAAATTTGTCGATGCTGAGCGTCACATTCGGCGGCGGCACCGGATCCACGCTTTTAAGCACGCCGATCACCGCACCGCTGCCGTCCTTCTGGTAGACCCGCAGGCCGTTTTTACCCTGCAGCAGCGGGTTGAAGCCCAGCTCGATGCCCTCCAGCCCCTGATTGTCCTGGCCAACGATGCCGATCAGCCCGGCGGCGTCCTGGCCCATCGGATAAAAGCGGCTGAAATCCTGCTCGGTGCTGACGCCGGTCAGGTGCAGCTTACTGATGTAGGCAGCGTTATCGTCCTCCACCTTGCGCGCCAGGTAAACGAAGCGCTTGCGCGCGTTGCTCTGGATCAGGTGCTGGATGTCCGCCAGCGGGATCTTCAGCACGTTGGCCATGCTCTGCCAGCGCTCGTTGCTAGTGTCGGTCTGGGTATCGAGAATGTGTTTCGGATCCAGCACGATGTCTTTGGACGACACGCTGACCGCCAGCGCCTCATCGTTGCGATCGGTGATCATGGCGCGGTTGGTCGGCACCACCTGGGTGCGGATCGAACGCTGGTCAGCCTGGTCCGCCAACTGCTGGTGTTCCAACAGCTGCAGATAGCCGACCCGGAACGCCAACAGAAAAAAACAGACCAGCATGCCGGCGCAAATCCAGCCGAAACGAACTGTGGAATAGGTTTTACCGCTCTTTTTGGTCGATGGCGCCACTGTTGTGTTAACCCTGCGTTTTTATTCGGTTTATGGTGTTATTTCAGTCTACATTGCCGGAAATGGTCAGGAGATTGCAGTTTGTAAGAAAGTAAAAACAAACCGCATCACCGTTGCACATCCGCACTGTCGTTTAACTGCGGTTTACTTTGCGCCGGGTCGCCGGACTGCGGCGCGTTGGCCGGGTCGAAAATGTGGTCGAGGATCGCGCGCGCGGTCGGCCCCGCCACCACGCCGTCGCCGCCGCCGTTTTCCAGGATCAGCGCCATTGCCACCCGCGGGTTTTTATACGGGGCGAACAACGTATAGAAGATGTGATCGCGCAGCCGCACCGGGATCATTTTGGCGTTGTAGGTTTGGTTTTGCTTCAGGCTGAACACCTGCGAGGTGCCGGATTTGGCGGCGATCTGGTAAGGCGCGGTATGGAACAGCTTGTAACCGGTGCCGTTCGGCAGGTTGGCCATGCCGTACATGCCGTTGCGCACGATGCCCCAGTAAGGCGAGTTGGGATCGCCAATCTGCGCCGCTTGCGCCGGCGGCAGGTAGCGCGTCACGCGGTTGCCCTGCTGCAGCGAATACAGCAGATGCGGCGTTTTCACCTGGCCGTTGTTGAGCAGCGTGGTCAGCGCTTTCACCATCTGGATCGGCGTCGCCACCCAATACCCCTGGCCGATGCCCACCGAGACCGTATCCCCCTGATACCAGCCCTTTTTGTGCACCTTCAGCTTCCAGTCGCGGCTCGGCAGCACGCCGCGGTACTCTTCGTTCAGATCGATACCGGTCGACTGGCCGTAACCGAACTGGCTCAGCCAGTGGTGAATGCGATCGATGCCCATCTCATAGGCCACCTGATAAAAGAAGGTGTCGGCGGACTCCTCGATCGCTTTGGTCACGTTGAGCATGCCGTGGCCGGTTTTCAGCCAGTCGCGGTAGCGGCGTTCGGTGCCGGGCAGCGTCCAGGTCGGCGCGCCGAAAAAGGTGGTGGTGGGTGTGATCACCCCGGCGAACAGCGCCGAAACGGCCATGTAGGGCTTCACCGTGGAAGCCGGCGGATACAACCCCTGGGTGACGCGGTTGATCAGCGGCAAATCCGGGTTGTGCAGCAGCGCTTTATAGGCCTGGTAGCCGATACCTTTGACGAAGGGGTTGGGATCGTAACTGGGGCTGGAGACCATCGCCAGGATACCGCCGTCGCGCGGGTCTTCCACCACCACCGCGGCGCGTTGCCCCTTCAGCACCGATTCGATGTACTGCTGCAGCGGCAGATCCAGCGTCAGATAGATGTTTTTGCCGGCCTGCGGCGGCTGCTCCTTCAGCAAGCGGATCACGCGCCCGTGGTTATCCACCTCCACCTCCTGATAACCTGTGGTGCCGTGCAGTTCGGACTCGTAATAGGCTTCGATGCCCTGTTTGCCGATATTGCGGTCGGCGGCGTAGTTCTCGCTCAGGCCGGCCTTGTCCAGGCGCTTGAGATCGCTGTCGTTGATCTTCGACACATAGCCCAGCACGTGCGCCAGCTGGGCGCCATAAGGATACTCACGCTGCTGATAGGTATCGATAGTCACCCCGTCGAAACGGTATTGGTTAACGGCGAAGCGCGCCACCTCGGTGTCGTTCAGCCCCGCCTTCAGCGTGACCGGTTTGTAGCGGCTGTTGTGGTGCATATCGTCGCGAAACGCACTGATGTCTTCCGGCGTCAGATCGACGACCGGCGTCAACGCCCGCAACAGCGCCGCCATGTCGGCGACTTTGCTGGGCGTGACTTCGATACGATACAGTGTCACGTTTCGCACCAGCGGAATGCCGTTGCGATCGAAGATCAGCCCGCGGCTGGGCGCGATCGGCAGCATCTTGATGTCATTTTGATTGGAGCGCGTCTGATAAAAGCCGTGCTGGCGAATTTGCAGCCGGTAGAGGTTGACGATCAGCGCGCCGAAACAGACGACGACCAGCGCCAGCGCCACGGCCGCCCGGCGGATGAACAGCCTCTCTTCCGCAGAGTGGTCGCGAATTTTTTCTTTTAACAGGGCCATGCGGTGCCGGTACCTTTTGCGTCACATTTCCCCGCAAAATCAGGGAACTGAAAAGCCGGCAAGCATAGCGTTATCGGGCGCGCCGCCCCATGAAAAGGTTGCTAATGAAATGGCATAACTGTTTCAGCATATTGGAATGTTACCGGCGGCGATTTTTTCACCGCGCTCCCCATTGAGCCGCCGTTCACCCCAATGCTACAATGTGACCCAAATCACATTATTCCCGTTATTCCCCTCCGCATCTCCCTGTCGGCGCCCTGCCGGATGCGGCTTTTGTTACATAGGATCGAGTTCGATGAGTACCATTGCCACCGGTTTAATCATGATGCGCTGGGAGTTGCTGAGCGCCGTGATGATGTTCTTCGCCAGCCAGTTAAACGTCGTTTGCCGTAAAACCAGCCGCAATGGCATGGCGTTCATGTTCAGCAGCCTGGGCCTGTTTACCGCCTGCTGGTTCGTGATGGGGCTGATGGGCACCCATCTCACGCTGGAAGCCTTCACCCAATTCTGGTCGTCGGCCTGGGATCGCTACGTAGACGTGGTCAGCACCATGCCGGTCGATTGGCCGATGCCATAACCTCGCCGCACGGGCGGCCCGGCGATTATTCCGCGTCCGTTGGCGGCGCCGCCGCCAGCCGCGCCATCAACGCCCCCGCTTCGATCAGCTGCGCCTGTTCTTGCTCCGTTAAACAGCTTTCCATCGCCGCCAGCAACCACGCCTCGCGCCGGGTGCGGCTTTGCTGCAGCAGGCCCAGCCCGGCAGGGGTCAAGCGCACCCGCACCCGGCGTTTGTCTTCGGCATCCGGCGTGCGCACCAGCAGCCCGTCGGCCTCCAGCTCCCGCAGTGCGGCCGCCAGGTTAGAGGAACGCATACGCTCCGACTCCGCCAGCAGCGACGGCGTCGCCTCGCCGCCATGGCGATCGATAGCTCCCAGCAGCATCAGCTGGGCCCAGGATTTTTCGTCGCTGCGCGACTCGCGCCGCAAACGGCGCACCAGCGACATTAACTGCGTGCGCAACAGCGTCACGTCTTCAGGATGATCTTTTTTCATTGGCATCAATCATAGCGTTCAGTTTATCCCTACCTTCACACCGCCGGATCGCGCGGTGCCCTTCCTGGCTACCGCGCCGCTCTGGCTTAATCTAGTTACCTATGATAATATAGCTATTAATATATAGCAAAAAAGACACTGCAGCCGGCAGAGTTACGTTTGCTCACGCATTTGCCCCTCGCCGACTAGTTCGCAGTGTTATTATTATTTTGCTTAATAAATCCCTCCTTATTCAACGTGGTACGATAAGCCGATGGAAGCGTGGAAAGTCAATCTGATCTCGGTCTGGCTCGGGTGTTTCTTCACCGGGCTAGCGATGAGCCAAATCCTCCCTTTTCTGCCGCTGTACGTCGAACAGCTCGGCGTCAGCGATCATCAATCCCTCAGCCTGTGGTCCGGGCTGGTGTTCAGCGGCACCTTTTTGGTCTCGGCGGTGGTGTCGCCGCTGTGGGGCAGCCTCGCCGACCGCAAAGGCCGCAAGCTGATGCTGCTGCGAGCCTCGCTGGGCATGGCGATCGTCATCGCCCTGCAGGGGCTGGCCACCAACGTCTGGCAGCTGTTCGCGCTGCGCGCCCTGATGGGGCTGACGTCCGGCTATATTCCCAACGCCATGGCGTTGGTCGCCTCGCAGGCGCCGCGCGATAAAAGCGGCTGGGCGCTGGGCACGCTCTCTACCGGGCAGATCTCCGGCGTGATCGCCGGGCCGCTGCTGGGCGGACTGATGGCCGACCATCTGGGGCTGCGGGTGGTGTTTTTCGTCACCGCCGGGCTGATGTTCGTCAGCTTCCTGGTGACGCTGTTCCTGATTAAGGAGAGGCGCATCACGGTGAAAAAAGCGGATCAGCTGAGCGGCAAGGCGGTATTCCGTTCGCTGCCTTATCCGACGCTGATCGTCACGCTGTTCGTTTGTACCCTGATGATCCAGCTGGCTAACTCGTCCATCAGCCCGATCCTGACGCTGTTCATCCGCGAGCTGTCGGGCGACGTCAGCAATATCGCCTTTGTCAGCGGCATGATCGCCGCCATGCCCGGCATTGCGGCGCTGATCTCGGCGCCACGCCTCGGGCGGCTCGGCGATCGCATCGGCACCGCGCGCATCCTGATCGCCGCGCTGCTGTTCACCACCGGCCTGTTCGCCGTGATGGCCTGGGTGAATACGCCGCTGCAGCTGGGCATTCTGCGCTTCCTGCTGGGGTTCGCCGATGGCGCGCTGATGCCGGCGGTGCAGGCGCTGCTGCTGAAGTATTCCTCCGATCAGGTGACCGGGCGCATCTTCGGCTATAACCAATCCTTTATGTACCTGGGCAACGTGGTCGGCCCGCTGCTGGGATCGGGCATTTCGGCGATGATGGGGTTCCGTTGGGTGTTCGCCGTCACGGCGGTATTGGTGCTTTGCAATGCGCTGCAGCTGCGGCATCAGTTCAAAAAAGTGGAGAATCAACGCGCGGGATAACGGGAAATGCGGGGAAACGCCTCAAGCAGTGGTGGGACAATGACGCCCATCAACCGTGCCACCACTGCCAAAGGCGGCCGTAGCCTACTCGACGCGGCGGTCATTTCCTATTTATGTAAGTAAATAAAGTGTTACGGGCATGTAGAGGGCCGCCGCAGCGGCCCTTGCGGATCAGAACATGGTATTGTCGTTGGCCGATTTTTCCGGCACATCCTGATTGACGTCCCAATGCTCGGTGATTTTACCCTGATCGTTCACCCGATAAATATCCACGCTGGCGGTGCCGCGATCCTGCGGGTTATTTTGGTATTTGACGTGAACATAGACCAGATCGCCATTGACCGCGCTGCGGTAGATTTTGGCGCTGTACTGCGGATTGTCTTTAAAGGTCTGGCTGAAGAAATCCAGGAACGGCTTGATGCCGTCGCCGACAAACGGGTTATGCTGCTTGTAGTTCTCCACAATCAGCTTTTGCGCCACGCTGATATCGTGACGGTTGAAGAAACCTGCGTACAGGTCTTCCACCACCTTCAGCTTTTGCTGAGCATGATGATAACCGCCCTTGCCGGCCGACTTGTAAGACGCCGCCTGATCCGTTGACAGCGCCGGGTAACTCGCCAGCAAACCGCCGACGATCGCACAGGTGATCAATGCCTTTTTCATAACTGCTCCTTATTTTCCTGAGTGACCTACGATTTTCAGCTGCCCTTTCAGATGGGTGAAGCTGCCGTCCTTGGCGGCGATGTTGGTGTACACCTCGCCACGCTCAAAGTCCTCGACATGCGTCACGTTGTCGCCGGACTGCGGTTCATGCCAATAGACCATATAGACCTTCGGCCGAATCTCCACCGCAGTGTACTGCACGGTATCGGTGATGCCCTGCGACGCTTCGCCGATACCGGTGAAGGTCATGGTCTTGTCATCGGTAAAATCCAGATTGAAGGCGAAATCGCCGAAGGTCACCTGCACCACTTTACCGACCGCAATAAACTGCCCGTGTTTTTCCGTCATCGTCGCCGCCTTACTGTTAGTCAGGGAGGTTTGCGCCGCCGCAGCGGCAGGCAATGCCAGGGGGAAAGTCAGGGCTATCGCCAACGCGATGCCCGTTCGCTTCACTGTTTTCATCGTTCCTTCTCCTTTCCATGGTTGAAAACGAGAATCATTATTATTTCTTAACGGTTGGCGGAAATATAAGAATAATCTCTATTCCCATCAGGCACCTGGCGGCAAAAAAAGCGGGCGAAAAATCGCCGTAAAATGGCATGGCAATAGCGCATTCTGGCCATTGGTTTTTACGCAATGAACGGGATTACTGCTTTCAGGAAGGGAAACCACTCGGGGATTTGATGGGTCTATAGCGCAGATCGCTTTAAGCTAATGCGTATTTGTTCTTAAGCCGCCCATCGCCGGAAAATGGCGGCGAACGGCGTGGCGTTTAACGCAGCCAGGGCGTATAGGTAACGCCAACCAGCAACCCTTCCGGGCTGAGTAAACGGGTAACGCTCTGGCCCCACGGCTCTTCGCGATTGGCGACCAGCAGCCGATAACCTCGGTCGATCAGCCCCTGGGTGGCGGCCGCCATGTCGGCCACGTCAAACTCGATCCATGCCTGCGGCACCGTGTGATCCGCCGGCCAGCGGTCGGTGCCAAAGCAAGACTGCGCCGCCTGCGCCAACGGCCACAGGGCGAAATGCTTCACGCCGTCCAGCGCGCCCGGCTCCGACAGCAGATAGGTTTCGTTGCCCGGCATCGGTTTGAGCGGCAGCCCCAGCGCCTCGACATAAAACGCCTTGCTCTCGCCGCTCTCACGCGCGATCGGCCCGAATCCGGCGACAAACAACACGCCCAGCCCGGCAAATTGTTGATCCATGCTGCTCTCCCTTCCGGTTAACGCCCCTGCCGCACCTGCAGCGGAGCAAATCCATAGGCCGCCTTGAAGCGGTTGCTGAAATGGCTGGCGGAGCTGAAGCCGCACGCCAGCGCGATCTCGGTGATCGGCTGTTGGCTGTGGCGCAACAGCTGTTCCGCCCGTTGCAGCCGCGCGCGCATCACGAACTGATGTGGCGCCAGGCCGGTTGAATGTTTGAACATGCGGGCAAAATGGTATTCGCTCAACCCGGCCTGCGCCGCCAGATCGGCCAGTAACAAAGGCCGATCGAGGTGGCTTGCGATATATTCCCGCACCCGCTTGGCCACTGCGGGTGCCAGGCCGCCGCGCGCCGGCGGCAGCTTCCACTGCAGCTGGCTGTAGCGCTGGATCAGATGCGACATCAGCAGGTTCGACGCGCTGCTGAGCGCCAGCAAATTGGCGCTGTCGCGCCAGTCGCAGTTGAGCAAAAACTGGCGATACAGCAGCGTGATCTGCGGATCTTCGCCGAAGCTGCGCTGCTCCACGTTGATCGCCGCCGGGCTGCGATCCCAGGTCTGCTCCGCCAACTGCCGCAGATGGTCATCGGTGCAGTACAGATGCACGAATGACAGATCGCTGCGCACATCCCAGGTGGAAGCGTACTGGCGCGGCATGATGCAGAAGCGATCCGGCCCGCCGCCGTTGCGCCAGCCGCCCGGCACCTGCTGGTAGCACTCGTAGCCGTCGGCGACGTACAGACTCAGGGTATGGTGATCGGCGCTTTCCTGCGTGACGCGATCGTTGCAGTTGGACCAGGCGGCCAGCTCCACGCCGGTACCCAGCAGCACGCTGCCGTGCAACCGCGCCTTGTGTTCGCGCAGTGTTTCAAACGCCTGATAGTTGGACATCGCCGGCCCCGTTGTTCGACATGCCGACAGTGTAAAGAGTGGCGCCTCGGCATGCCAGCCGCCGCCTCGCGCTTTTACCAAAAAAAGCGCAAGAATATGCAACTGGGCGCAAAGCGCTGCAAGCGCCGCCGCGCGCCAAAGCGGATACTGCGCTATCGGTTTTTTCGGAGTAAAGAACATGAATGCGCTGTTGTACCTCGCCGTGGTGCTGATTTGGGGCACCACCTGGATAGCGATTACCCTGCAACAGGAAGGCCCGGTGGCCATTCCCGTGTCGATCGCTTATCGCTTCGCCATTTCCGCTGCGGTGATGTTCGCCGTGCTGTTGTTAACACGCCGCCTGCGCCGCATCGCCCCGCGCGATCATCTGTTCTGCGTGCTGCAGGGCTGCTGCGTGTTCGGCTTCAACTTCTTCTGCTTTTACCACGCAGCGGCTTATATCAGCAGCGGGCTGGAATCGGTGATCTTTTCGATGGCGGTGCTGTTCAACGCCCTCAACAGCCTGCTGTTTTTCCGCCAGCGCCCCAGCCCCAACCTGCTGCCGGCGGCGCTGCTGGGTTTGACCGGCATCGTGGCGCTGTTCTGGCAAGATCTGGCCGCTACCCGCATGGCACCGGAGCTGCTTAAAGGCATCGGCCTGAGCGCGCTCGGCACCTACGGCTTCTCGCTGGGCAACATGATCAGCACGCGCCATCAGCGCCGTGGGCTGGATATCTTTTCCACCAACACCTACGCCATGACCTACGGCGCGATGCTGATGGCATTGATCGCCCTGGCGCAGGGCGCATCGTTCCAGATGGAATACAGCAGCCGCTACATCGGCTCCCTGCTGTATCTGGCGATTTTCGGCTCGGTGATCGCCTTCGCCGCCTACTTCAGCCTGCTCGGCCGCATCGGCGCCGGCGCAGCGGCCTACAGCACCCTGCTGTTCCCACTGGTGGCGCTGACCATCTCAACGATTTACGAAGGCTACCAGTGGCATTTCAACGCCGTGCTGGGCCTGTGCCTGATCCTGTTGGGTAACCTGGTGATGTTCGCCAAACCGGGGCTGAAATGGCGACGGGCGGGTATCTCAAAACAAAACTCAACCCTTTGAAGCCATTGCAAATATCGTTATCATCAGGTTTTGTTGATAACGGATGATGGCAAATGCTCAGAAGTGATGATGTGACACCCCGCGCCTACCAACAGGTGGACGTTTTTACCCGCACGCCGCTGCAGGGCAACCCCGTGGCGGTGGTGCTGGAAGCCGAAGGGCTGAGCAGCGCACAGATGCTGGCACTGGCCCGCTGGACCAACCTTTCGGAAACCACCTTTGTGCTTAAACCGACGCACCCGGCGGCGGATTATAAGGTGCGCATTTTCACCACCGAAAAAGAACTGCCCTTCGCCGGCCACCCGACGCTGGGCACCGCCCACGCCCTGCTGGAAGCTGGATTGACGCCTAAACGCCCCGGAACGGTGATGCAGGAATGCGGCGTCGGTCTGGTGGCGGTCAATATCCTGCCGGAAGGCACATTGGCGTTCGCCGCGCCCGAAGTAGAGTTCCGCCCAATGGCGGCCGAAGAAACCGAACGGTTAACGGCCGCTTTACGGCCTGCAGTGATTGCAGCAGGCACCCCGCCGGTGATTGCCGAGATGGGCATTCGCTGGCTGATGGTGCGCCTGCCGGACGCACAGTCCTGCCTGGCGGTGGCGCCGGATCAGGCCACGATTAAACGGCTGCAAACGGCTTGCGATGTGGATGGCGTGGTGGTTTATGGCGCCAGCTCCGCAACCGAGCCGGCCGATTACGAAATGCGCGCGTTTATGGTGGAATGCGGCGTTTTGATTGAAGATCCGGTAACCGGCAGTGCCAACGCCTGCCTGGCGCGCTTGCTGCAGGCCAGCCGCTTCCCCGACGGCGGCCGGACCGCGCAGGGCTACCAGGTGCGCCAGGGCACCCAACTTAATCGAGATGGCCGCGTGAGCGTGCGCTTTATTGACGGCGAACCCTGGGTCGGCGGGCACTGTCGCACCCTGATTAATGGCACGGTGGGTATTTAGTTTTGGGGGGATGTAGGATAAGGAAGGAGTTGGATATTTGGAGGGATATTTGCCCCTATCGGATCGCGATTCATGAATTGCTAAAAACAAAGCTTTCCTCTGCCAAGTTATGTTCTTTCCTATGTTGCACTTCCCAGTCAAAGTAGCCATCAGGCTGTTTGGATTCTACACCTTTCAGCCAATACTGTTCACCATAAGCTATCTTTTTCAAACATGTTAATAATTACCCGCCTAAGCTATAAATTGCACCACTTACTTCCAATAACGCACTGTTCAAATTAGTGTGAATTTGAAAACCATTACTTCCAACGGAAGCCAGAAACCATTAATTTACGGGCTTATCACTTACAACGAAAATAATAATATCATAAAAGTTTAAAACCCACAGGCATAGTAAAGGCCGGGGCAAGCATTAATCCATCGATCTTACCATGAAAATAATTACATGCGTAAACTGTAAAGATCTTTTCCTTCTTCATCTATATCCAAACTGCCAAGCGCACCTAGGTCTAAGCTATATATCTTATCACTACCATCACTTAGGTTTACAACATAACCCAAATCACCATCCTGCCCTATCAATAAAAAGTCAGGCACCGAGTCTTGAATAGCATATGTATCATTACGCTCAACTAGATCTTTATAATTAAAGATATAGAGGGCCTCTCCATTTTTCTTTGTGAATTCATATGCGTCAGAACCACCCACTTCCTCCGATAAAAATTTCTTATATAACACAGGGAATTTACACCCTATATCACTCTCTATTTTACCGAGTTCTTTTAAAACATCATCTTTATTCACAAAAATCTCCGCATGAAAAATAAAGTCTAGATATCAGCCACGTCGATCACCTCCAGCGGTGCGCTGTTCAGTTCGGTGTAATACCAGTAAATATCCGCCGAGCGGCTGTCCCTGCGCCGGATCGTAGCTCCAGCTGCGGCGGCTGCCGTCGTCGCGCAGCTCCTGTAGCAACCGGTAGCCCTGCCACAGGAAGCATGTAAATAACTAAAGTCGCCCTGCCAATTAAGAATCACCTTAATATCCTAGCGAGGATATACAACTACCTTTCCCTTATCGTTATTAAAATAAATTTCACTAATCTTACCATCGTCATAAACACATGATAAAATAACATATGGTAAAGGAGAGTAATTACTTACCGTCAATATACTATCGATTCTCCCATCTTTATAAAAGTAATGATAACCAGATACATTACCATCATCATTTGCAAAAAAAGCTTTAGATGGCTGTCCTTGAGAGTTTAAAAAAACTCTACTTATAGCCAAATAGTTCCTCTTTACACCCTGTCTTATTTCAAGAACCTCATCACCATCTCTAATGACATAAGATGTATCCGCTACAACTCCTTTTGAGTTATAGCTATATATTTTATTTATATGGTCATCATTTGAAAAATAGCAATATGCATTACTTTTGCTCTTAGGCTCTTTGCTCAATATTCCTCCAGTTTTAAATCCGGTTAACTCATTGTAAAATGGAATAATACTAAAGGCATTAGTTTTAGACCACGATACAACCTTTGGCTCCGCATGGCTAATCGAAGATATCTTTTCAGCTAATAGCTCTTCATTCAAAAAAAGAGACCGCACTTCATCTAAATTAGCCCTGATGTTATCAGCTATTTCTTTCATTTTTATCACTATAGTAAAGGAGTAAATTTTGGCACAGGCCTCTTTCGTCGCCATGATATTACCCGGCGTAGTTAACATACATGACAAGCTTCTTTAACACGCTACCGCACATGCCGTTACTGGTTTAACAGCTAATAGGTTACAGGTACCGACTCGATGGTATGGTGGCATCAAGTAGTCCTGTTTCGTGGTGTTCTATCAACCTAAAGGCGTCGCGCTAACCGGACCAGCACAGGTTGCCTCCCTTCACGGCTAGGATCATCACTCTTGCTACGCCAAACTACCTCTTCAAAAAAGAGTCGTTATTAAAAATCAAAGGTAGCACTGTTTCCATTTTTCAATACCATTATCGTCATCAAGCCACTCTTTTTTATCAATACGCCATTCATCATTTTTTAGATGCAGGGTATATCTATATTTATTTTTAAATCCCGTATGTTGTTGAGTGACAAAAACCGCCTTGTTTTTGTTTATTTCAAAGCTTAGCACCTCTTCGCCAGGAGAATATTCTGGTGGTTCACTACAAGATAGGGATGTTTGACGACCTTGCTTCCTTTCCTTCACCGCACAGAACTTATTGAATATCTCATCAAGTTCATCTTTCAACACAACCTTAATATTTTCCGAGTCATCTGCAGAAAGCAGTAGATAGCATCTCATTTCCCACTCATTCATCTTCATTATGAAATTAGTTAAAACATTTCTTGCTACTTCTACCGTTTCCATAACTCACCCCTATCAGTTCGTAAATATTCGGCCAAGTACTTTTTGACCGTTTTGGAATACATCGTACTGTATCGATGTTGGTCTTGCACCACCATTAGCATATTTGAAAGTCCATTCAATATCGACCGCACCTTGCTTATTTACAAATTTACGAACCGAGTCCTCAAATGTCCTATACTGCCCACGATTCACTCCTGGTAACTGCGGGAATACATTGCCCTTTCCACCTTGGCCCCCAGCACTTTTGCTAATATATGCCCCGCATCATCTGTCTGATATCCATAGCCCTCGCAGCATCACGAGCACTCGTATTAACTGCAGTGCCTGTTTTGAGATCTGCTGGTGTTACAGTTGCCTTGGCTGAGAGTATTGTAGTGCAGACCGCTTTCGTCGTCCTGATATTGCCCGGCGTAGCGCAGCGGCTGCTGATATTGCGCGCCCTGCCGCTTCGCCGCGCCGGCCACCGTCTGGCCCTGCAGCTTGCCGAAGGTGTCGTATTGCCCGGACCAGCACAGGTTGCCCGCCGCGTCGGTCACTTCCAGCGGCGCGCTGTTCAGATCGGTGTGATACCAGTAAATATCTGCCGAGCGGCTGTCGCCCGCCTGCTCCAGCGCCGCCAGTGGGCTCCACGGGCTGGCCGGATCGTAGCTCCAGCTGCGGCGGCTGCCGTCGTCGCGCTGCTCCTGCAGCAACCGGTAGCCCTGCCACAGGAAACGGGTCGTCTGTTCGGTTTTGCCCTTGTAGCGCACCGCTTTGCGGCTGCGGCGGCCCAGCGCGTCGTAATGGTACTGCGCCTCGAACTCGCCCTGCGGGCCGCGGCCGTGCGCCTGCACCAGCCGGTTGTCGGCGTCGTAGCGGTAGTGCTGTTCGTACAGGCCGTTACGCCGGCTGATCAGGTTGCCCCAGGCGTCGTAACGATAAAACAGTTTTTGCCAGTGCGTCAGGCGGTTGTCGGCGATCGGCGCCAGCGGCAGGTGCGCGTCGATGTCACTCTGCGGGCTGCGCTCGCCCAGCAGGTTATCCGCCAGATCGTACACCAGCCGCGCGCCCGGTTTGCCCTGATTGGGTTCGCGGTGTTCCTTTCAACGAATTCCCCTAAAATAAAAGAGGGTCATTGTTGACATATTGTAAAAAAGTACAAATCAGATCCTAATTAATGCACTCTCTTCATTTTTATTTTCACTACTTTTAATAAATGAAATGACTATATCGAGACAGTCTCTTCTAAATCTTACTTCGTAATTTCCTATATCCAAAATCAAAAACTCACCTGATATATAGTCAGAACCGTCAGGTTCAAGATCACCACCGCTAGTATCTTCCCCTGCCCCAACAAAAACCTTTCCTGAAGGCACATTCAAAAATAACGATTTGTAGTTCTCACTTATGTTATCAACAACTCGAACCGTATACTGACCGTCCTCACCAAGATTCAAAAACAACACGTTACCTTTATTTACTTCTTCCAGTTCATCCTCTGGAATGCTCCACCAATCAGCATCGTCGCTAACTCTATGTTTTAAAGACACCAAATCAAAAATTGACAAGGTCGCAGTATCTGTTGTGAAAGAGAAAGTCTTATTCATACACCCCCCTACTGAAATATTATTTCACTAATTCGGTCGCCCGGTTGGAGACCGGCTTTTCTACCCGCATTTTTTAAAGAACTACCAACACTTTTATTTATTGATTCGTTGAGCATTTGTAATCTTTGTGTTGGTGAACCGCCAACAATCAAATCTACTGGATGATCTGCATTCAGTTTTGTCAAGTCTGGCGCTTGACCAAACATTCGTTCATAACGAGCCGCAACTGCCTGTCGATATGAACTTTGCACCGAAGAAATTCTAACATCATGAGTCCCAGGAGACCAAACCAACTCACCACGCTGTGCCGCTCTATTGAGTGCATTTTGCTTTTTCGTAAACTGTCTTTCAAGATAGCTTCTTCCGCATTAGTTAAATTAGAATTGCTCAGAATTTTCGGTTTATTTACGGTTAAAGAAGTACCTGATGAACACGCACTCAGCCCCAGCGGATCCACCCACATCAGCGGGTTTGGCGCATACTGATACAGGTTCAACCCACCTTCCAACCCTATCGGATCCTGCGTGGTGAAACGCCCCACCTCGGGTTCGTAGTAACGGAACAGGTTGTAGTGCAGGCCGCTTTCGTCGTCCTGATATTGCCCGGCGTAGCGCAGCGGCTGCTGGTATTGCGCGCCCTGCCGCTTCGCCGCGCCGGCCACCGTCTGGCCCTGCAGCTTGCCGAAGGTGTCGTATTGCCCGGACCAGCACAGGTTGCCCGCCGCGTCGGTCACCTCCAGCGGCGCACTGTTCAGATCGGTGTGATACCAGTAAATATCCGCCGAGCGGCTGTCGCCCGCCTGCTCCAGCGCCGCCAGCGGGTTCGCTAGGTCGCTATTTAAAAGCCATCAGTGCATAAAGACGAGCATTTAAAATTAGTAAATCAAACTCAGATCAATAATCTTTATAACTAAGTTCTAAGCAACGATACAAACTCTTTAAATGCTTCTATTACAGCTTCCTCGCCTGATAATTCTCTTCGTTCATTAATTATATAGTTCCCGGTTTCAACATCAATGATCTCCAACATACAAGATGCATCATCCCACACCGTAAAACGCGCAATCTTCGTATCATCATCTATATCAACAACCAGACTATCTGTAAAATCATTAGCATTGTACTTAACTTCATAATGGCTATTAGATAAGATCCAATCACTTATTTTTTTGAGCATGTTGAAATTCCTGATTCTGTTTTATGAGCCTTAACCTCAATGTTTTTCACAGTCGGCATTTCTGGTACTGGTAGCCCCTTACGTTTGGCTAATCTCCCCTCCAACGAGTCAGGACCAACTATTTTGGCCCAGCCTTCGTTGGTCTTGATTAAAGATCGTTCGGGCACTTCGAATTCAACGTACATAGTACCCGGTTTAGCTTGTTTTCCAAACGCATCAATATTTGCAGGTGATGCTACATGGGTTGTTCCCGTTGTGCTTTGCACAACCTTACCTGTGGAAACCATTTTTTCGTATTCTGCCGGTCCCATCCAGCGACCAACAGTAACCTCAGTCAACCCAAACGGATCCACCCACATCAGCGGGTTCGGCGCATACTGATACAGGTTCAACCCACCACGCAACCCTATCGGATCCTGCGTGGTGAAACGCCCCACCTCGGGTTCGTAGTAGCGGAACAGGTTGTAGTGCAGGCCGCTTTCGTCGTCCTGATATTGCCCGGCGTAGCGCAGCGGCTGCTGATATTGCGCGCCCTGCCGCTTCGCCGCGCCGGCCACCGTCTGGCCCTGCAGCTTGCCGAAGGTGTCGTATTGCCCGGACCAGCACAGGTTGCCCGCCGCGTCGGTCACTTCCAGCGGCGCGCTGTTCAGATCGGTGTGATACCAGTAAATATCTGCCGAGCGGCTGTCGCCCGCCTGCTCCAGCGCCGCCAGTGGGCTCCACGGGCTGGCCGGATCGTAGCTCCAGCTGCGGCGGCTGCCGTCGTCGCGCTGCTCCTGCAGCAACCGGTAGCCCTGCCACAGGAAACGGGTCGTCTGTTCGGTTTTGCCCCTGTAGCGCACCGTTTTGCGGCTGCGGCGGCCCAGCGCGTCGTAATGGTACTGCGCGTCGAACTCGCCCTGCGGGCCGCGGAGCCGGTTGTCGGCGATCGGCGCCAGCGGCTGGTGCGCGTCAATGTCGTTCCAGAGGTTTATATAGACCAGTTCATTCTTATTTTTAAAGAACCTGCCTCATAACCTGATTTTTTCTTTACCCCCCTTATTTTTCTCAATTTAAAAAACATTTTCCATTAGAAACCAGACACTTCATTAACATTGTGAAAACTCAATATTCACCCCTTCCTCATTACATAAATCGACAAATAGTTGAGAGACAATCATTCGCTCACAAAAGACACTATCTCTCGCTATAAAGAAATCTTTATCACATTTATAGGCAGGAATATCGATTAGTTTAGTGCCATTAATAAGTTCCCTAAACGTTGTTCTTTCCTCGTCAATAATTGGAAGGTAATTATTCACCTTACATAAAGACAGCGTTTCACTAACATTTTCCACAGTACACTTATAGAAGGACATTTCAGATGCAATTCTACGTTCAAATATAGATACCGCTCTCTGTGAAAAAACTGGGACTCCGATATTGGCAGGAAAATAATCTGAAACTATCAGTTTATCACTCCGCATAGTACTTTGTACTTTACCTTTTGGTAGTGAATATGAGAGAAACTTACCATCCCCTTCATTCCAAATGAAAAAGCTTGATAATCTTGACTTTGGGTCTGAGAAGTCAATAACTCCATTTCCCAATGAGAAGCTACTAATAGTATAGATGTTCATGCCCTTATCCTCGTAATCAAGCACATGTAAGCTTTCCTGTTTTAAATCCTTTACGAGCCTCATGCTGTAGGTTCAATACTTCATTTTGTATTCGTCGATAATCCCATTTTTCTTTATTTGCAACTCTCTCCAAAGCATCTAGTTTTGACTTCATCATTTCATTATATATTGCATGCTCTTTTGTCCAGCCACGATGAAGTCCCAAGTCCGGATTAGGATCTATTCCTTTTGCAACAGGAAGTCGCATCATATTTGATGCACCATTAATACTCATCCCTGATTGCACAAAAACAGGATGATTCCTAAGTGAGTAAGGAATCAAATGCTGACGTTGGTACCCTTGAGTGGTATCCATCCACGAAGGGAAACGATCTAAACCTAGTGGATCTACCCAAGCTAAAGGATTTGGCCCATAAGCATATAAATTCAGCCCACCTTCCAACCCTATAGGATCCTGCGTGGTGAAACGCCCCACCTCGGATTCGTAGTAGCGGAACAGGTTGTAGTGCAGGCCGCTTTCGTCGTCGTGGTATTGCCCGGCGTAGCGCAGCGGCTGCTGGTATTGCGCACCCTGCCGCTTCGCCGCGCCGGCCACCGTCTGGCCCTGCAGCTTGCCGAAGGTGTCGTATTGCCCGGACCAGCACAGGTTGCCCGCCGCGTCGGTCACTTCCAGCGGCGCGCTGTTCAGATCGGTGTGATACCAGTAAATATCTGCCGAGCGGCTGTCGCCCGCCTGCTCCAGCGCCGCCAGTGGGCTCCACGGGCTGGCCGGATCGTAACTCCAGCTGCGGCGGCTGCCGTCGTCGCGCTGCTCCTGCAGCAACCGGTAACCCTGCCACAGGAAACGGGTCGTCTGTTCGGTTTTGCCCTTGTAGCGCACCGCCTTGCGGCTGCGGCGGCCCAGCGCATCGTAATGATACTGCGCCTCAAACTCGCCCTGCGGGCCGCGGCCGTGCGCCTGCACCAGCCGATTGTCGGCGTCGTAGCGGTAGTGCTGTTCGTACAGGCCGTTGCGCCGGCTGATCAGGTTGCCCCAGGCGTCGTAACGGTAAAACAGTTTTTGCCAGTGCGTCAGCCGGTTATCGGCGATCGGCGCCAGCGGCAGGTGCGCGTCGATGTCACTCTGCGGGCTGCGCTCGCCCAGCAGGTTATCCGCCAGATCGTACACCAGCCGTGCGCCCGGTTTGCCCTGATTGGGTTCGCGGTGTTGCAGCAGGCGGCCTTCGGCGTCGTAACCGTAATGCACTTCGCCGCGCAGCGCGTCGCTCACCCCGGCCAGCTCGCCGCGGCCGGTGTAACGATAGGCGCGCCACAGCACGCCGTCTTCCGGCCGGGTCAGTTTATCGTGGCCGAAGGCGCTGCTCTGCCAGCTGCGGCGGCCCATGGCGTCGTAACGCCGCTGCTGCTGCAGCGCGCCCTGGCTGCGGCCGGTTTCCCGGTGCAGGCGATCGCGGGTGAATTCGCTCACCACCTGCTGGTTGAATTTGATGGCGCTGGCGTGGCCGGAGCCGTAATACAGCCACTGCAGGCGATCGCCCTGCGGCAGCGTCAGCGCCTGCAGGTTGGCCAGTGCATCCCATTGGTATTGCAGTTCGCCATTCACGCCCTGCTCGCCGAGCAACCGCCCGGCGGCGTCATAGCGCATCTGCACGCTGTCCGGCTCGATGCCCAGCGCCACGCCGCTCGCCGTCGGCAGGCGGTTCAGCTCGCGCAGCCGCCCCATGGCGTCGAAACGGTAATGCCATTCCGCGCTGGCGTTGCCGCGCCAGACCAGTTGCCCGGCCTCGTCGAAGCGGAAGCGCTGTTCGCGCTGCGTCAGCTCGCCTGCGCTGCCCGGCAGGCCGACCTCGCGGTGCTCCTCCAGCAGCCCGGCCGCGCCGTAGCGATAATAGTGGCGGGTGTCGTCCGGGCGCTCTTCGGCCAGCACGCGGCCGACTGCGTCATAGCTGAAGCGATATTCGCCGCCGTTGCCGTTCTCCAACCGCGTCAGCCAGCCCTGCGGGCTGTAGTGATAGCGCCGGGTGCGGTTGATGCGATCGGTGATGCTGACCGGCAGCCCCAGGGCGTTGTACTGCCAGTGGGTCAGGCTGCCCAACGCGTCCTGATGTTCGGCCAGCTGGCCGTGCGCATTCCAGTTAAAGCGCTCTTCGCCGCCGTCCGGGTGGATCAGAGTGTGCAGGCGGCCGCCGTTATCCCACCGGTAATGGGTCTGATGGCCTTCGGCATCGGTCTGCGTCGTCAGTTGCCCCAGCGCATCGTAGGTATAAGCCGTGACGCTGCCGGAACAGTCGGTGTAGCGCGTCAGTTGGCCGCGGGCATCCCACTCCAGCTTCACTTCCCCGCCCAGCGCGTCGATCACACTAGCGGGCAGGCTCTCTTCGTCATCCGGATAGCGGTACAGCGTGGCATTGCCCAACGCATCGTCATAGCGCGTCGGGCGCCCCAGCGTGTCCCAGTGCTGCGCCTCGCTGCTGCCGTCCGGGTACGCGACGGCGAACAGCCGGCCGCTGTTGCGCGAATATTGATAGCGCGTCACGCGGCCAAGCGGATCGGTCTCCGACAGCAGGCGGCCGTAAGGATCCCATTCGCTCTGGCGCTGCGCGCCGCCGGGCAGCAGCACGCTGCACAGCTCGCCACGTTGGTAGATAAAACCGTAGCGGCGCTGGTCGAAATCGGTGTACTGCGCCACGTTGTCGTCGTCATCCAGCCGCCACTCCGCCCGTTTGCCGTCGCCGCGCACCGCACTGCGGCGCCCGCCGGCGAAGTCGTAACCGAACTCAAGGGATTCCCCGGCGCTGTTGCGGTAGGCCGTCACGCGCGGCACGCCGTCGATCTCTTGCCATTGGTATTCGTTCAGCAGCCCGGCGGCGTCCAGGTGGCTGATCATCAGGCCGTCGCGCCAGCTAAAGCGCCGCGTCACCTCACCGGCGCGGTTGCTCACCGTCGTCAGCTGGCCCTGCTCATCGTAACCATAACGCGCCAGCGTTCGTTCACCGTCGGCGGTTTGCAGCGCCACTTCGCGCAGACGGCCCTGTGCATAGCGGCACATCAGGCGCTGCCCGGCGCTGTCCACCAGTTCGCTCAGCAGCCCCTCGTCGTCGTAGAACAGCGAGGTGGCGTTGCCGATGGCGTCGGTGATCATGCTGAGCCGGCTCGGCTGGTCGCCCGCCAGCGGCGGGTAGTGGAAAATCTGTTCGCCGACGTCAAACAGCTGCCAGCTGCCGTCGTCGTTGTGCATCAGCCAGCATTTTTCGGCTTCGCAGTAGGTTTTATGGCCGCGCGGCACCTGCGGGAAAGCGACGAAGTCGCCGGAAGGCGCACGCCACACCAGGCCGTCCTGATACGGCTGCAGGCTGCTCTCCCAGAACAGGTTCCAGCCGCGGCCCAGTACGCTGTCGCCGGGGTTGCCGCTGCGCCAATAGCGCTGCCAGGCGACCGGCAGCCGCGAAGGCAGCACGAAATCGAGATCGTCTTCGCCGTCGAGGAATTTTTGGCCGCTAACGATATCCACCGGCCGGGCGATAATGCCCACGGCGGCGGTGGCGGTCATCAGCGTGCCGGCGCGGCAGGCGATGCGCGCCAGTTTGTTGATGCCGGGCAGCTTGCCCAGCAGTTTGCCCAATGCCCCCAGCTTACCGGCGGCGCCGCCCACACCGCCCACCAGGCCGGCGAACAGCAGCGTCAGATCGGAAACCTTATACAGCCAATCCGGCACTTCGGGCTTGATCGGCAAGGTGGTGACGGTGCCGCCACCGATAAACACGTTGGGCGAGCCTTCCATCACCTGCGCGTCGCAGTTGGTTTTGTCCCCCACGCGCGAGGCGGGCTGGCCGTTGATGCTGACCTTGTCGGAGCCCTGCGCCATCTGCATGCTCGGGCCGTCGTCGCTGCAGGCTACCTGGCTGTTGGTGGCGAGCGCGGCGGGTTTGCCGTTGATGAAAACGTTGGGGGAGCCGGTGACGATATTGCCTTTGGGAGTCAGGCTACCGGCACCGGCATCGGCAATGCCGTCGCGCGCCGCGGTGGCCGCCTCCCCGGTGAGATACCCCACCGCCAGGCTGGCGCCGATGAGCAGCACGCCGACGCCGATACAGGAAGCCGCCAGGCCGGCGACGAACAGCGCCCCCGCTGCCACCGCGCCTGCGGCGGCGATCAGGCCGCCGACAATCGTGCCGGCAATCATGCCGGCCAGGGCATGGGAATGCCCGATAATATCGCCGACGCGAGCCGCTTCGGTCATCGTAAGGTCCTTTTACGTGAAGAGTTCATCGTTATGCCGCCCGGTAGCTGCCCAACACCTGCAGCAGCAGCGCGTCGTCTTGCGGCGTCAGCTTGCGCGCCATCGCCAGGGTGAACACCAGCACCCGGCCCTCCGCCAGCGCGAACACCGCCTGGTTTTGCCAGATGCGTTTGCCGTCGCGCAGGTAGCTGGCGCGCACCCATTCACCGGCGGCCAGCCCATCGCCCAGCGTCGCCGGTTCGCGGCTTTTGAACGCCCAGCCTTTCAGCCCCTGAGCCAGCGCATCGAGCTGGCGGGTGACGTAGCTTTCCAGGTTCTCCGCCGGCTGCAGCGCATCGCGGGAAATATTGATTGAGGGGGAAACGTCATCGCCGGCCAGCAGTACGTTGACGGTGCGATCGGCATAGCCTTCCGGCAAAGCGACGCTGCCTTCGCTGAAAGCGCAGCGGGATAAAGCGGACATGCGAGGATCCTTTTGCATAAATAATGCTTAAGCATCGCATAACTTAGCCTTGAAATAAAACCATCAGAGGCCATCAATGTTGCGCGGCGTGACCGCGTTCACTGTGAAAAAGGCCCTGGCCGGAACCTTGCCTGGAATCAAGTCGTCACATTACAGAATTATCTGAATCCACCGGCGCGCCGACGCCCTGATTGTGGCTATACTCGGCTATCGCCCTTTTCAGGAGATCAGGATGTTGAGATTAACCCGCAGCGCGCTGCTGTGCGCCGCGCTGGCCGCGTTTACCGCCGCCGCCGAAACGCCGAAGTTCGGACCGGAACTGCAGGGCTTCCACTACCCCTATCCGTTGCAGCAGTTCAGCTTCGCCTCGCAGGGGCAGACATTAAAGATGGGCTATATGGACGTGCCGCCGGAAGGCGCCGCCAACGGCCGCACCGCGCTGCTGCTGCACGGTAAAAACTTCTGCGCCGCTACCTGGCAGGACACCATCAAGGCGCTGAGCAAGGCCGGTTATCGCGTCATCGCGCCTGATCAGATCGGCTTTTGTTCCTCCACCAAGCCGGCGCATTACCAGTACAGCTTTCAGCAGCTGGCGCAAAATACCCACGGGCTGCTGCAGAATCTTAAAATCAGCAAGGCCATCGTCATCGGCCACTCTACCGGCGGCATGCTGGCCACGCGTTACAGCCTGATGTACCCGCAGGCGGTGGAACGGCTGGTGATGGTCAACCCGATCGGGCTGGAGGACTGGAAGGCGAAAGGCGTGCCGTGGCGCAGCGTCGATCAATGGTTCGAGCGCGAGCTGAACACCACCGCCGAGGGCATCCGCAACTATGAGCAACGCACCTACTACGGCGGCCGCTGGAAGCCGGAGTACGATCGCTGGGTGGATATGCTGGCCGGGCTGAACAACGGGCCGGGCCACCGCCTGGTGGCGTGGAACTCGGCGCTGATCTACGACATGATCTTCACCCAGCCAGTGTATTACGAGTTCAAGGATCTGCAAACGCCCACCACCTTGATGATCGGCACCGCCGACACCACCGCCATCGGCAGCGATATCGCCCCGCCGGCGGTCAAGGCCGCGATCGGGCATTATGACGTGTTAGGCAAACAGGCGGCGAAACTGATCCCGCACGCCACGCTGATCGAGTTCGCCGGGCTCGGCCACGCGCCGCAGATGGAGGAGCCGGAGCGTTTCCATCAGGCGCTGCTCAAGGCGCTGCAACCCTGAGCGGCCGGTTGGCGCAGCCGCCGCGCGGCGGCTAAACTTTCAGCTGGCACTCAACGGCAGGAGACAGCCATGCGACAGATTATTGCCAGCGCCTTCGTCAGCCTCGACGGCGTGATGCAGGCGCCGGGCGGGCAAGAGGAAGACCGCAGCGGCGGCTTTCGCTTCGGCGGCTGGACCGCCCCCTACTGGGATGACGCCGTCGCGGAAACGATGGGCGATCTTTTCTCGGCGCCTTTTGACTTGCTGCTCGGGCGGCGCACCTACGATATTTTCGCCGGCTACTGGCCGCAGATCACCGACGAGGCCGACCCGTTTTCGGCCGATATCGCCCGCACGTTCAATCAGGCCACCAAGTACGTCGCCACTCATCACGGCGAGACGCTGGCGTGGCAGAACAGCCAATGGCTGGGGCGGGACATCATCGCCCGGCTGCGCGAGCTGAAACGCGGTCAGGGGCCGGTGCTGCTGGTGCAGGGCAGCAGCACCCTGATGCAACAGCTGCTGGCCAACGACCTGGTGGACGAACTGCGCCTGCTCACCTACCCGGTGCTGCTCGGCGCAGGCAAGCGGCTGTTCGATGAAAACGCTGCGCCGACGGCCTTTACGCTGGCCCAATCGGTGGTCTCACCCGGCGGCGTGATCGTGGCCCACTACCGCCGCGCCGGCGAGGTGACCACCGGCGACTTCACGGTGGAAAGCGCAGCGGCCCAGTCGTAAAAAAAGGGCCGTTCGGCCCTTTTTTCTTTCCCCTTCATCACCCTCAGGCAAACAGAATATCGCTCTGCTCCACCTGCCCGACCACGTGGATCTTGAAGTCGGCGGCGTAGCTGTTGCTGTGGGTGTTCATCAACAGATCGGTGGTGCCGTTAAGGGCGTCGAAGTTGAGTTGGATTTCGCCTTTCTGGCCGCTGAAGGCGCTGCCGCTGTCGATAAAGCGCAGCTCGCTCAGGCTGTTGTTGAAGCGCAGGCCGGAGAGGTCGATCTTGTCGATGCCGTGCTCGAAGTCTTCAATCACGTCGAACGCCGCCACCGTGGACTCTTTGGCGCTGAGATAGACGAAATAGTCGGTGAAGTTATTGGCGTCTTTGCCGCCCCACAGATGATCCGCCCCCAGCCCGCCGTACAGGATATCGGAACCGGCGTTGCCCGCCAGCAGATTGTCCTGATCGTTGCCGATGATCACATCGCGCCCGCTGCCGCCGATGGCGTTCTCGATGATCGCCCCGCGCGCGATGGCGACGTTCTGCGTGCCGCCGCCGACGCTGGAAAACGCGCCGTCGTTCAGGTTGATCATCTGCTGCTGGCTGTAGCCGGAGAAGTCCAGCGTGTCGTTGCCGCCGGCGTCCCACACCGCGAAGTTGACCGGTTTGCCGTTGTCCGCCGTGGCGGTCAGGAAATCACGGCCAGTGTTGGAATTGAAGCCATACACCGTGTCGCCGGTGCGGGTGTTCATGTTGGCGCCGTACAATTTTTGGATCGCGGCGATGTCATCCACCATCGGGCCATAGCCGTATACCCCTTTGGTGTCGGCGCCGGTATAACCGGCGTTGAAATAGCTCATGATCGAGTATTGCAGCGAATCCTGATAATAAGCCGCATCGTTCTGGTAACTCGGGTTGCCCAACGACGCGTCATAAGAGCCCGGATGCGCCAGCCCCAGGGCATGGCCCAGCTCGTGGGTGAAGGTCTGGCTGCTGAAGTCGCCGCTAACCGGTGCCTTATGGGTGGCGAAGTTCTTGTTGAACCATACCGTGCCGGCGAAGGCGTTATCGCTGCCCGCTTTGGAGCTCGGCGGGTAATAGGCGTAAGCGTTGATGGCATTGGGGCCGCTGCCGGCGGCGGTGCTGCCGTCGGCGCGCTGGGTGAAGTAAGCGAAGGTAATGTCCGCGCGGTGGTTGATGTCGGTGGACGCCGCCGCAGTAAAGGTTACGTTCGCCACATCGGCCCAGGCCTGCATCGATTTCAGCGCCTGAGCCTGCGCCGCCAGGGTCAGCGGCTGCAGCCCCTTGTCACCGTCGCCGGTCTGGCCGATGCGGTTCAGCGCGCTCTGCGTCAGAAAGGAATAGGTCAGCGCCACCGGCTGGTGATACACCTGATCGCCGTTGTGCGTCAGGCCCGGTCGCGTCAGCTGATCGGCGGCGCGATCGAAGCTGAAGTTATCGCGGATTTTGCCCAGGTTGTTGATGGCTGCTCCGCCGCGCTGGTTACTGTACAGGTTGGCGTTATCCAGCGTAAACAGCGCGCCGTACCCTAACCCATCATAGAGGCTGCCGGGTCGGTGATAGTAAAACTGATAGTTATGATCGTTGGGGGATGTGGCGGACAGGCTGGTGAACTCATCGTCATCTTGCAAAATGTCGTTGTGGCGACTGCTCATTGCATTCTCCTTTTACACAGTAGGAATCCACTCGCTTTGTAAGACTATTCATCAGTCGTTCTAATCTAAGACATGGCTTAGGATTGACCAGTATAGTCATTACCCCCGACGGCGCGAGCCCACGCCGCCGCGCATCATCGCGCCGGGTGTTAAGGCGGAAATAATCATAACGATTTGTATTAGCGCAGTATTAATGAGAAAGATAAGCGTATCGGTGGGCTAATGACTCGTCTTTATAGGCATGGTATCGCCGGTTAGATCAGAATTATCGAGGATTAAAAAACCTAATCCTTGCCTCATCATCCCGCTGGGAACGTGCTAAGGTGTGAACGGACAGCCGAAAGGAGTGACCCGATGCCAACCCATTTCCTTATGCGCGCCTTGCGCCGCGCCAGCCTGACAGGAGTCGTTATGAGCGTATTGTGCAGCAGTGCCCTGGGCAGTTCACTGCCGTTGTTGGAACCCGCCGCGCTGAAGGGCGACTGGCAGCTCGCCGCCATCGGCGACGGTAAAACCGTCTGCGAGGTGCAGCTGAGCGACGAAGCGGTAGCCAACACCAACGCTTTCCGCTTCACCGCCTCCGCCCAGTGCCTGCAGCCGTTAGCACTGCACGCGCTGCCGGTCGCCTGGCGGCCGACGCCGGACGGCATGACGCTGACCGACGCCGAAGGGAGCATGGTGGCGTTTCTGGCCCTGACCGCGCCGAAGCGCTATGAGCTGATCGACCGCAACGGCCCTTCGCGCTTTGTGCTGATCCCGCGCTAATCCCTCAGGCGAACAGCAAGCCGAGCAGCGCGCCGCCCGCCAGCACCCACAGCGGATGGAGGCGCTTGCTCATACTCAATCCCGTCGCCAGCGCCACGATCGCCGCCAACCGCCAATTGGGCGCGGAAGCCTCGGCGATCAAAAGGCCGCTGGCCGCCACCAACCCCACGGTGAGCGGCACCAGCCCCGCCTGCACGATGCGGCGCCACGGGCGATCCTTAAAGCGCCGCCAGGCGCCCATCACCAGCAGCGTGACGATGGAAGACGGCCCGAATTTGGCGACTGAAGATACCAACAGCCCCGCCCAGCCGGCGACGTGCCAGCCAACCAGCGGCACGATCATCATGTTCGGCCCCGGCGCGGCCTGCGCCATGGCGAACAGCGCACTGAACTCCTGGGCGCTCATCCACTGATGCACCTCCACCACCTGCCGCTGCATCTCCGGCAGAATGGTCATGCCACCGCCGAACGCCAGCAGAGAGAGCTCGGTGAAGATCAGCGCCAGCGCAATCAACACCCCGCTCATGACGGCCACCGCCACATCAGCAAAATGCTCAGCGGCGCCAGCACCAGCATGGTCGGCAGCAGCGGCAGGCGCAGCCAGGCAATAGCGATCAGCGCCAGCGCCACAATCGCCAGCGCCGCCCACTTTCCGCGCAGCGGCAGCAGCATCTTAATCCCGGTCGAGAGCAGCAACCCGGCGGCGGCGGCGGCCAGACCGGCGAACACATGTTGAACGTGGGGATCGTTCTGGAAGCGGGCGTAGACCACGCCCAGCCCCACCACGATCGCCGTCGGCGCGCTGATCAGTCCCAGCAAGGCGCACAGCGCGCCGCGCAGCCCGCGAAACTCCATCCCCACCGCCACCGACAGGTTGATCACATTGCCGCCGGGCAGAAACTGGCACAGCCCGAGCAGCTCGGTGAACTGTTCGCCGCTCAGCCAGCGCCGGCGCTCCACCAACATGCTGCGCGCCAGCGGCAACACGCCGCCGAAGCCGATCAGCCCCAGCCACAGAAAGCCTAAAAACAGCTCCGCGTTGCCCGGCGCTGCCGCCGGGTGCGGTTTTAACGTATTGATATCTGACATGACATTGCCGTTCCACATCGCTTGTTTTGATGTCTGGTATCATGCGCGCCGCCGTGCCATGATGTCTAATGCATTTCAGAACAACTAAAGATACCTTTGAGGTATGGCTATGATCGAACTGCGTCGCCTGCGGGCGTTCGTCACCGTGGTGGAAGAAGGCAACATCACTCGCGCCGCCGAGCGGCTGTTTATCCAGCAGCCGCCGCTGACCCGCCTGTTGCAGGGGCTGGAAGACGAACTGGGCGTAAAATTGTTGCAGCGCCTGCCGCGCGGCGTGCGCGTCACCGAAGCGGGCGGCGTGTTGTTCGAGGAAGCCCGCGCCCTGCTGGCGCGCGCCGAACGCCTGCGCGAAGCGGTCCAGCGCGCCGCCCGTGGCGAACAGGGCCACATCGCCATCGGTTTCACCAGCTCCGCCGCGCTGCACCCGTTCGTGCCCAATCTGCTACGCCGCTACCGCGACATCTTGCCGGGCATCACCACCCAGCTGGAAGAGGCCGGCAGCGGCGAGCTGATGGAGGCGTTGCTCGAACAACGCCTCGACGCCGCCTTCGTGCGTTCGCCGGCCAGCGGCATTCCCGGCCTGAGCGTGGAACCGGTGCTCAGCGAACCGATGATCGTCGCCCTGCCGCTGGGCCACCGGCTGGCGCAAGAGACGCAGCAGCCGCTGCCGCTGGCCGAACTGGCCCACGAGGCCTTTATTCTCTATCGCCGCCCGGCCGGCCAGGGGCTGTACGACGCCATCCTGGCCGCCTGCCACCGAGCCGGCTTCAGCCCGCGCATCATGCAGGAAGCGCCGCGCCTGCCGGCCACCCTCAGCCTGGTCGGCGCCGGGCTGGGGCTGTCAGTGGTGCCCGGCTCAATGCGGCGGCTGGGCGGCGACGGCATCGTCTACCGCCCCCTCGCCGAAGAAGCGCAGCTCAGCGCCCCGCTTTACCTGGCGCTGCGCCGCAGCCCGGCTTCGCCGATCGTCGAGCGCTTTCGTCAGCTGGTGCTGGAGACCGTGGGGCAGTCATAACAAATAGCCCGAACGGCCAATAAAAAATGACGTTCGTTTATTATCTATTTAAACCTATCGGCGATTAAATTTAATTCCTATTAATGACTATTCAACTTCCGATGAATTAATTAAACCCGCACTCACTTAGTAACAAACGCAAACAAATAAGCGCCTACCTAATAAACGCCAGCCGCTAGGATTTAAGGGTCACAGCAAAATCCCGCCGATGACAAAAACCATTTCAATGGCGATCGCGCCTTCCCTGTCGCCTGCCTCTGCAGGCGCACGGTTTTATATTGGAGAAAAAGCTATGCTATCGCGTCGTGATATATTGAAAGTCTCCGCCGTCAGTGCGGCCGCCGCCGGCATGATCGGCGGCATCGCCAAAAATGCCGCTGCCGACGACCATCGCAATATCGTCCCCCCCAGCAGCTACCAGCCGCCTGCCGATGCCCAGCATCTCTATAAATACAAATTCACCGACAGCAAAAAACGCAGCCTGCCCAGCGGCTGGGCGCGCGAAGCCACCGTCGAGCAGTTTCCGATCTCCGAGGGCGTAGCCGGCGTCGACATGACGCTGGAGCCGGGCGGCGTGCGCGAACTGCACTGGCATGCCATCGCCGCCGAATGGGCGTTCATGCTGGAAGGCCATGCGCGCATCACCATCCTCGATCCTGAAGGAAAATGTGAGGTGGCAGATTTCGGCCCCGGCGACGTCTGGTATTTCCCGAAAGGCTACGGCCATTCCATTCAGGCGTTGGCGGACGGCGCGCATTTTATTCTGGCGTTCGATAACGGGCACTTCTCCGAATTCGGCACCTTCAGCATCACCGATTGGGTGGCGCATATGCCGAAAGAGGTATTGGAAAAAAGCGTCGACATGCCGGCGGCGGTATTTTCCAAGGCCAAACAGGGCGAGGCTTATATTGTCGGCGGCGCCGTTCCGCCCGCCTTGCCATTACCGAAAAACGACGGCGGATTAAATAACGCTCCTCTGACCCACCGCTATGAATTAATGAAGCAAAAACCGTTCTTTGAAAATGACGCCGGCAGCGTGCATTTAGTGTCGTCGAAAGAATTCCCCATCTCCACCACCATGACCGGCATCATCGAGATCGTGAAACCCGGCGCGATCCGGGAATTGCACTGGCACCCCAATGCCAACGAATGGCAATACTATATTTCCGGCAAGGGCCGCATGACGGTGTTCAGCTCGCACGGCCACGCGCAGACGGAAGAGTACGCGCCTTCAGACGTCGGCTACGTTCCGCAGGGCTTCGGCCATTACATCGAGAACATCGGCGATGAGGATTTGAAGGTATTGATCGTGATGGACAACGGTATCTATCAGGACATTTCGTTGTCCGACTGGCTGGCGAAAACCCCGGCCTACCTGCTGGCGGACAACTTCAATAACCAGGTTGAAGACTGGCAGGAACGGCCGAAAGACAAACGGGTGATGTCGCGGCGCAGCCGCTGACGCCACGGCGAGGGAGAAACCTCCCTCGCCCTCCGTCACATCGGCCAAAGCGTCATATTTCATATTAAGAACAACACATTGATCTCAGTGAGTTAACCGAATTCCTTTTATAAAAAACAGATATTACAGTTGTTTGTTCAGATAGGAGCGTGTTATTTCATTGCCGCAATCCAACTCGCCAATCATTTGAAAACCCTGTTTCAGGTAGAAATTGGGCGCCTGAAAGCTAAACGTGTCCACGGAGACGCTGGCGCATCCCAACTGTCTGGCACGAGCCTCTGCAGCTTCCAGCAGACGGTGGCCTAAACGCCGGCCGCGCTGCGCTTCATCAATCCAAAGATAATGGATGTAAAAAACGGCCCCGTAAGACTCTGCATAAAGTCCCGCGATTATTGTCTCATCGCCGTCTTTATAATAAACACCATACTCGTGAGCATTTAATCCCATGAACTTTGAATTAAATCTATCGAGCTGGCCCTCCAGAAAGGAGCGTGCATCATTGTCATGATGCAACGTTAAATTTTCATTTTCCACAACATGTTCCGCATATATAAAATAAAAAAGGAAGATTGCTTAATACTTTATGGCCCGGCTTAATTCGGAAAAGCGCATCAATAATCAGACTGTACAGGGGAAACACTGTACTCAACATGCGCTAAACAAATACCAAACGCATCCATCGATTTGGATTCGCACTCCTGCGGATCGATAAATCCAGCCCGATCTCTTTCCCCCTTCTTCAGTGCTCATTCAGAGGCCTCCGGAAAGGCCTCTTATACACTCAGAAGTTGTCGATAGAGACGAATTACGCCAACGACAACAGCTTCGTAAGCAGCAGCTCGGACATATTAAGCTCGGTGCTTAACACCACATGGCAGTTGGCATCAGGCTGCGGCGGATAGTCCATATATCGCCCCCGCATGTCACACAGGGTTTGCCCACGGCCTGGCCCGTCAGAATCATCGATCGTCACCTTCACGTTAGGCGCAAGGCAGGCGCCGATACCCTGTACCGCCAACACCGCCGCCACCGGATCGTGCAGCGCACAGGCTTTGCGGCCGTAGGTATTGATATAAAACTGGATATACCGTTCCAGCATTCGCCCTATCGCCTGCGCAAATCGGCTCTCCGCCGACAGCAGTTTGAGCCGATCCGCCTCTTCGAACGTATGCGACATAGTGACATCCAGCGGCACCATGACGATATGCTTCATCGCCTTAAAGACGATGGCCGCCGCCTCCGGATCGCAGGCAATATTCGCCTCCGCAACGGGCGTTCGGTTGCCGGGCGCCAGCGCCGCGCCGCCCATAATTGTCAGCGTGCCGATCAGCTCCGCCAATGCGGGCTCAAGCTGCAACGCTTTGGCGATGTTGGTCAGCGGGCCGGTCGCCAAGATATCCAGCTCCCCTGGGTGCGCCTTGGCCAACTTAACCAGCATTTCAGGGGCCGACAGCGGCGCCAGTTTGGCGTGTGAGGCTTCCAGCGCGATATCGCCAATGCCGTTGTCACCGTGTATATGCTGCACATCGCAAAGATATGCATGGCGCAGGTAATCTCGTTCCCCTACGGCGACGGGGATCGCGGGAAAACCGGCCAGGCGGGCGAGCTCCAGCGTATTTCTGGCCCCGGCATCGGCGGCGACGTTGCCGCAAACCGTGCCGATCGCCAGAATATCCACTTTGTCACCTTCTGCGAGCAAATAGCCCAGAGCCATCGCATCATCAATGCCGGTATCGCAATCAAAATATAATTTTATTTTCTTCTCGTTCACCGCTTGTCTCCATTTTCTGTATTAAGAGAAGCAACCCAAGAATCCATTTTCTTCCGATACGTCATTTTTGCCTCGTCACTGGCGAAACTGGCAGCCAAAGAATTGAGGGCCACATCGACGATGTCATGGGGGGAAAATTCAAATTCGTCCTGACAGATGAGGTATTCATCCACCAGCGTGGTTTGTAATAGTACCGGGTCGTCGGTATTGATGGTCGTGATGACCCCGGCGTCACGCAGCCGGCGCAGCGGATGTTCTGCGTAGCGGGGATAGACGCCAAGTTTGATATTCGAGGTCAGGCATACGCCGATAGGGATCCGTCGTTCAGCCAACAGCGCCACGACAGCCGGGTCATCTATCGCCCGCACGCCGTGATCGATGCGATCGGCCCCCAACAGCAGGATGGCATCGCGCACGCCCTCTGCGCCGCTCGACTCTCCGGCATGCACGGTTCGCTTCAACCCGGCTCTGCCCGCCCGGGCGAAAGCCTGCGCGAAACGCGTACCGCTGCCTTTGGTAGCGGCCTCATTGCCATCGATGGACAGCGCGACCACTCTGGGGTGCCGCAGCGCCGTTAAAAAATCCACCAGCTCACTGGCCTCGGCGGCCGTTTGCTGGCGGAGCAAACTGACGCACAGCCCAACGGACGCCAATCCATCTTCTTCGGCCGCGCGCAAACCGGCGTCAATCGCATCGATCATCTCACCGAGCCTGCCGCGCCACGCTTTCCAATGGGTCGGGTTGAAAATAAGATCGGCGTACAGTCCGCCATTCTGCGACAGCCGTTGCGCATAGGAGTAGCTTAACTGCGCCAGGCGTTCGCGGCTGCTCACCAGGCCACAGGACCAGTCGAGGAACGCGAGAAAATCGGCAAGCCCGTTAAAATTCAGCAGTTCGTCCTGCTTTCTGGGCATCGGTATCCCTGAGGATAACGCCCAGACCGCGAGCTGTTCCGGATCAAAACAGCCCTCCAGATGCACATGCACTTCCGCCTTCGGCAGAGAAACCATCTGCGCTCGGCAGAGCTTGGTTTGGTTTACATTCCATTCCATAAAATGATTCTCAATGGTTATTTATGCGGGCCAACGAGCCAAGCTTTCGCGAACCCTGAGTGGCGAAATCGGTGCCAAGGCTCCGTTGAAGGGGGAGTGAATGCGGTAAAAAACGCGGTGAAACGGGGGAATGATTTAGGGTAAGCATCGCAATATGTTAATCCTGTAATGAGTTAGACGGCGGGCCATCTAAGAATTCATCAACAGGTCAGTAACCTATGCGTGAGGCTACCGGTGAAGGCGGATATTGCTCTCTTCACTGGTGCCGGCACAGCATCACCCCATCCTCACTGCGACGCCGGTATCCGGGGCGCCGGCAAAAACCGATGGGGCCGTTCTCTTACCTGAACATATGTAGAACATGTGCGTGTCAGAACCAGATTGCTCGCCGGGCCGCCGTTATTATGCGGCAATTGCCAACGCTCATCGTCTAAACACGCCGCCAAGTTTATGGAAAGCCAGGGGGCTTTGTAAAGCCATTCCCCCATCACGCCTTTCTCAACAACAGCGCCCACAGCGCCAGCGCGGCAAAGGCGATATATATCGCCATAAAAAGGGCAATAGCGGCCAGCAAGGCGCTCAATACCCCTATGTTATCCGCCAGCCAACCTGCGGCCGGCGGCGTGATATTGAACAAATAGACGATAAAGTAAAACTTCGATACCGCGTTCCATCCCGGCGCCGCGAGTGAGAGCTTGTTGACCAGAATAGCGCCGCCCACAAAAACCGCGCCATACGAGAAGCCGGACAGCGCCAGGCTCACCGCCGCACCGGCCACAGAACCGCTCTCGAGCGCCATGGTCATCATGACCATGGAGAAAACCTGCGCAATCAGCCCCAACACTAAAGAAAATTCAGGCTGAAGAAAACGTGGGATCGTGAACTGCACCACGCCGGCCACCAGTAAATACCCGGTGGCGATATAGCCAAAATCAGCGGCTGACTGAAGCCCGAAGACATGTATCGCGGCCGTCGGCCCCAGCGACAGGATCAGCGCAGCGTATGACCAGGAGATAAACACGCACAGCGCCAACAGATAGAACAGCGGTTGGCTAAAACCGGCGCCCTTTTCTGCCGTTTTCGTGTCCGCAACGCCGAGGGCAGGCAATCCTTTCTTCGGCCAAAGCAGAACGATGGCGATCGCGGAGAGTAAAACCAACGCGGCAACGGTCATTGGCGGCGCGGTGAGCGGGTAAAACGCCAGCTGAGCGTAAACGCTGCCGATCACCGGCCCGAGCGCCAGGCCGGTCACCAACGCCATACTGCCCAGCAGCGCGGCGCGTTTGGCGCTGTCGCCACGGCTGAACTTGATCAACAAGATATTGATGATGGCCGTGGCCGTGCCGGCTCCCAAGCCGGAAATAAACCTGAAAAGACACAGCGCCTGCAAAGAGCGAGCCATGGAAAAGCACAGCGTTGGCACCACCACCAACACTAGCGAAACCACCACCAGCAACCGGGCATTGTTATCGGTGATGGTGAGCCTGCGTGATAAAAACAAGGCCAGCAATACGCCAAACCCGTAGGAAGAGAAAATGAAGGTCAGGTCGATATTACTCAGGGCAAAGGTTTGTTGATATAAGGGATATAACGGCGTGGGAGATCCGCTGTTCAACAAGATAAAAAATAACGCGATCGTCAACGCAGCCAATAGGCTCACCTGGCTGCGGTTTGTGCGGTAAGAAGTCATTATGTCACCATCATGAAAAAAAACGATCGTAACACCCGGCCGGATGCTGAACTTTCGCGTTCGCACTTTTTTTCTTATCGTTCGGACAGGACAGCGGGATAGCCTGTACACCGGCTTTCGCCTCACCCATAATGCTTTCACCTCGCCGCTCGGCGGGGCCAAATACACTGCGATAGCCAAATAGCGGCTATTCCCTACAGTAAACGCATCAGACAAGCAGGTAATGATGGATCCGTTATCCGATATTGTTTCCCGGCTAAAAATCAGCAGCCAGAAAATTGTGACGTTCGACCTGAGCGCCAATACCAAAGCGCTGTTTCCCGGCTATTCCGGGATGAAAATTTATATCGCCAAACGCGGATCTTTTTTCATTAACATGGCGGGCGATGCAAACAGTTACCCGATTGAACAAGGCGATGTGCTGATCTTATCCAGCGGTCGCGAATTCAGCATTTTTGATGCGCCTAACGCGCCGGCCATCGATATAAGAAAAATTCACGTGATGAAAGACCGCTCCTCCTGCTTCAGCAACGGCGGGAACGATTTCTCCTTTGTCGGTTGCCGGTTCGTGTTTCAGATCAACGATACCTTCCGTTTTATCACCAGCCTGCCCGAACCCATCGTGATCAAAACGCAGCGGGAAGAGAACGCCGGCATTAAGGATTACTTGAGTCGCCTCTCATCGGAAATAGAAAAACCCGGCCCGGGCAGCGAGCTCATCACCGAGCATCTCCTGCAGATCATTTTGACGCAGGCGCTGCGCGTGCTGCTCTCTTCCGGCGCACTCGGGCGCGGCGAAGGCTGGTTTTACGCCATGGCGGACAAAAATATCGGTCTGGCGCTGACCAGCATACACGACCAGCCGGGCAGGAAATGGCGTCTGGACGAACTCGCCGGCGTGGCCGGCATGTCGCGCACCGCCTTTACCACCCGGTTCAGAAAGCTGGCCGGCTACAGCGTCAACGAATACATTCGCATCTGGCGTTTTAGCCTGGCCATCGAGCGAATGGTCGCCAATAAAGAAAAAATATCCCAGATCGCCTTTGACCTGGGATATGAATCGGAAAGCGCCTTCAGCACCGCGTTCAAGAAAAGCATGGGCGCGTCGCCAAGGAGTTACATCGGCAGCCATACCGCATGAAGCGGCCAACGGGGGCACGTCCCTGTGCCGGTCTTATCCTTATTCGGCAAACCAGGCGGCGGGCAGATCCGTCTGCAGCGTGATGGTTTTTATTTGCGTGTAGGCATTGAGCGTTTCCTTGCAGAACTCACGGCCGATCCCGCTGTTCTTGTAACCACCGAACGCGGTGCCATCGGTAATATTCGAATAGCGGTTGATCCAAACGGAGCCGGCTTCCAGCCGGTCTGCGGTCGCCAGGGCGTTTTTCAGACTGCGGGTATAGATCCCCGACGCCAGCCCATATTCGCTGTCGTTAGCCTGGGCGATCATCTCGTCGTAGTCTGACCATTTTATCAGCGTCAGCACCGGCCCGAAAATTTCTTCCTGGCAAATGCGCATGCCATTTTCCGCAGCAAAAATCGTCGGCTCAATGAAGTAGCCGTGCTCGCAGCCGGCGACGGCGCGGCGTTTGCCGCCGGTCAGCAGGGTGGCACCCTCATCGAGACCGGTCTGAATATAAGCCAGCACTCGCTCGCCCTGTTTCTCGGAAACCAGGCAGCTGACCCGGGAGTGTTCGGCCAGCGGTGAACCGACGCGCACCCGTTCGAAAGCCGCCACCAGCTTGGCGCTGAAACGGTCATAAATATCCGCGTGAACGAACAGCCGGGTCCCCGCCAGGCAGGACTGGCCGTTATTGTGGATAGCGGCAAAGGTCACGTTGTCCACCACCGCATCCATCTCTTCGATGTCCGGGAACACAATATTGGGGCTCTTCCCGCCCAGCTCCAGCGTAACGGGCACCAGCCGCTCCGCGGCGGCCTTGGCCACCAGCTTGCCCACCTCCGTGCTGCCGGTGAACGAAAGCTTGCGCACCTTGCGGTTGCCGGTCAGCGCCGCCCCCGCCACGCTTCCCAGCCCGGTAATGATGTTGACGACGCCGGCGGGGAAAATGTTGGCGATCATCTTGCCCAGCTCCAGCGTGGAGAGCGAGGCGTTTTCATCGGCCTTCAGCACCACCGTGTTGCCGGTCACCAGCGCCGGCGCCAGCTTGAACGCCGCCATGATCGCCGGCGCATTCCAGGGGATAATCTGCCCGCAGACGCCAAGCGGCTCGCGTTTCGCCAGGCTGTAGCCATCCGCAATGCTTCTGCCGCTGTCTTCGTGCCCCATGACCACCGCAGCGAAATAGCGATAGTGTCTGACCGCCGTTTGATAATCGCGGCGCACTTCGCTGATACAGCGGCCCACATCCTGCGCGTCGATTTGCGCCATTCTTTCCAGGTCGCTTTCCAATACATCCGCCAGCTGCGCCACCAGGCGGGCGCGGGCCTGCTGCCCTAATGCCTTCCAGGCGGGGAAAGCCGCTTCCGCCGCCAACACGGCGCGCTCGACGTCCCGTTCGTTACAGTAGTGCAAATCCGCCAGGCGCTCCCCGGTCGAGGGGGAAATGACGGGATGAATGTCCGCGCCATCCAGCTCGAACACGCCGTTAATCAGTGGCCCGTAGGCTTTATCTAATGTCATCTCTGTTCCATTCATAGCAAAATTAATGTAAACCGCCGCCGACGATCAGGCTTTCGCCGGTCACCCAACCCGCCTCGTCCGAGGCGAGATAGGCCACGGCCGGTGCGATATCCGCCGGTGTGCCGATGCGCCCCAGCGGGGTGATGGATTCGATGTGCGTTTTAAAATCGGCGTCGAAAAAGCCGCTGTCATGCACGCCTTCCGTGATGACCAAGCCAGGGTTGACCGCATTGACCCGGATCTTGCGCCCGCCCAGCTCGTTGGCCAGCGTCTTGGTGATAGAATCCACCGCGGCCTTTGAAGCGGTATAAACCAGCGAATTGGCCGGCGTAAACGACGTCACGCTGGAGCTGATATTGACGATGCTGCCGCCCGATTCAGGCATGGCGGCGACCGCCGCCTTGCAGCAATAAATCAGCCCTTTGACATTTAAATTGAAGTGTCTTTCATATTCCGCGTCGCTGAATGCCTCCAGGCTATTGGTGGCATACACCCCGGCGTTATTGACCAGTACATCCAGGCGACCATACTGCTCGACAATGCTTTGCATCAGGCCGTTGACCTCGGCCTCAATGCCGACATTGGCCTGCAGCGGAAAAGCGACGCCGCCCTGCTCATTGATTTCTTTAACCAACCGGTTGGCATCTTCACGCCCGCGGGAATAGTTAATGAAAACCACGGCGCCTTCCGCCGCCAGGCGTTTAGCAATAGCTGCGCCAATTCCCTTTGAACTGCCCGTCACCAGGGCAACTTTATTTTCAAAGCGTTTCATTAGTCATTCTCCTCAGTGTCAGTGAAACTCGGGAGAATATTACGGTAATGGCTCGCCGTGCAGCATAGCGGGGCGAACATAAAACCTTATCGATCGAACAACTTTGTCAAAAGCGAATTTGAACTTTTAGAATAAACGCGCGGCCAGAATGGCAATGGCCAATAACAGAATGACGCCGCCAAAAAATTTATTCACATAGATGCCGACAGTCGGACGCAGTTGAATGCTCAGTGCAATTTTACCCGCCAAAAAAACCAGAGGTATCTCAATAAGAAACATAATAACAATGAGTTCAATGCCTAATATCAGCATCTGCATGCCCGGCATGCCGGCTTCCACTCGAATAAACTGCGGGATAAACGCCAGAGTAAAGATGATGGCTTTAGGATTCAGCAAATTGGTCAGTAGCCCCTGCGAATAAAGTTTATTAAGGCTTTTTCGTTCACGGTTGTTTTGCAGGCTGACAGCGTTTTTGCTGTTAAAAATGCCAAAGCCAACCCACAGGATATAAAGCGCGCCGCCAACGACAAAGCACTCGTACAACACGGGCGAAGAGGCAATTAGCGCCGTAACGCCGGCAATGGCAAGGCCGATGTGGCACGTCACCCCGGTGACCGCGCCCAATACGGTAACCAGCCCCGCTTTCGTTCCCTGGCTTATGGCATTAGACAGTGCGCAAAGCATGTCGGCGCCAGGGATAAGCGTTAACGCGGCGGCTGAAAGAGCAAATAAACCCAGCGTGGAAATATCGATGAACATGGTTTCTCTCGTCGTCAAAAAGGCGCATTGTCAGTCCCTTTGCGTCGGCGAGATAGAATGATATTGCTCAACTGCATCGGTCGCGATAGCTGCACGGTGTGACGCCGTAAGTCGACTTAAACACCCTTCCCATGTGCGATTGATCGGCAAATCCGCAGGCGCTGGCGATTTCCGCGATGTCGCCGCCTCGGGATAGCAAGCTCTTGGCCTGTTGTAATCTGAGTTGCCGCTGATAACGGTTCGGTGATAAACCGAATTGCGCCGAAAACTGACGGCAAAGGTGGAACTTAGACATGCCGACGGCCTGCGCCAGCGTCTCCAGACGCACTTCCCGCGCCGGGTTATCGTGCAGATACTCTTTCGCTCTGCGCAAACCCGGCGTGAGGCCGGTGCCTGCCAATGGCGCTCGCCGCGGTGAACACACCTGAAGCAGATCCGCCACGCAGTGGCTCCAGGCCACCTCGCGGTCAAAATGGCTGGATTGCGCTGCGGTCAGCACCGCGGCGGCCTCACACAATCGGTTGGCGAAAGGCGCATGGTCGATATGCTTCCCCTTCACCGCCGGTGGCAGAGGCATCTCCATGTTTTCCGCCGCGTCCAGCAGCATCTCGTGGCTGGGATAAAACATGAAATAATGGCATCCCTCATCACCCAGCACTGTCCCGGCATGCATCTGCCCCGGCGCGATGAGGCTGACTTGCCCACGGCTGACGATACCGTCGGCATCGCCTTTGGCGCTGTTGTTATTAGCGCCGCGCAGGACAACGCCAATCGACCAGGTATCATGCCAATGCACGCCAAATCGATGGTCTGAAAAGTCCGCGACGAGCAGTTCAAGCCCGCCCAATGCAGCAAAACGATGCATAAATGCCGAATTTCCCATCACCTTGTACCCGATTCCTGATTATCCACGCCGGCCAAAATAACACACTACGTACCGCGTGAAAGCCCTTCGCCCTGCAGGGAAGCGGCTTTCTGAACATCAAGAAAAGGGGCCGCCTGGCCCCCTCACATTGTTCTCCTGCCTTATTGCCTCACGCTTATGCCGATTAATGTTGATTAAGCGCGCCATAGTTCAGCGGCTGCCAGTCATAACCCGTCCCCTTTTTATTGATGTAGCCAAGGCCCGGGAAGGACAGATGCGCCCCTGCGACCAGCGCCCTTTGCTGCGCAAGGTCATCGAACAGCCGCTTGCGCTGCGCTACGGCGGCAGGGACATCGATATCATAGGCGATGGCGACATTCGGATCGGGAAACTGCACCGAGGCAACGTGGATCATATCCCCCAAAATCACCATCTTTTTCCCTTTGCTTTCGACGGCGAACACGCTGTGCCCTGGCGTGTGCCCACGCGTATCGATAGCCGAAATGCCCGGGGTGAGTGCCTGATTGCCTTCGAAGGTTTTCAGTTTTCCCGCCGTGACATAAGGCTGTAATGAGGCGATGGCGGCATCGAAGAAACGTTTATCTTTCTCTTCCGCCTGCCGTTTTTTCTCTTCGCTCAGCCAAAAAGCGACTTCGTCTTTTTCCACCCAAACGGTGGCATTCGGGAAGGCAAGACGCTTGTCCGCCATCAAGCCTCCCACATGGTCGGGATGCAGGTGCGTTAAATAAATCTCATCCACCTGCTCCGCCTGATAGCCGGAAGCGTTCAGGTTTTTCATCATGTTGCCCAGCGTGTCGCCATGCAGCACGCCGGTGCCGGCATCGACCAGAACCAGCTTGCTTCCGGTGTTGATCAGGTAGGCATTCACCGAGGTCGGCAACGGCAGCGACAGGTTGTTGGCCGCCATTGCCGCTTCAAGCTGCTGCGGCCGGGTGTTGATCAAGATTTTATCGGCGGGCATGGGGCTGATGCCGTCAGACAGGGCCGTCACTTCCAGATTACCCAGCATGATCCGGTAGAACCCGGGATTGTCTGTTTTAGAAAAAGGCGCCGCGGCCATTGCAGCGGCAGAAAAAGCGGCGAAAAAGGCGCCAATAAGCAGATTGCGACGCATAGAATACCTCGTAACGATAAGAAAATACGGCTAAAAGCCCAGGAGGTGCCTCTGGCGATTTAAAATTCCTGCACGGTCGGCCTGATGACAATCTCACTCACATCCACGTCCGAAGGCTGCTCGATCGCATAGGCGATAGCGCGTGCGATGGCATCGGCGGAAATTGCCTGGCTCTGGTAGAGTTCGCCGACGGCCTGCAAACTTTCCGCGTGCGAACTGCCCTGTTTCAATTCGGTGTCGATCAGGCCGGGGGCGATCGTCGTGGTTCTGATCTTGCCGCCGACTTCGTGGCGCAAACCTTCGGCGATCGCGCTGACTGCGAATTTGGTGCCGCTATAGACCGTGCCGCCGGGGCTGAACACCTTCTTGCCGGCAATGGAGGAAATGGTAATGTAATGACCGAATTGCTGCTTTTCGAACAGCGGCAAGGTGGCCGCGATGCCGTACAGCACGCCTTTCACATTGATATCGATCATCCGTTCCCATTCATCGACCTTTACGGCGCTCAGCGGTGCGATCGCCATCAGCCCCGCGTTGTTGACCAAGACATCAATTTTGCCAAACTGCCTGACGGCCTGGGCGATCATCGCTTCGACCTCCTGACGCTTAGTTACATCCACCGGCAGCGCCAACGCGGTGCCGCCGTCGCCAACGATTTGCCGAACCAGCGCATCAAGACGATCTTTCCTGCGCGCCGCCACCACCACCGTCGCCCCCTGCGCCGCCAAATGTTTTGCGGTCGCTTCGCCCAGCCCGCTGCTGGCGCCGGTAATCACCACCACTTTGCCTGAAATACGGTTCATCTCTCGTTCCTCTTCTGTTGGTCAGTACGAATACTTTATCCGCCGTTTACCATCAGTAAATGGAAGTGTTATGCTTTTAGAATTCCATTTTTTGGAACAAAGAGGCGAGAGTGCAAAACAGACAAGAAGCCTTGCGCATTTTCTGCTGCGCCGCTGAGGAGATGAACTTTAAACGCGCAGCGACCAGGCTCGGCATTTCCCCACAGAAAGTCACCCGTGCTATCAAAGAATTGGAGTCGTTGCTCGGTGAACAGCTGTTCCACCGCAACACCAGAAACGTAAAAATCACGGATTTCGGCCTCGGCTTTGCTGAGCAAGCCAAAGCGGCGATAGATCAGTTTAACAAGCTGTTTCAGGCGAAAGGGAAAGAGGCGGAAGATCTCACCGGCGTGGTGCGCATCACGGCGCCGCACACCTATGGCAGCGAGGTCGTCATGCCGATACTGGCAGAGTTCGCGCGTTTATATCCTGCGATTACGCTCGAATTCCACCTGTCGAACATCCACAGCGATCTGGTCGATGAAAGAATTGATATCGGCATTCGCATCGGCTTTCTGCATGACCAAACCTGTATCGTTCGCCAGCCCCGAACCATGCCTTTCCATCTGGTTGCCTCGCCGACGCTGCTCGTTCGCCTGCCGCCGCCGGAGCAGATAGACCAACTCGCCCATCTGCCTATTGTCGCGCTGGTGAACCGCAAAACAGGGCGCTACTGGCCCTGGGAATTTAGCCAAAAACGTTATCTCTACCCGAAGTCCGCCGCCTTCGTCACCGACACGCCCGATATAGAACGTAAAGCGGTGCTCGCCGGTTTAGGCTTTGGCCAACTGGCCGGATATTTGGTTGAAAAACACCTCGCCGCGGGTGAGCTGGTAGCCGTTCTGCCGGGCGACGCCCCGCCGCCCTGGCCGGTCAACCTCTATCATACGCATCAACACGCCTGCCCTACGCGCGTGCGTTTAGTCTTTGACTATCTTTTCAATCAATTAAGCCAGAGCTAGTCCTACTTTTTCACCGCACTGCCGCCGGCGCAACGGCCATAATAAATATCCTCCGGCATAGCCGGAGGTTTTTCATATGCGCCTATAAGGCTCTGTTACCAGCCGCGCCCTAACAGG